>CAIMTB010000290.1 GCA_903844265.1 uncultured Verrucomicrobiota bacterium
AATGGGGTCAAACATTGACTATTGACATTTTGGCCTTGGGCCACCGCAACCCGTCCACCGCCGGGCGCCAGCGGCAGTGAATCACCGCCACCTCGGCAGCAGCGTCCCTCAGTCACCTCGGTCCAAATGTCAACTGTCAATGTTTGACCCCATTGCGTGAGGGTGCGGGATTGACCAGGCTCACGATCTTGGCAAAGGAGGATTAGCCGCGATTTTACGGAAAAAGCATTGGCAAGATTGGCGCCAGTCTCATGGATGGCTCCAATGATTCGAGTGTGTCGTCGGTTGGGAGGATTTGCCGCGGCCTTGATTCTGTCAGGAAGCCTGCTCGCCCAGGACGCCATCGATTCGTTCACCACGTTTGATGATCTGCCCGTGGGCAAGGTGATCGATCGGTTGGAATCGGCCGGTGTCAGCATTCCTGGCGGAGGCCTGATCGCCTCGGGCTTGCCCACGTCCTCCGGGAAGAATTTCCTTCGGAGAAACGCCCCGATCCCCAAGCCGGGCAGTGATCCAGATCCGCTGGTCCTGCTGTTCGACCAACCACAGAGCTTCGTCCGGCTCGTGGTTGGCAATCCTGACGGCGCCAAGATGCAGGTGGTGACCGTTCGTGGCTTCACCAAGGCGGATCCTCAGAAGCCCGTCCTGGAACAGAGCGTCACGATTTTCGACGGACCATCGATATTCACTCCGATCAGCCTTTGCCGAATTCTGGAGCGCGATCTCGTGAGGGTGGAGGTCCTTTACGACGGGGGCGCGGTGGAGGCGATTGACACGCTGGAGATGAACCGATACCCGACCGCCGGTCGCGTGATCGACTTCGAAGACCGCCCCCTGGGGACGACGATTGCCGCGCAGTATCCCGGCGTGGCGTTCGAAGGGGCGCCTGAGATCGTGTCGAGGGACGCCCTCGGGGTGGGTGTCCGATCGGGAAGCCAGGCTTTGCGCCGTCGTGTGTCGGGCGAATACGACCCGGATCCGCTGGTGTTCCGGCTCGATCCACCGCAGGGCGCCGTGCGGGTCCACGTGGGCTATCCGAAGGGCGAGAACGATGGTCAGGAACTCCGCGTCGTGTTCCGCGCGTACGGTGGCACACCGACGGTTCCGGTGCTCGCGGGCGAACGCGAAATCCTATTGTCCCCGCTGACCGACATTGTCGTGCCATTGGAGATCTACCGGCGCGAATTCGACCTGCATCGGGTGGAGGTCCTATTCGACCGCGCCATCGCAGGATACGAGACCATCGATGATCTCGAGATCGGCCCAACACCGGCGCCGACCATCACCGACGGGCAGCCGCCCGTGGTGCTTGTGAGCGCCCCCGTCGATGGCGCTGTGATTCCGCAGCGAAGCTCAAGTCCGGCGGATGCCCATGCGACGATCTTGTTGGCCGGAGCGATCACCGAGGACGTGGCGTTGTCCTCGGTGACTTTGGAAGTGAAATCCGGCGACGGCTCGATTCCGTATGTGGACATGGGATTCATGGCGCGGCTCACCGGGGCTGCATCCCCGTTCGGGTTCGCGGAACCCGTCCAACTGTCGCCGGGCAGGAACGTCATCCGGATTTCGGCACGGGACGCGGCCGGCAATCTGGGGATGCGCGAGGTCCGCGTGGAGTATGCGGGCCCGGGAGCGGTGCAGTCGGTCGGTGCAACGCCCTCGGTCGTCCATCCGCAGCGGGTCTTCCGTGAACTGAGCGCCACGGGGCCGTCGATCACGAGTCCGGATCCGGTGGTCTCGGTCCGCGCATTGAACCTTCACGCCGAAACGAGGGTTTACCTCGCGTCATCAGGAGCGATTTTTCCACCTTCGGCTCCGGACCTGATCGACGTCGAGGTGTTGGAGCGTGACGCCGACGGGAACGGCGTGCGGGTGCGGGTGCCGGCTTCCGTGTTCGAGCATCCGGGCCGGTACAACTGGCTGGTGTGGGACCTCTGGAGCCGCCCGGGCGCGGTCCCGTGGACGCGTGTGGCGGAGTTGGAAGTGCGGCGTTGGAGCGAGCCGGCGTTATGGTCGATGGGATTCGTCAATGCCGACGAATCCAATGGCATCAACGAATTCGAGGCCGTGTTCGGCGAGGATCTCGATCCGGGATTCCTGGAAACGACGTCAGACCTCGGCGGTTGCTCGCGCGGGACGTCGGCGGTGCAGTACTTCCTGTCGACGTTCAACCCGGGGATGAACGCGCCGCCGGGAAGCTGCTACGGGTTCGCGGCACTGACGCAGTTGTTTGCCCAGGGCACATGGGACGCCACCCGGTTTGATGCGGCGGTCCACCAGCCCTCGGCCTTCTTCGATCATGGGCCGATGCTGTGGGGCGGGACGGGGTGTGATTTCCATACGCCGGCGAGTTTGTGGGCGACGATCCAGAGCTTCTACGGCGTGCAGAACAGTTATCAGGACCTCGTCGACTGGTCGGATCAGGTCCACTGGGACGGCCGTTGGGTGGGTGATCCGATGGCCCGGGCGAATGCGATGCGCGGCGCGGAACGGAATTACACCATCGCCATGATTCCCGACGGGATGTCGGCGGGCCACGTGGTCGCACCGTATCGGGTGCAGGACATCGATGCCAACACGGTGCGGGTCTGGGTCATCGACTCCAATTTTCCGTACGACATCCGGCAACCCGAGGAGGCGCTGGTGAACGTGTTCGCGAGGAACCGGTTCATCGACATTGATCGCGCGAGCAATCGTTACCGCTTCTGCACGGGCGCCACCAACGACCCGACCACCGGCTATCAAGACATGCGTCGGGTGTTCACGGGACAAGGGATGTCCCTGACGCGAACCGAGGTGTTCCTCAACCCCCGGACGATTCCAGGACTGGACCTGGGGTGGCACCAGACCTTCGGCGTCACGGGCGATGCCCAGCCTCTGGTGACGGTGGAAAACAAGGGATCCTGGGGCTGGGATCCCGCGGGGACTTTCATTGGAACCCTAGGCGGCATCTCGCCAAAGCCGATGTTTGGCTTCGCGGGCGACGCCCTGCAGAACGCACTGATCCTGGTGCCCACCAATCACGGTGCGGTGCGGGTGACGGCCCAGGCTCACGGTCCGGAATACCGATTCCGCGGTGCCGCAGGCGGTGTGACATTGGCGTTGCACCGGCAGGACGCGGTGCCGGGCGACTCCGATCAGATCGATGCGACCAGCGAGAACGGGGTGTCGCGCGCCTTCCGATTTCGTCCGTCGAGCGCAACGCGGCGTTCGTCGCCGTCCGTGACGGTGGCGGGCAAGGGATTCGAGAACGCCTTCGAGTGGATCGGGTTGTCGATTCCGGCGAACGAAGTCGTGGCGGTGGCGGCCCAACCGGACGGGCGCGGCGCCAGTCTCCGCAACGACACATCCAGGGACCTGAGCTTCGGTGTCGTGGTGCGGGCGGGTGCTGCGGGTCAATTGCCGGCACGGCATCGGCTCTACGGGCCTTTCGTGATCGCGCCCGGGGTGACCCATCAGCTGCTGCTGACGGAAAAGGCCGGTTCCACCCTGATGACGTCGCTGGTGGATCTGGACGGCGATGGAAAGCCGGATGACACGCGGGATCTCGACGGGTTGCCGTTGGCTGTTCCGGCGAAGAGCGAGGGCGACTGCAACGGGAACGGGCTGCTGGATCTCTACGAAGTCCTGAATGGGACTGTCCCCGACGGGAACGGGGATCTGATTCCCGATGGGTGCGCACAGCAAGGCGGCGGCGGCGGCGTGGCGTGCCCGCCGGATGGCACGCAGACGGTGCGGATCGACGCGATGCCCGACGGCACGGCGCCTTCCAAGATCGACGGCATCACCACGTTGAACCGTCCGGCGGTCGTGAATCGCGGTGTCCTGTCACCGATGCCGGACGCCGGGGCGACGACCGATCCCGCGGGGATGGCATTTCGTTTCTCGTGCCCCCGGGGATTCGTGCGCCTTGACCTTCGGGCGGGCGGCACCGGGAAGGCTGGCGGAGTCTTGCCGATGGCCACGGTGCGGGCGTACACGGCGGCGGACGCGACCAAGCCGATCCTGACGGTCACCCGCCGGCTGGAGGGCGACCCGAGCACGAACAACTGGTTCGAGGTGTTATCGCCGATCGATCAGGACATCGCCGCGGTGGAAGTGACCTATTCGGGAAATGCGATCGAGTGGGTGGGTGGACTGGAACATGGCACCTACGTGGGCGCGGTGGCGACGCGGATTGACTTCGACGATCTGGCACCGACGACGCAGGTGGAGTTCCAGTACCGCGGGCTGCGGGTGGTGAGTCCGTCGGAGATCGTGACGACGACCTTGCTGGAAGTGCCGGTGACGAGCGGGAATCAGGCGCTGCGCCGCCGGACCGACACCGTCTACGACCCACGACCGATGACGATGCGGTTCATCCCACCGCAGCAGGGCGTGCGGATGCGTGTCGGATTTCCGCCATCCGAGGACGGGCGTGCACCGCTGCGGGTGATCCTGCGCGGCTATGGGTTGAAGGGAAACCTGCTGGGAGCGACGACGAATCGCTTCTCGGCACCGGCGGCGATCCGGACTCCGATCGGGCTGGTGATTCCGGGCGAGGACCGGATTGCGTCGGTCGAAGTGGAATACGCGTCCGAGCCGTCGGGCCTGACCTATCTGCACGCGGGATTCGAGGCGATTGATCATCTCGAGTTCGGGCCGTATCCGCCCCGCGTTGCCGATGATCGGACACCGCCGCTGGTGGAGATCAGCTCCCCGTCGAGCGGATTGTTCATCCAGGACGATCCGGCGGCGACGAATCGGACGGTGGGCCTGGTGGGGACCATTCGGGAAGCAGGCGGGATTGCGTCGTTGCGGGCCGAGGTGGTGGATACGGCGACCGGCACGACCCATGGGGTGCCGGACTTTGACACGACGCTCTCGGGTGCTGCGCCGAATTACAGCTTTGCCCGGACCATCACGTTTCCATTCGGCGAACAGCGGGTGTTCGTCTACGCGACCGACTACTCGGGCAACGAGACCCGGGCCGAGGTGTTGTTGACGACCGAGCCATTTCCGCCGGTGACCGTGCGGTTCGTGCCGGGTGCGACGGCGGTGGACACGGACATTCGCGATGCATTGGGTTGGGAGTGGACCCCATCCAACACCTACCACCTGGGAGATCTGGAGCTTGGCGTGGGAGGAGACAATCGGCTGGAGCTTTATGACGGCGTACGGATCCGCGACCTTGTGGATCCGGCGATTCAGGGACAGAACTTCCACCGGTTGCTGAGCGTGTATCTGGCGCCCACCAACGCGATCACCGGATCGGACGTGTCGGCATGGAATCGGGCCCTGTTCCAGCCGGTGTCGTACCGGCTGGGGGGCGGGACGAACCTGCACGTGACGATGCCGGCCAGCGTGAAGTTCCAACGCGGGACGGATTGGCGGTGGGTGTTATATGATGCGGCGATTCGCCCAGGCGCCTCCGAATGGATTGAGGCGGGGGGCCTGCATGTGTACCCGGAGGAAACGCGGCTGAACTCGTTCCCGTTCAAGAACACGGATGACACGGTTGGATTGGGGATGTTCGACAGCACGTTCGGGAACACGGTGTACATCGAGAACCCGATCTGTGATTTCAGGGATCCCGTGGCCCTGGTGACCTTCCTGGTCTTCAAGATCTGGATGGATAACACCGAGGGATCCTGCGTGGGATTTGCTGCAACCTCCCAGTTGATGCGTGACGGGTTTGTGGATCCGGCAGGGTTCATTCCCGGAGTCCATCATCCGGCTGGGCTGTACCCGAGGGAACGGGTGATGAGTTCCGGGTTTCCACTGCCGGAAGTGCACAACAATCCGACCTGCGGACCCCGGACGCCGGCAAACGTCTGGGCCTTCATCCGTGGCATGCAGGGTGTGCAGACGAGCACTGAATTCATCGCAGCCTGGCACGCAGGGTCCCGTATCGACGGGGTGTTCTCGATCGGGGGCGATCCGAACCACGTGCTTGAACTGATGCGCGAACACTCCGACGCCTATGTGTTGTGCATGGTGCCGCGGATCGGTGCGGGCCATGGGGTGGCTCCGTATCAGGTGATCGACGTTGATGAGCGGTTTTCGCGGATCCGGGTCTATGACCCCAATCATCCGGCCTACATCGCCCTCAGCACGCTTCAGGACGACACCCATCAGGCATTCCAGCGCGCCGCATCGCGCATGCAGTACATCGAGATCGATCGCGTGCAGAACACGTACCGCTTCCGGCTTGGTTCCAGAGCCGGCTGGGACGATACGGGCGCAGGCACGGAGTGGTCCGGCAACGGCTTGTACGCGATCCCTCTGGATATCTGGCGCCGGCCGCGTCACTGGATGCTGAGCCTTTCCGGCATCACGCAACTGGCCTTCCTGCCGTTCATGTTCGGGACAGCGGGCGATGCGCGCCCGCACATCACGGCCGGGACCAACGAGTGGGGCTGGGGAACCGACGGGAAGTTTGTGGAGAAGTTCCCGGGAATCGCGGTTCCACCCTTGATCGGTGGGCCGAATACCACGCACAGCAACGCCTTTGTAATGCTGCCCAACCTGCACGACGGCCTGGCCATCGACATGAATTCAGCCGGCGGCGAATACCACTTTGCGACGGTCACTTCCGGGGCGGTCTGGGACCTCCGCGTGCGCGGCAGTCATCCGGGTGATTCCGACCGGATCGTTCCCACTCGCGGCGCCGGGGGATTGCATGGCTTTGACTTCACGCCAATGCGGGACACCGCCGGATTCATCCCCACGGTCGGGTTCGAGTCCAACGGCACGAATCGCATGGTACTTCGGTGGGCCGGGCTCGAGTTGCCCGCGGGAGGGCGGCTGGGAATCGAGACGGATCCGGTGCGCGCCGAATCGCGCTTGGCCAACCACACGCATCGCGTGCTGCATCCACGCCTGATCGTGGAGGCAGCCAATCCCGGAACGGGCAACCACGTGTTCCGACTGCCCGTGGTCGAGATTGCGGACGGCGCCGTGGTGGGCATCCGTTCGGAGGGTGGAGCGGAGTCCGGGCGGTACGAAATCGCGATGGATGCCGACGGTGATGGCCGGGCCGAGACGGTCGTGCCGGTGGTGGCGGAGCGGTTGGCTGCACCGGGCAGCCGTGGGGTGGATGATGCCAATGCGGATGGCATTGCGGACGCGGTGGACATCGCGTTGGGAACCTCGGCCGACGCCAACGCGAACGGCATACCCGATGAAATCGAAGGCCTGCTGACGGCGCCGGTGATAGGGGTGGCGGGCTACGATCCAACGGCGCCGGGAGTCATCCGACTGGCCGTACGTGCAGGGCTGGGCGCGACCGTGGTCGTGGAGCGATCCGAGAATCTGAGGGACTGGCTGACGGTGGGAGAGGGCAAGCCAGGCGTGGGTGCATTCGAGATCGAGCAACGGACGACCGGGAGCCACGCGTTCTACCGGGCGCGGCTCAAGTAGGCGCGGCCAGCACTGGGGTCAAACATTGACTATTGACACTGTCATTCTGACACGACGCGCAAGTTCCGCTGTTTCGCACCGTGCCCCGCCCTCGGGAACGACCGACGCCCTGCGTCGCCACCGCCCACTTCACGTCCCGCACATCGACGTAAATGTCGAATGTCAATGTTTGACCCCATCGCTCATCTCGGAGTAGCGGCAAGGAACCCGACTTTCTTGACGTTGGGTCCGATGGAGAGACGGGCTGCCTGGGCATCGCCCACCGCCCGGTCGTTGAATCGAAGGTTCTGGATCGTCACGCCCTCCACGGCGTGCTCGGCATCGAATCCTCGGAAGGACGATGAAGGCTCGCGACGGCTCGTGACCGCGATGTCCTTGAAGACAATGTCCCGCACCGTCCCGCAGCCCGGATCCTGGGAATAGGGATTCTTCCGGATCACGATCTCAAGCAGCGCGGGGCTGTAGCCATCCCCCGGTTTCTCGGGATACTTCTCGTCCCTGGCCTGCTGCATCCGCGGAGGCGGGTTCCAATCGTCGATCTGCACGCGGATATTCTCGAAGCGAACATCCCGGATGGCGGCCCGATCCCCATGCTGAATATCCATGGCGATGTGGGTGGTCCGCACGATGTCGCTGTCCTCGAAGACGATCCCGCTGATTTCAGGCACGGAGGTCTCGGCGCCAATCTCCATCGCCCGCCCCCAGTCACACCACACGACACAACGACTGAAGCGCACGTTTCTCACCGGTCGGTTGTCGAGGGAGGGGTTGCCCAACCTCAACCCCTTGATCACCAGGGCATCGTCGAACGCACGGACGAAGCTGTCCTTCACCGTGACGTTCTCGCTGTTGCAGATGTCGATTCCGTCCGCGTTGTACCGCCACAGGCCGACCAGCTTCACGTTGGATATCGTGACGTTCCGGCAGCCGAAGAGAGCGCAACACCACTCGTCCGGGTCACGCATGACGATTCCTTCGATCACCGCGTCGGAGCAATCGGTCAGCCGCACAGCTCCACCGCCCACGCCGCGCGCGAACGGGCTGACATCAAGGATGCCCCGGCCGGCGATGCGTATGTTCGAGGCGCCATTCGCGTGGATGCTCCCGTAGACCACCGCGCCCGCAGCAATGTAGACACTCTGGTTGCTCTGCAACGCGATGCGACCAGGCTTGTGGATCCCGGGGCCAAAGTAGCGCACCCCGGGCGTGTCGGGACCAGGA
>CAIMTB010000291.1 GCA_903844265.1 uncultured Verrucomicrobiota bacterium
GAGAAGCCTTAAGCACGCAGGGAGATGAAGTAACAGTTCCGTTACCCTAATCTTTTTGCCCCGACCTCGATCCCGGGAGCAGCGTGAGAGTCAATGAAAGCGCTCTCCTCGTTACTCCCCAACATCGGCCGGTCGCATCCGCTGCTACACGGCCTCGCGTGCCTGATATTCCTCGCGACCCTTCCAGGGACCGCGGCCAATTGGGACGTGTCCATCCAGAACTTCGCCTTTGTCCCATCGACCCTTGAAATCGCAGCCGGCGACACGGTGGTGTGGACCCAGAAGGATTCCAGCATGCACACCAGCACGTCCGGCTCGGCTGGGAAAGCCGACGGCCTCTGGGAGTCCGGCCCGCTTACCCTCGCCGGCGTCACCACTTTTTCGCATACATTCACCGAGGCGGGAACATTTCCCTATTACTGCAAGCCTCACGCCTCGTTCATGACCGCCAAGGTCGTCGTCAAGGCCGCCACCGCCGTCGGGCCGGGCGTGACACTCACCTCCCCGGGCGATGGTTTCCCACTGGTCGAACCGGCCCAGCTCCGGTTGATCGCAGCCGTGACCCCGGGAGGCAGCCCGGTGGCCATGGTCCATTTCTACTCGGGCACGGATACGGTCGGTGAAATCATGGAGAGTCCCTACTCGCTTACCCTCTCCAACCTCACCGCTGGAAGCTACTCGTTCACCGCGCAGGCCGTCGACACCGGCGGCCTGGTGGGCACCTCCCCCGCCGTCACGGTCACCGTCATCAAGCCCACGCCCGCAACCATCGCCCGCGTGGCTCCCGTGGGCCAACTGGGACTTCGACTCGAGTGGACCGGCGGCAATCCGCCCTATCTCATCCAAAAGGCCGCCACGCTCTCGAACCCGACCTGGATCGACGTCGCCACCACCTCCGACTCACAGACGCTCGTGGCCCGCGACGAGGACGCCTCCTTCTTCCGCATCGTCGGCCTCACGACCGAGACGGTGAAGCCGTTCACTGTCTGGATGAACGGCGCATCGGAGCGTCCGAACTCGGTGGACTCACCCGCCACTGCCTTCGGCTCCCTGGCCCTGGGTGGAAGGCTCCTGACCGTCCACGTTCGATTCAGCGGTCTGTCCGCCCCGGCAAGCGCTGCGCACATCCACGGCCTCGCCACCACGACAAACGCCGCCACGGTGCTGATCCCGCTCACCGTACCCGCCGCAACCTCCGGCACCATCGGGGGCACCTATGATCTCTCCAAACTCACCCAGGAACAGGTGGACGGCCTTAAATCCGGCAGGACTTATCTGAACATCCACACCACGAGCCATCCCGGCGGCGAGATCCGAGGACAGGTCGCCCCGCTGTTCTACCAGGCCGCTCTCGAGGGCGCCGCGGAACGTCCGGCTCCGGTGACCACCACCGCCACCGGTTACGGCGATTTCTGGCTGGTTGGCAATGAGCTCACGTATGACGTCGATTACAGCGGCCTTTCGTCACCGGCGACCGCATCGCACATCCACGGCCCTGCAGGCACCGAAGCCTCGGTCGGAGTCCTTCTTCCCCTCGTTGCAGAAGGTGCGCTCGCGACCACCGGCGCCTTCTCCGGCACCTC
>CAIMTB010000292.1 GCA_903844265.1 uncultured Verrucomicrobiota bacterium
ACGCGAATTGTTTGTGAATTGAGAAGACTCGATTTTGGAAGTTGTAAATGACAAGGAATGTCTTGGCCTGGACAAGAATTGCAAAGCTCGGTTTTTGAATCGGTGGATGCTGGTGTCGGTTGGTATCGGGCACCGGGCGAGGGCCGGTTCGGGGGTGGGAGTCAGCCCCCGGAAGTTGGCCGGGATCGACGGGTGATCGGTGGGTGATCCGTGTTTGATCCGTGTGTGGGCGTCGGATGGGTAGAGATCCGACGGCGCGTGGTAGTTGGAGCCCGCCGGTCTTCGGGTTGGTCCTCGGGTTGGTCCTCGCGCCGGTGACCGTTTGTCGGGAGTGGGTTGAAACCGTGGAAGCTGAACGACTGAACCTGCCGTGAACAATCCCAAGGCCGTCCTCTTCAACAACACCGTCCTCCGGGACGGTCACCAGTCCATGGCTGCGACGCGGATGACGACGCCGCAGATGCTGCCAGCGGCGCCGATTCTCGACGGCATGGGTTTTGCCGGGCTGGAGACGTGGGGTGGGGCGACCATTGATTCGTGCCTGCGGTTCCTGGACGAGAACCCGTTCGAGCGCCTTCGCACGCTGAAGAGGGTGGCTCCGCTGACGCCGCAGTTGATGCTGCTCCGCGGGCAGAACATCGTGCAGTACACGAGCTTTCCTGACGACGTGGTGGAGGCGTTTGTCCGGTGCACGGCGGACGCCGGCATGGACATCTTCCGGGTGTTCGACGCGCTCAACGATCTCCGCAACCTGACGACTGCGATCAAGGCGGTGCGGAAGTCCGGCAAGCACGCCCGCGGCGAGCTTTGCTACACGATCAGCCCGGTTCACACGGTCGACAATTTCGTCCGCATGGGGGTTGAGCTGGAGAAGCTTGGCTGCGACTCGATTGGCATCAAGGACATGTCGGGCATCCTGCAGCCGCAGTTGGCGTTTCGCATGGTGAAGGAGCTGAAGGAGCGGATCGGGATCCCGATCACGCTGCACACGCACGACACTGCGGGCCTGGGCGCGGCGAACTATCTGGCGGCCATCGAGGCGGGCGTGGACTGCGTGGAGGTCTCGATTGTTCCGTTTGCCAACGGCACGTCGCAGCCTGACACGCAGCGGATGCTGGCGTTGCTCGAGGGGCATCCGCGTTGTCCGTCGTTCGACCCGGCCAGGCTTTCGAAGCTCCGCGATTATTTCGAGGGCGTGTACGTGGAGTTGGGCAAGTTCACCAGTCCGGCGAACGAGCGTGTTGATTCCGACATCCTCATCTACCAGGTGCCCGGGGGGATGCTTTCGAATTTCAGGACCCAGCTGAAGGAGCAGGGGATGTCGGACAAGTTCAACGAGGTGGTGAAGGAGATCCCGGTGGTTCGCCAGGCGCTGGGATGGGTTCCGCTGGTGACGCCGACGTCGCAGATTGTCGGCACCCAGGCGATGATGAACGTGAAGTTTGGGCGTTGGAAAATGATCTGCCAGCCGGCCCAGGACATCGCGCTCGGCAAGTACGGCCTGACCCCGGGGCCCATCGACCCGGGCGTTCTTGCGCAGGTCGAGAAACAGACGGGCAAGAAGCCGGTCACCGGGAGGCCTGCGGACCTGCTCGAGCCGGGGATGGAGAAGTACCGGAAGCAGTGCGCGGACAAGGGGCTCCCGACCGACGACGAGACGGTGGTGTTGTTCGCGATGTTCCCGCAACAGGTCGAGTCGTTGATCAAGCCGAAACCGGCCGCGGCGGCGGTTGCAGCGTCGGCTGCCCCCATCGCGCCGCCTGCTGCGCCTGCTGCAGCCGCGACTGTTCCGGCGGCCCCGGCTGCGGCGTCCGCACCGGGGCGATCCTCGAATGGCCGGCCGATGGTCATCACCGTGAACGGCCGGCGGCATGAGGTTTCGGTCGAGGTTTTTGAGGGCTGAACCCGCGTGAATTCACCCGCCATGCCTGACATCGCATCCACCACCACGGCATCCCGTCCCGCGTTGCTCGCCGAGTTTTCAGCGACGGGCTATGGCGAATGGAAGGCGTTGGTCGAAGCCGAGCTCAAGGGCGCGCCCTTCGAGCGGAAGATGGTTTCGTCGACGTACGAGGGCATCGATCTCCAGCCGGTCTACCGGCGTGAGGATGGCGCGAGGGTTCCCCACGCGGACTCGTTCCCGGGTTTTGCGCCGTTCGTGCGCGGCGGGAGAGCGAGTGGTCACGTGGGGCATCCCTGGGATGTTTCGCAGGAGATCGCCGTGTCGGGTGCGGCCGAGTTCAACGACGCCGCGCGGGCCGGGTTGCGGCAGGGGCTCACGGCGTTGAACATCGTGCTCGATCGCGCGACGCGGAAGGGGGCGGATCCGGACTGGGCCGCGGCGGGCGAGGTGGGGGCTGGCGGGTTGTCCATCGCGACACTGGCGGATCTTGACCGTGCGCTGGATGGCATCGACCTGGCGAACGTCCCGTTGTTCGTCCGTTCGGGGGCGTCGGGAATGCCGTTTGCGGGACTGCTCGTTGCGTTGGCGCGCAAGCGGGGTGTCGAGCCCGCGAGACTGCGCGGGTGCATCGAGGTGGACCCGATCGGGGTGCTGGCGCACGAGGGCGGGCTGCCGCAATCGATCGACGCGGCGTATCGCGAGATGGCGGCGCTGACGCAATGGGCTGAGGCGAACGCCCCCCTGCTTCAGACCGTCTGCGTGCATGGCCGCTCGTGGCACGAAGCCGGCGGGAACGCGGTCCAGGAACTTGCCTTTGCGCTGGCCACCGGGGCGGATTACCTGCGTGCGATGCACGGTCGCGGGCTGGGCGTGGACGTCGTCGCGCCGCGGATCCGGTTCGCGCACACCGTCGGGGTGCAGTTCTTCATGGAGATCGCCAAGCTGCGCGCGGCCCGGCTCCTCTGGTCCCGGCTGGTCGGCGTGCTGGGGGGCGGCGCCGAGGCGCAGCGGTTGTCGCTGCACGTGCGCACCAGCGTCTTCAACAAGACCGTGTTCGATCCGCACGTGAACCTCCTCCGCACCACGGTCGAGGCCTTTGCGGGCGTGCTCGGCGGTTGCGACAGCCTGCAGGTCGGGGCCTTTGACGAGTCGTTCCGATCGCCCGACGAACTCTCGTCGCGCCTGGCGCGGAACCAGCAGCTGATCCTCCGCGACGAATGTCATCTTACAACTGTGGTCGATCCGGCGGGCGGCTCGTGGTTCGTGGAGAACCTGACCGACCAGCTGGCCCGCCGGGCCTGGGCGCTGTTCCAGGACGTCGAGAAGCGGGGTGGCATGCACGCCGCCATGCGCGCGGGCTGGCCGCAGGGCGAGGTCGCCCGGGTCGCGGCTGAGCGCCTGGGCAACGTCGCCCGCCGCCGCGACAGCGTCGTGGGCACGAACTGCTACGCCAATCCCACCGAAAAATCCATCGACGTCCCCGCCACCGACACCGCGTCGTTCCACCAGCGCCGCGTCCGCCAGGTCGCCTCGGCCCGGACGTCCTCGGATGACAACCGTAATCATTCGGTCCTTGAACGGCTCTCGTCGGTGGTTGGAGCGCAGGGTGCCGCGCTCGTGGAGAAGTCCGTGGCGGCGGTCGTCGCGGGCGCGACGCTCGGCGAATTGACGCGTGCCATCCGGATCGTGGATCGGCCGGAAGGCGCGATGGTGGCGGTGTCATCGGTGCGGGCCTCTGCGGGATTCGAGCGGTTGCGACGGGCCGTGGAGGCGCGGGCGGCGGCGACCGGCAGGCGGTTGCGCGTGTTCCTTGCGAACCTCGGGCCGCCGAGGCAGCACAAGGCGCGGGCCGATTTTTCGCGCGGTTTCTTCGAGGTGGCCGGGTTGGAGGTGATCTCGCCTTCCGGTTTCAGCGAGCCGCTCGAGGCGGCGGATGCAGCGGCGGGGTCCGGGGCGGACGTGGTCTGCGTATGTTCGACGGACGAGACCTATCCGACGGTGGTGGCGCCGCTGGTCACGGCCTTGCGGGCGGCACGCCCGGGGGTGTTGGTGGTCGTCGCGGGTCATCCGAGCGAGCAGATCGAGGCGCTTCGTGGATCGGGCGTGGATGAGTTCATCCACATCCGGGCGAACGCGCTCGAGACTCTCACCTCCATCATCAACCGGCTGGGAGTAACGACATGAAGCCCTTTCCCGATCTCACCACGGTGGCCTTCGACAGCGCGCCGGCATCGGCGCCAGCGCCGGTGACCTTTGCCGAGTGGCAGGCCCAGTTCGAGCGGGAGACCGGTCGTCCGCTTTCCGACGCGATCGAGAAGACGCTTGAGAACCTTGACCTGCAGCCGTTGTACACGGCCGCGGACCTGGAGGGTTGCGAGCATCTGGATGGCATGCCGGGCATTGCTCCGTTCCTGCGCGGGCCGTACGGATCGATGTATGTGACGCGGCCGTGGACGGTGCGGCAGTACGCGGGGTTTTCGACGGCGGAGGAGTCGAACGCGTTCTATCGCCGGAACATCGCGGCGGGGCAGCAGGGTTTGTCGGTGGCCTTCGATCTGCCGACCCATCGCGGCTACGACTCGGATCATCCCCGTGCGTCTGCCGACGTGGGCAAGGCGGGCGTGGCGGTGGATTCCATTTTGGACATGAAGGTCCTGTTTGGGGGCATCCCGCTCGACCGCATCTCGGTGTCGATGACCATGAACGGCGCGGTGCTGCCGGTGCTTGCGTTCTACATCGTCGCGGCGGAGGAGCAGGGGGTGAAGCTGGACCAGCTCTCGGGCACGATCCAGAACGACATCCTCAAGGAGTACATGGTGCGGAACACCTACATCTATCCGCCCGCTCCCTCGATGCGGATCATCGCCGACATCTTCGCGTTCACCTCGCGCGAGATGCCGAAGTTCAACTCCATCTCGATCTCCGGCTATCACATGCAGGAGGCGGGCGCGCCTGCGGACCTCGAGCTGGCCTACACCCTGGCGGACGGGCTCGAGTACGTGCGCACGGGGTTGAAGGCGGGCATCGACATCGACGCCTTTGCGCCGCGGCTCTCGTTTTTCTGGGCCCAGGGGAAGCACTTCTTCATGGAGATCGCCAAGATGCGCGCGGCCCGCGCCCTGTGGGCGAAGCTGATCCATCGATTCAATCCGGGGAACCCCAAGTCGATGGTCCTGCGCACCCACTCGCAGACCTCGGGTTGGTCGCTGACGGAGCAGGATCCGTTCAACAACGTGGCGCGCACCTGCGTCGAGGCCCTCGCCGCGGCGCTCGGTCACACCCAGTCGCTGCACACCAATTCCCTGGACGAGGCCATCGCGCTGCCGACCGATTTCTCCGCCCGCATCGCCCGCAACACCCAGCTCTTCCTCCAGGAGGAGACGGGGATCACCCATGTGATCGATCCGTGGGCCGGGTCGTATTTCGTGGAGGCGCTGACGGACGCGTTGATGCGAAGGGCGTGGGCGCACATCGAGGAGATCGAGTCGCTGGGCGGCATGGCGAAGGCCATCGGGACAGGGCTTCCGAAGCTGCGCATCGAGGAGGCCGCGGCGCGGCGCCAGGCGCGCATCGACTCCGGGCACGAGGTGATCGTCGG
>CAIMTB010000293.1 GCA_903844265.1 uncultured Verrucomicrobiota bacterium
CGCATCGGAAGCAGATCCGGAACGGCCTAGGACCCAGCCTTGGCGTAATTGGGATCGCGGTCGGTGTCGTGCGCATCCTCAGAGGTCACCTTGGTCGGATCCCCGCTAATTTCCGTGCCATCCATCTGGAAACCAATATTTAACCCGCCGATCGGAGGAGTGTAAAAGACAAAACCGCCAGTAGCTTGGGAGGCTGAACCCGTGACGGTGACGCGAACCGCGCCGGCATCACGAGTGAGTGTCACTGCATTCAGCGCAGGATTCACCTTGGCCACCGTCTCGGCCAGCGCAGCCTGACTGGCTACCGTGACCTTCGAGCAAAGCGCCACGATCTCGGCTGCCTTCTCAGGCGCAGCGCCACAGGCCGCCACGACGAAATCTCCAACCGACCCAGGAATCACACTCGAGGCGCTCGCCGCGGCAACCGCTGCCATCGACGGATCTGCCTTCGAAATCGCACTGACCACGGAACGGGTCACCGCGGGATTCGTCTTGGCGACCTTGCGAACCATGGCCGCAACAACAGCCGGCCGATTGGCGTTGGGCGTCGCCTGGACGACCTTGACGACCGTCGCCGCCATCTCAGGGGCTGACACGCCCACAAGCGACTTCACTGCAGCACTCGCCGGGGTTTCCTTGGCTTGGACAGCGACCCCGCCTGTCATCAGCGCCGCCAACACCGCAACTTGAGCAAATTTTTTCATGGTCCGGGTTCTGGATTCTGTGTTCTGCGACCTCGTCCTGACGCCCCAGCAGTAAACTTCCGCACATTCCATGTCAATTCGTTTCGGGCGAATGGTTTGCCCCACGCGTTCCCCAACCCCACACCCCGCCGATGCCTGCCCCGGAATTCCTCACTTTTCCCCAACCAAAGCCGACTCACCACCGACCTCTCCCGTGCCTCGCCCCGCCCGCCAAACATACCGAAACATCAACGCGCGAAGAACTGCGGTCGCCGGAATCGCCAGCAAGCCCCCCAGGATCCCGCCCATGAGCGTGGTCCCGATCAACAAGGCGACGATGATGGTGACCGGATGCAATCCCACCCTGTCCCCGATGATCTTCGGCTGGATGATCCAACCCTCGATGGTCTGCACCACGAGGAAGACCCCCAAAACCATCAGCGGATGCCGCCAGTCGCCAAACTGGATCACCGCGATGACCAACGCCGTCGCGCAGGTGATCGTCGCCCCGAGAAACGGGACGATGGTGAGGAACGTCGCCACAACCCCCAGCAGCAAGCCATACGGGAGCCCGATCAACGAAAACCCGACCGCGTACAACACGCCGTCGCAGATCGCCACCAGGACCTGGCCCCGGAAGAAGACAACGAGGGCGTCGTTGATGTTCTTGAGCAGCCAGACCAACTCATCCTTGTACCACGAATTCGACACCGGCAGGTAATCCGTCCAGCGGCGTTCAATGCTGCTCTTCTCAAGCAGGAAATAGAACGCATAGACCGGGATCAAGGCCAACCCCGCCAAAACCCCCACCCACGATGCCACCCGCCCCATCTGGCCCATCATCCAGGACGCCACCTCGGGTACCACCATGCCCAACCACCCCCCCGCGGTCTTCAACGCCCGCGGATCCATCGCCTTCAACCACCACGGAGCGTCAGCCTTCAATTCTGATCCGCGCCCCCCGACCGCAGAAACGTCATTCGTCCCCGCAACCGCCTCCACAGGGACCACCACCCCAGGGGCCGCCACGACGGCACCCCGCTCCTCCCGCGCCGTGAAACCCCAATTCCGCATCTCCCGCTTCCATCCCTCCGGCAACAGCTTCAACAGCGGCATCGACGGGTCCGAAAAAAATTCATCCAATCGCTCCCGCCCCACATCCATGTAGGTTGGAACCCTGCCCGCCAAGTCACGCGCCTCAAGCACCGCACGCGGCAGGATACTCGCCAGAACTGCCGCCACCAGGATCCCGGCGGCCCCAAACACCAGCACGACCGCCCGCCAACGGGGAACCTTCCGCATCGCCAACCACTCCACGACCGGGTCCAGGATGATCGCCACCACGCCAGCCACCGCGATCGGCCATAGAACCGGCGAAAGCACCATCACCACCCCTCCCAATCCCCACAGCACCACCCCAAGGATCGCAAGGGTGCAAGACACCGCGAGCGCCGTCAGGGCAAACCAGATGACCCGGGCCTGGCGCGAAGTGGGAGGTGGAATGTTCATCGGTCGGGATTCGATCCGTCACTGACCCAATCGCCGCGATTTGTCCGCGGCCGCCCTGACCGCATTCATCAACCCGGCCCGGACCCCCGCCTTTTCAAGCTCATGAATCCCCTCGATCGTGGTCCCGCCAGGACTCGTCACCTGGTCCTTCAGCGCTCCGGGATGCATCCCCGTCTCAAGCACCATCCGCGCTGCACCCAGCATTGTCTGCGCGGCCAACCGCGTCGCGACATCGCGCGGCAACCCCGCCGCCACCGCCCCATCACTCAATGCCTCTATGATCAGGTATCCATAGGCCGGGCCACTGCCGCTCAGCCCGGTCACGGCGTCCAGGAGGACCTCCTTCACCGGCAACGCAACACCCACGGACGCAAACAATTCCTGCACCCGCGCCCCGTCGCTCGCGCTGCAGGCCGGGCCCAGAGCGAACGCAGTCGCGGACTGCCCCACCAGCGCAGGCGTGTTCGGCATGACACGGACCACGCGGGTTCCCTCGGGGAGCGCTGCCTGCAAACGGGCCAGGGTCACCCCGGCGGCGATCGATACGATCAAGTGGGACGGCGTGATCGCGGCGCGAACTTCCGACAGGACGTCCGCAACCTGATGCGGCTTGACGGCCACGACGACGATGCCGGCGGCCGCGATGACGTCGAGGTTCGACGCGGTGACGGCGCCCCCCGTGCTCCCCGCGAAATGATCGCGCGCCACGACCTCGACATCGCTCGCGATCAGGTCCTGTGCCGCCGCGAGTCCGGCACGGACGAAACCCTGCGCCAGCGCGGTGGCCATGCGGCCGGCCCCGAGAAACCCAATGGTCTTGCCTGCGGTCGACATTCGCATTGGTCTAGCAGCGGGTTCGATCCGGAGGAAGGGAGAATCCCCGTCGATCCTAGATGCGCTTCAATTTCGGCCCCTTGGGCGTGTCCTCCACCACCCATCCGAGCGCCTTGAGCTGGTCACGCAGAACATCGGCCTGCTTGAAATCCTTGGCCTTGCGAGCCGCCAGCCTCTGGTCGGCCAGCGCCTGAACCTCCGCAGGAACCTCGACCACCGTCGAGACCAGAAGACCGAGCGTCCCGCCCACCAGACGCCATGCGGCAAAGGCAGCCGCAGCCTCGACCGCGGGCAACCGCCCTTCCGCCATCAACCGGTTCTGCTCGCGCACCCATTCAAAAATCGCGCCCCACGCCGCGGAAGCATTGAGGTCGTCGTCGAGCGCCTCGGTGAAGCGCCCCACCAAACCGGGCTCCGCCGCTGCCTCCACTCCCCCGGCAAGTTCCTCCAACCGCCGGCCGCATTCGTCGAACCGGGCCAGCGCAGTCCGCGCCCCGGCAAGTCCGTCGAGGGTGAAATTGAAGGACTCCCGATAGTGCGCCGTGAGGAGGAGGTACCGGATTTCGCGGCCGCCAAAGCCTTTTGCCAGCAAGTCGCGCAACGTGAAAAAATTCCCGAGCGACTTGCTCATCTTCCGCCCCTCGACCAGCAGGAAGGCACCGTGGATCCAATGCCTCACGAACCGTTCGCCGGGCACCTGCACTCCCGCGCCCTCGCTCTGCGCAATCTCGTCCTCGTGGTGGGGAAACACCAGATCCTCGCCGCCAAGGTGAAGATCGAAACTCGGCCCCAACAGCTTCATCCCCATGGCGCTGCACTCGATGTGCCAACCCGGCCGGCCCTCGCCCCATGGGCTCGGCCAGAACACCTCGCCATCCTCAGGAACCCGCGCCTTCCAGAGAGCGAAGTCCGCCACGGCTTCCTTGTCGTACTCGTCCGCACCCACGCGCCCACCCGGCCGCATCTGCTCGAGGTTGAGGTTCAGCAACTGGCCGTAGCGACAGCCGCATCCCTGGTACTTCTCGATGCTGAAATAAACCGACCCGTCCGTCGCCTGGTACGCAAGCCCGCGCTCGAGCAATCGCCCAATCAGGGTCACAATCTCCGGCACGTACTCCGTCGCCCGCGGCAGATGGTGCGGTGGCAGGCAGTTCAGCGCCCGGTGATCCTCGAGGAACGCCGACTCATAGCGCCCCGTATACTCCCGCAGTGACTGCCCCGTCTCACGCACCCGGCGGATGATCTTGTCCTCCACGTCCGTGATGTTCATCACGTGCGTCACCTCGTACCCGCGGAACTCGAGGTACCGGCGGACAAAATCCGCGAGCACAAAGGTCTTGAAATTGCCGATGTGCGCATGGTCATGAACCGTCGGACCGCAGCAGTACATGCCCACCTTGCGGCCCGCTGGATCACGCACCGTGAAAGGTTCGACCCTGCGTGAAAGCGTGTTGAAAAGTTCCAGTGACATCGCGAATGGACACGGAACCTGAGGCGAGCAGGCGCCGTCGTGCAAGCCCGACCCGAGCCCTCCATCCGCCTCCCGCGCATCCACAGACTGACGGCGCGCCCACTCCGCTGCGCGCCGTCCTTCACGGACGCACCCAGGCACGGCGCCCTCGGAGAGGCCGCCCACCGACAACCCGGGCAAGCACTGCGGTCAGACCAGCCCCGCGGTTCTCGGATCGGCGGCGAGTTTCCGGACCAGTTCCTTGATTTTCTGGGACTGATCCTTGTGTGCGACCAGCGTGGCATCGTCCGTCAGGACGATGATCGAGTCGCGGACTCCGACGAGACAGATGGGAGTACGCAGCTTCCCGGAGCGTCCGTCGAAGACGATGTTTCCCGCGGCGTCCACTTGGACGAGGTCTGCCACGGCGCAATTGCCGGCGGCATCGGGGGGGAGGTGTCGGGCGAGGGCATTCCAGGCGCCAAGGTCGTCCCATCCAAACGAGCCGTCGGCGACCACGACGTTCTTCGCTTTTTCGAGAAGGGCGTAGTCGATGGAGATTTTGCGGATGGCCGGGTACTCCTTGGCGAGGATCTTGGCGAGGGCAGCAGGGCTCCTGGTGGCGGCGGCGAGCCATCGCTGGGAGGCCTCGAAAAGGTCGGGTGCATGGCACCGCAAGCCTTCGGTGACGGTGGCGAACGACCAGAGGAACATGCCTGCGTTCCAGCGGTAGAGGCCGCTCTGCACGTATTCGAGGGCGGTTTCGTGATTGGGTTTTTCCCGGAACTCAAGCACGCGGTGGAATCGGGTGCTGCACGGTTTTCCTCCTGCGGGGGAGGGCAGTGCATCGCCGACGCGGACATAGCCGTAGCCGGTCGCGGGTTCCGTTGGCTGGATGCCGATCGTCACCATGACAGGATCGCGGCCCGCGAAATCGAGGCCGTCGGACAGGACCTGCTGGAATTTGGCTTCGTCGGGGATGACGTGGTCGGCGGGCAGCACGGCCATCACGGCGGTGGTGGAGCGGGCTCCGACGATGGCGGCACCGAGGGCGACGGCGGCGCAGGTATCGCGGCCGATGGGTTCTGCGACCAGGTTTTCGGCGGGAAGTTCGGGGAGTTGTCTGCGGACTTCGGGGGCTTGGGTCGCGTTGGTGATGATGATCACGTTCCCGATCGGCACGACGGGGAGAACGCGGTGGACCGCCTGCTGGAGGAATGACGAATCGCCGAGAAGCCGGATCAGCTGTTTCGGCGTCTTTTCTCGGCTGACAGGCCAGAATCTTTCTCCGCGGCCGCCAGCCATGATGATGACATAGCGGTCACCCACGGCGGAGGTTGGCTGAGGGGCACGCCTGGGTGAAGAGCTGCGCGGCTTGGTTTTTCTCGGAGTGCTCATGGGCGGACGGCTTCGACGAGGGTGGTGACGAATTGCCCGACGATCTCGGCGAGGTCCGGGCGCGATCCGTTTTCGGCGATGCGATTGACGATGGCGCTGCCGACGACGACGGCGTCCCCGTGGGCCGCGACGTCGCGGGCCTGTTCCGGGTTGGAGATGCCGAAGCCGATGGCGATGGGAAGGGAGGTGTGGGCGCGGATGAGCGTCACGCGGGACTCGATCGTGTCGGCGACGCGGGTTTGCATGCCGGTCACGCCTTCGCGGGACACGTAGTAGATGAAGCCGGAACCGCGGCCCACGATCTGCGCGATGCGCTCCTCGGGCGTCGTCGGTGCGACGAGCCAAATGGCGCAAAGCCCCGATTCGCGCATCCAACGTTCGTAGTCGTCGGCCTCCTCCGGCGGAAGGTCGAGGATGAGGAGTCCATCGACCCCGGCGGTGGCGGCGGAACGGATGAAGTGCTGAAGGCCGACGCGGTGGAGCAGGTTGTAATAGACGTAGAGGACGATCGGGATCCCGGAATCGCGCCGGATGGCCGTGACGGTTTCGAGAACCCGTGGCGGGGTGGTTCCGCTGGCGAGGCCACGCTGCGCGGCAAGCTGGTTGACGAGGCCGTCGGCGAGCGGGTCGCTGAAGGGAACTCCCAGTTCGAGGACGTCGATGCCTGCGCGGTCGAAGGCGAGCGCGAGCTGTCGGGTGGCTTCGAGGGTCGGATCGCCGGCGCCGATGTAGGCCACGACGCCTTTTTGTCGGGAGTCGCGAAGTTTTCGGAAGCGCCCTTCGATTCGGTTCACGCGTGCAGCCTGCCAGAGTGGGGAAGCCTGCCTCAAGTGTGGGGGCGAATCGGTGCTTCCCCGAGTTGTCGGTGGGCGGCCTCTCCGAGGGCGCCGCGCCTGGGTGCGTCCGCAAAGGACGGCGCGCAGCGGAGTGCGCGCCCTACCGTCAGCCTATGGATGCACCGGTCGACCCGTCCACCCACACCGATCAGTTGATCGGGATTTTGAAGAAGCACTCCCAGGTGCCGATGCTCCCGCCTCCGGCGCCAAGATCGACGCGCTTGCCCGAGTACCAGGAGACGTGGCCGTCTTCGAAGAGAAAATTACCCCCGTCGGGAGCGCCACCCGCTCGACGATGGACCGCCGTCGGGACCTTCTTGCCATTGTAATCCGTGACCCAGCTGAGGCGGCCGTCGTACATGTTGGTCGTCGCCGGACCAATGCCCTGCATGCGGTCGATCAGGATTGGGGCCGACGCGAACGGCCCGCCCATCTTGAGCTTGAAAAACCAGTCCTGCGTGCCCTTCGCCATGCTCGTCACATCGGCGTCCCCTTCCTTGCGGCCCGGCAGATAGAAATAACCCATCAACTGGACACCTGAATCGGAGGTGATCATGTCGCGCTCAGCGGCGCGATGCCAGGCATCGGTGGGACAGAAGAGCACGTCATTCGCCGCGCGGCTGGCGTTCTTGGACGTGCGCTTGTTCGGGATGAGGTAGCCATTCCAGAAATTGCTCATCCCCGGCATCATCCAACTCAGCCCGGCACCCCCCGAGTTGTCCGGGAAGGTGTTGTTGAAATCCATCGCGTACATGGTCACCGCGTTGCCCCACTGCTTCTCGTTGCTGACACACAGCGTCTTCTGCGCCTGGGCCTTGGCCTTGGCCAGCGCCGGAAGCAGCATGCTCGCCAGGATCGCGATGATCGCGATCACAACCAGCAACTCGATCAAGGTGAAACCCCGGCTTGAGGCAGTGTCGGTCCCGCTCCCCGCGGTCGCACTCCCAGAACCCGCACCTTTGCCCAGGGTGTCCATCCCGCGTTCCGTCAGGTCGGTCATTGCTTCGCTCTTCATCGCCTTACTCTTGTTCACAAATCCACCCCGGCACGACACGACACCATCGGCGACCCCTACTCCGGGTCGGGACCGGGGCGGTCCGCGACGCGCTCACGCCGCGACCCGGTCGCTTCAATCATCAGGGTGACTCCTGAACAGGAACAGTTTTTCGAAGCCAGCGCAATGGGCGATTCGGGGCGCAGCACAGTTTTCAACCCCCGTCTCCCGCGATTCGTCGCCCAAGGGCTTGCATTCGGCCCCCCCGCTGTTGCTGCCTAGGAGCCATGACCTTCCCGGAAGGCCTCTATCTCGACTGGCGACAACAAGGTTCGGCAGCGCTCTGCCTGCGCGAGTCACGCACCCAAGGCACCCCCCCGGAGCGATGGCTCCAGGAAATCTGGGCCCACCAGCGCATCCTCCGCGACCAACTCACCACCACGGAAGACCGCAAGCTCGCGGTCCTCCACCCCGGATTCCGGAATCGCGAGTCCGGTCCGGATTTCCTCAACGCCATCATCCAGCTGGGTGATGACGCCCCCGCCTCCGGCGACATCGAGATCGACCTCGTCTCAGGCAGTTGGAAATCCCACGGCCACGCCGGCAACGCCGCCTACAACAACGTCGTCCTCCACGTCATCTGGGATCCGCCCACCGCCGAGGTCAAACTCCCCACCCTCGTCCTCAAGGACCGCCTCGACGCTCCCATCGAAGAACTCGAGTCCTGGGTGGGCGGCGCCGGCGAACTCCCGTCCGACTGGATCGAAGGCGAGTGCTGCGAGCCCTTGAAAACATTGGCTCCGGAGGGTCTCCGCCAAATCCTGTTGCAGGCCGCACAGGTCCGGCTCCAGACCAAGGCCTTCCAGTTCCGCGCCCGCGCCAAGGGGGCGGGATGGCATCAGGCGCTCTGGGAAGGCGTGTTCCGCGCTCTCGGCTACAAACACAATGCCTGGCCCATGCAGGTCGTCGCTGAAGCGCTTCCGGAGGTGCGCAATCGCCCCATCGAAAGCGGCTCGGCACGCGAAGCCTGGGAAGCCCGCCTCCTGGGCATCAGCGGACTCCTCCCCTCGGAACCCCGCAAGGGCACACGGGCACGGCTGCTCTGGGATCTCTGGTGGCGCGAACGCGAAGCCTTCGCCCACCGGATCCTCCCCGCCGCAGCCTGGCGGCTCAACGGAGTCCGCCCCGCCAACCATCCCCAGCGCCGACTCGCCCTCGCCGCCGCCTGGCTGGCCGATCCCCTTTGGGAATCACGCGTCGAGGATTGGTACCGCCAACTCACTCCCGAAACATCCCACACCGACGCGGGGCAGAGCCTGCTCGCCGCCCTGAAGCCGGAGGCCGACGGATTCTGGCGCCGTCACTACACCCTCATGGCCCACGAACTCCCCGATGCCCCGCCACTGCTCGGCGCCGGCCGCCTCAACGACATCGCCATCAATGTCATCCTCCCGTGGTTCTGGGCCCGCGCCGATGCAGGTGGCGAAAACGAAGCCCGTCAACGCCTCGAAAAACTCTACTTCGACTGGTCGCCCGGCGAGGACAACACCCTCCTCAAACTGGCCCGAACCCGGCTTCTCGGCGAGGGCGAGTTGCCCGGTCGCAAGACCGCCGCGCTGCAGCAGGGCATCCTCCAGATCGCCCACGATTTCTGCGCCTACTCAAACGCCCTCTGCGCCGAATGCCGCTTCCCTGGAATCGTGGCACAGCTGAAATGAGGACTGTTGAACTGCTTGAAACAGCGCCTCGGCAATTGACACCCATTGGCGACGGCCCCTAGCCTCCGGCGTCGCTCTTACAGAGGAAAAAGTCGCATGCTACGCATTTTTCTGGTCCTTTCGCTCGCCGTATCCCTTGCCGGGGTCGGGTTTTCCTTTGTCCTCAAGGACAGAGTCCATTCGCTCTCGGAACAGCGCGACACCTTCAAGGGCGAACGCGACAAGGCGACCACCGAGGCCTCCCAGGCCAAGACTGCAGCCAACAAGGCCAAGGATGCCGAGAAGGCTGCCAAGGCCGAGCTCGACACCACGAAGCAGGAACTGGCCAGCACCAGCAGCAAGCTGAACGACACCGAAGGCCAACTCACCAAGAGCGCCAAGGAACTCGAGGAGACCAAGGTCTCCCGCGATACCGCTTCCCGCCAACTCGCCCAGTGGAACGCCCTCAACGTCAAGCCTGACCAGATTCTGGCCCTCAAGGCCGAAGCCCAACGCCTCCTCGCCGAACG
>CAIMTB010000294.1 GCA_903844265.1 uncultured Verrucomicrobiota bacterium
AGGCCAGCGGCTTAAGTCGTTGCGGTGCAACGGAAATTGGTTGCGGGGATAGGATTTGAACCTATGACCTTCAGGTTATGAGCCTGACGAGCTACCGGGCTGCTCCACCCCGCGTCACGACCCATAGCTTGGCCATCCTCCCACCTCCCGACAAGCCCTCTTTCGAAATCTTTCCGCACCCGCACCCACACCCGCACCCACACCCGCACCCCGCCTAAAGCCCGTCAAAAATCCGTAGCAGTCGACGTCAGGAGACTCAAACTTGGCCCAAATGCCAATGAATGGAGTCTCCTGACGTCGACTGCTACGAGGAAGTGGCTCTCTTTCGGCGGGCTACCCCAGAACCTCCTTCACCACCCGCGCCGGCTTGCCATCCGTGAGACTCAGCTCCCGCCCCCCACGCCGATACACCAGCTTCGCGTGATCCAAGCCAAACAGATGCAGCACGGTCGCGTGGAAATCGTGATGGGTGACGATGTCCTTCACCGCCTTGTGCCCCCATTCGTCGGTCTCGCCGTAGGTCATGCCCCCGCGAACACCGCCACCGGCCAGCCAATGGGTGAACCCATGGGTGTTGTGATCCCGCCCCACCTTGTCCTTCCCGAGATCGTTCTGGATCACCGGCAACCGCCCCATCTCCCCGCCCCAATGGACCAGGGTGGACTCGAGCAACCCGCGTGACTTGAGGTCCTTGACCAAGGCCGCGGTCGGCTGGTCGGTCCGGGCACAGAGGTCCGGCAGCGCCTTGTACAGCCCGCTGTGGTGGTCCCAGCTCTGCCCGTTGTTGATGATCTGAACAAACCGCACCCCGCGCTCAACCATCCGCCGGGCAATGAGACAGCGCATCCCGTAGTCGCGCGTGATGTCGGCGTCGAGGCCATAGAGCCGCCGCGTGGCAGCCGACTCCCCCGAGACGTCCATGGCCTCCTTCGCCGCGGTCTGCATCCGCGCCGCCAACTCGTAGCTGGCGATGCGCGCCTCGAGATCAAACTCGCCCTCGTGCCGTTCCGCATGCCCGCGGTTCAGGTCCCGTACGAAGTCGAGCTGGCGGTCCTGCGGCGCGCCCCGGAATTCGTCGGGAGCATCGAGGTTCAGAATGCGCGGTTCGCGCGGCCGAATCACCGTGCCCTGGTACAACGCCGGCAGGAACCCATTGCTCCAGTTGTGCCCCGCCAACAACGGCGGCCCCGAGGGATGGGTGAGCGCAAGATACGCCGGGAGTTCATCGGTCACGCTGCCCAACCCGAAGGTGAGCCAACTGCCCAGCACCGGCGCCCCCGGTACAATCCGTCCCGTCGACAGCGCATACACGGACTGCCCGTGGTTGTTCACCCCGGTCTGCATCGAGCGGATGAGGCAGACGTCGTCGATGACCGACGCGAGGTGGGGGAGGAGCGACGAGAGTTCAGTCCCGCACTGTCCGTGCCTGGCGAAGTCCCACAGGCCCGGCAGGACCTTCGAACTGGCCTGGCCCACGTTGTCGAATCGCAGTTCGCCAGGAAAGGGCCGGCCCTCGTACTCCTTGAGCTTCGGCTTGGGATCGAACAGGTCCATCTGGCTCGGCCCACCGATCATGAAGATCGAGATCATCGACCGCGCGCGTGGCGCGAAATGCGGGGCCTTGGGGTGCAGGTCGAAGGTACGCCGTTCCAGCTCGGGACGCGCGGGTTCGGCGAGCAGCCCCTCGCGGCTCAACAGCCAGGCCAGGGCCGTG
>CAIMTB010000295.1 GCA_903844265.1 uncultured Verrucomicrobiota bacterium
CGGTCGGCCTCCACGTTCTCTATCACTGACTGCCGTCCCCCACGCCAGCCCACCTCGAGGCGCATGCCATTCCTGACGTCACCCGTCGCAAACACCCGCATCGGGTCGTCACCCGAAAGATATCTTCCGCCAGCGACCATTTCCTGGCTCTGCATGGGAACGGCGCCCCCGGAAAGCTTCACCCGCGCACCAATGCCCTGCACGTTCGGAAGCTTGCCCCGCAATCGAACGGCGACACGGGGTGCCGCGGATTCATTGCGGAAGAGCAGCGGCGGCCCCTGCAGGCAATTGACGACAAGGTCCAGGTCCCCGTCACCGTCCAGGTCTGCGAGCGCGACGCCATTCGCCTGCGCCGGGGTTCGAAAACCCCACCCGTCAGCCTTGTCCTCGAACGTGAGGTCGCCCCGGTTGCGGAACGCCGCAAGTACCGAGGGAAACCGCGGATACCGCAGGAGGCTGGCCCGCACCTGCTCGGGAGTGAGTCTTCCCTGGGCCAGGACCGACTGCAACGTGTCGCGGTCCTGGACGTCGAACATGACTCCGTTGGCGATCAGCAGGTCCTCATAACCGTCGAGATCCACGTCCAGAAAGACCGGCTGCCAGGACCAATCCGACGCCTGGACCCCCGCGTAATTCGCTATTTCCGCATAACTCCCGTCGCCACGGTTCCAGAACAGCGTGTTGCGCAGGACCTCCAGACGGTTCTCAAACCGCCCCGGAACCGGGAACTGCACCGCCATTCCTCCCACCTCACGCAACCGAAGCGACGGGTCGCGACTCATCATCTCGGACACGAAGAAATCCAGGTGCCCATCCCGGTCCAGGTCCGCGAAATCCACACCCATCGCCGAAAAGCTCTGGATCCGCATGGACTGCTTGGAGAGAAGTCGGAAATGTCCATGCCCATCATTGATCCAGACCCGGTCGACCGTCTGGAAGTCATTGCAGACATAGATATCCGGAAACCCGTCTCCGTTGATGTCGCGCATCTGGACGCCGAGCCCGAAATCCCACGGCTCCGGCATCGGCTTGCCCTCATAGTCGAGGAACCACTCCGAGTTCCATGGCAACGCACTGAAATGACCGTGGCCATCATTCCTGTACAGGACATCCGGCTCCCCCAGTTCCTCGAGCCGCCCGTCGACGAATCTCAGTCGTCGCGCGTGCGGCCCGGTCACGACCATCTGCCCGTTGACCCGCTTGACTTCCGCCCTTCCACCACCGCGCAGGATCGATTCCACGCCATAATTCGCGACATAGAGATCGAGGAATCCATCCCCATCGATGTCGCCCACCGCCAACCCGGTCGCGCCGGTTGACGATGTCAGGCCCCACGCCGACGTCACTTCCTGGAAACGGCCATCGCCCAGATTACGGAAGGCATGAGTCCCGCTCCCCAGCGTGTTGACGAGCAGATCCAGGCGCCCGTCGCCGTCGAGGTCCGCAAACGTCGCCCCCGTGGAATTCCAGCCCGCACCTCCAACACCCGCGCGACCCGTGACGTCTTCGAACGTCCAATGACCCAGGTTGCGATACAACGCATTGGTCCCGGCAATGGCACAGAAATAGAGATCACAGCGCCCATCCCCGTCGAAATCCCCGAGCGCCACCCCGGATCCCAACTGGAAGTTCTGGTTCCCTGCCACCAGCCGCTCCTCGACCCGGTTCGTGAATGGAATCCCGCAGGCCGTGGCAGGCACGCTGGAAAACCCCGCCGCGTGGGCAGCCCGAGGCTCAAGGTTCCCCACGCGTGCACCAGGAATCGCACGCCACTCCGTCGCGGCCGCCCCAACCGTCACGGTCCACCCGAGGAGGCCGGAGAGCCCTGCGCACAGGAATCCATGCTTCACTTCTGCGCCCTCCGATTCCTCAGGATCAGCGCCGCCACCTTGTTGCCAGCCCATGCCTTCTCCAACTCAGCAGGGATCGGGATCGACCTCGGCCCCGCGATGAAGGACCCCAGCACCAGGTCAATGTCCCCATCCCCGTCCAGATCCGCGGCGTCCATCGTGAGCCATCGCCCGCTCGTCGCCGCCGGAATGCTGCTCGCCGTGAATTGCAGGTTCCCCCGGTTCTCGAGATACACGAAGCTTTCCTCGGGACTACGTCCGTAGTCTGGAAAAAAGGAGATCGCCGCGATGTCCAGGTCGCCGTCGCCGTCGAAGTCGCGGGCCACCGCCTTGAACGCCCCGTTCATCGGGAAAAACCAGGCCTCCTTGAAATGGAACCTGCCGTCGTTCAGGTAGATCCGGATGCCGTGGTACTTCTTGAAGGGCGACGGATACTCCCCGTTGTCGCCATTCACGGCGAGCAGGTCTGGAAATCCGTCACCGTTGAAGTCGGCAAACTCGAAGTAGGTCGATCCGTAGACCGGCGGCAGCTGCACCAGCGGCACGGTCGCGAAATCACCGCCGCCCATGTTCTCGAACAGGAAGATCCCCTCGCGCGCCTGGCCCATCAAGGTGACCACATCCGGACGCCCATCATGGTTGTAATCGATGATCTCGGAGCAGGTCCCGCCCGGAAGCTCGAGGAGCGGATGCTCCACAGGCTCCGCTCCGGCCTGCATCTCGAACCAGCTGAGGCGCCCGAGATAGTTGCCAAACTGCGCCACGACCAACTCGGGACGCCCGTCCCTGTTGAGATCCACCGGCACGCAGTCCACCGGCCGCTTCAACCCGCGGATAAGAGGGTCCACGCTCCACCCCTTTTCACCCGGTCGAAAAACGACGATCTCCCCCGATTTCTCATCCGACGGAAAGATGCTGCCGATCAGGCTGACATAGGCCTTGTCCCCGTCGCGCGCCCATGAGACCGGGGGACTCGCTACTTGGGTCGAGCTCAGCCGGTGACCCTCGCCGTCGAACTCATGCACCGCCCGCTTCTCGCCGTCGCCCAGCAGCAATCGGCGCCGCTTCGACTCGATCTTCACCAGCGTCACGGCCGGAGCCACCGCCGGATCGGACAACACCTGCACCTCGAACATCGGGGTATCCGGCTGTATCGGGCCGCGCGGCCCCTGCGGCAGCGCCTGCTCCGGCGCCGCGTCCAGGATGTAGTCCCACATGGCCTTCCAATCGGCGATCGGAAGGATGGGTTCCGGCGGGAAGAGATGGGCTTCCTTCAAAATCATCCCGTCCGGCCTGCGATCCAGATCAATCCGGGCCGTCCCGAACAAGGGCGCCATGCGGCGCATTGTCCCGTTGGCCCAGGTCTTCTTGTCGAGGACGTCCGGATCGGGGTAGAGATGACAGGACTGACAATAGACCAGGGTAAGCTGCCGGCCGCGATCCAGATACGCGGCCACCGGGTCGGCGAGTTGCGCCGGGGCACGCGAAGCCAGGAGCAGCATTCCGGCGAACAGGAGGGTTCCTCGGAAGGCCGGCCCTGCCCCCGGTTTCCCACGGCACTGCCATGCTGCTACGTACCTACATTTTTCTTCCCTGGCTCGTCGTGTCACGGCGTTCCTTCTTTTCCGTACTCCACCACCACTTCCTTCCCAGCGTCGCCCACCGGCGTCACCGTCCTCCGGCCCCCGGGCCATCCCACCTCCATCTCCAACCGCCCCTTCCCTTCCGGCCTCCAGAACACCAGCACCGCCGAGTCCTGGCTCCACCATCCACTCCCTCCGTGCACCTCCTGCGCAGCCCCGGTCGCCATTCCATCCACCCTCAGTCGCGCCACGCAGCCCACCCCGTTCACGTTCCCAGCAGGCCCCCTCATCCTCACCCGGATTCCAGCCCGCCCACCCACGTTCCGGTACAATCGAACCCCTCCGCCGTTCTCTCCGATCACCACGTCCAGCCTCCCATCCCCATCGTAGTCCCCAACAGCCACGCCCCTCTGCTCCCCATACACCTCCACCCCGCTCTCCTCTCCTCCCAGCGCCCGAAATCC
>CAIMTB010000296.1 GCA_903844265.1 uncultured Verrucomicrobiota bacterium
CGTGGACTTCGTTTCGCGTGGCTGCGCCTCTTCTCCATCTTCGGTCCGAAGGACAATCCCGGCTGGATGATTCCACGCATGGTCCGAGCCCTCGCCCGCGGCGAACGTCCGGCCCTGACCCTCGGGGAACAACGGTGGGACTACCTCGGCGTTCAGGATGCAGCGGCCGCATTCCTCGCGGTGGCCTCCTCGCCGAATGCTGAAGGCATCTTCAACCTGGGCTCCGGCGAGGCGCCGCGCCTCAGGGACACCATTGAATTCATCCGGGACCTCATCGATCCCTCGCTGCCCCTGGGCTTTGGTGAGATACCCTACCGTCCCGACCAGGTGATGGTTCTTCAGGCGGACATCGGCCGTCTCCAATCCGAGGCGGGTTGGTCCCCGCGCCAATCGATCCGCGATGGCCTGAGGGACACCGTGGACTGGTATCTCACCCACCCCGACTGAATTTCCCCATGACCCCGCCCGACCTGGCGCCAGCGGCCTGCAGCAGCGATTTCGCACGCAACATCCGCGCGCGCACCGCGTGGATGGTCCATCACGCCAATTCCTCGCACATCGGCGGGGCCTTCTCGATGGCCGATCTCCTCGCGGTCCTCTACCAGGACATCCTCCGTGTCCGCCCCGAGGATCCTCGATGGCCGGACCGCGACCGTTTCATCCTCAGCAAGGGCCACGCGACCTCGATCCTCTACGCCGCCCTCGCCGAGCGCGGGTTCATTCCGATGGCGGAACTCGAGACCTTTGGAGCGGACAACTCGCGCCTCATGGCCCACGTCAGCCACAAGGTGCCCGGGGTGGAATTCAGCAGCGGATCGCTGGGCCACGGACTTGGATTCGCGTGCGGCCGGGCCCTCGCGGGATGCCGCGTGCATGCCCCCTGGCGTGTGTTCGCGATGCTCAGCGACGGCGAACTCGACGAAGGCTCGAATTGGGAGGCGATCCTCTTCGCCCCGCAGCATCGCCTCGACAACCTCGTCGCGATCATTGATGCCAACGGCATCCAAAGCCTCGGCGATGTCCGTCAGGTGCTCGAACTGGAACCTCTGGCGGAAAAGTTCCGCGCCTTCCGTTGGGCCGTCCGCGAGATCGACGGGCACGATCATCAGGCCATCCGCGACGCCCTCGACTGTGTTCCCTGGGAACCCGGACGCCCGTCCTGCCTGATCGCAAGGACCGTGAAGGGGAAAGGCGCGGACTTCATGGAGAACCAACTCCTTTGGCACTACCGAGCCCCCAACGCCGACCAAGTGCGCTCGATATTCCAGCAACTGGAAGTCCATCACGTCGGTTCCTCGGGACCGTAGACCGACCCGGTCCAACACGAATCCACTCCCCCCATGAGAACCGCGTTCATCCAGGAACTCGTCCGGCAGGCACGCGCGCATCCACGCCTGTTCCTGATGGTTGGCGACCTGGGCTACTCCGTGGTGGAACCTTTCGCCGAGGAGTTCCCGGACAGGTTTCTGAATGCGGGGGTGGCGGAGCAGAACATGACCACCGTGGCCGCCGGCCTCGCGAGCGAGGGTTGGCACGTGTTCACCTATTCGATCGCCAACTTCCCGACGCTCCGCTGCCTCGAGCAGATCCGGAATGACGTCTGCCACCACCGCCTCCCGGTCACGGTCGTCGCCGTCGGGGCTGGATTGGCCTATGGCAACATGGGCTATTCCCACCACGGCGTGCAGGATCTCGCGGTGATGCGGGCCCTGCCAGGGCTTACACTCGTAAGCCCCGCCGACCCGGGCGAAGCCGCGGAGGCCGTCCGGTGGCTTGCCGAACATCCCGGGCCCTCCTACCTGCGCCTCGGGAAGGCCGGGGAAAAAACGCTCCACGCCGTCCGCGGCCTGCATCTCGGCCCGATCCCCGTGATCCCGCCCGATCCGGGTTTCGAGGAAGTCGCGATTGCCGCGACAGGCTCGGTGCTTTCGGTCGGCCTGGCGGCGGCGCGGGAACTTGAGGCCCTTCATGGCCGTCGCGTGCCGGTCTTCAGTTGCCCGTGGCTCAAGCCTGTCGACGAGGCATTCTTCGCTCCTCTCTGGCGGTTCGGGCGCATCGTGACCCTGGAGGAACACGTCCCGGAGGGCGGCTTTGGTGAACTCCTGGCCGCCCTGAAACCTGCCGGCGTCTCGATGACACGCCTCACGGTGACGCACGCGACGAGCGGCCTGGTGGGTTCCCAGGAATTCCTGCGTGCGCAGTCGGGGTTGACCGTGGAAGCCGTGGTACGCGCGGCGGCTTCCCACGAACCGTAAAGGTAGGGCGGGCAGTC
>CAIMTB010000297.1 GCA_903844265.1 uncultured Verrucomicrobiota bacterium
GCGGCAGCTGCGGCGGGTGGAGCCCGGGGCGCCGGACGACTTCGCGATCAACCAGCAGGATGCGCTCGTGAAGAATTTCAACCAGATTGGCGGCACGCTCGCGCTGGTGGGGTTGTTCATCACCGGGCTTTCACTGTTCGTGGGTGGCATCGGGGTGATGAACATCATGTTTGTCTCGGTGGCTGAGCGCACCCGGGAGATTGGGGTTCGCAAGGCGATCGGCGCCAAGCGTCGGACGATCCTCACCCAGTTCCTCACCGAGGCCGCGCTCATCTCCCTTGGGGCCGGCCTGCTGGGTCTCGTGCTGGCCTGGCCGATGACCCTTGTGATCGATCATTTTCTCGCCGCGACCATGTCGATCCCGACCGCTATCGCGGCGCTGGTCGTCGCCGGCGTGACGGGCATTGTCTCGGGGTATCTTCCCGCGTGGCGGGCGGCACGGCTCAATCCCGTGGACGCGCTTCGCGCGGAATGACGCCGGATCGACCGAAACTCACTCCATGTCCACCGCCGCCCAACGTCGCGCCTCGCGGAACCTGATCATCGCGGAGATCCGCGAGAGCTTCGGGATGGCCCTTTCCTCCATCGGCGCTCACAAGCTGCGGTCGGGGTTGACGCTGCTGGGGGTTCTTGTCGGGGTGTTCTCGATCGTGGTGGTGATGACCGCGCTGCGGGTGTTGCAGAGCAACATCGAGTCGAAGCTGAACGTGCTGGGTGCGAACAGTTTTTCGGTGCAGCGGTTCCCGGCGGTGCACGTCGACGACAACCCGGGGGCGATCGAACGCTACCTGCGGCGGAAGGAGTTCCGGTACTGGATGGCGCTGGCGCTGGCGGAGCGGGCGACGTTGGCGAAGAGCGTCGGGGTCAGCTGCAATGTTTTCATGGGGGAGGCCACGTCGAGGTGGGGGAAGACCAACCCGGACATCCCGTTGGTAGGCGTGACGCCCGGGACCTTCCAGACGCGCAACTGGGTGGTGGACCGCGGGCGGTCAATCAACGATTCGGATGTCGAGAGCGGTCGCGATGTGTGCGTGATCGGAGCGAGCCTGGCGAAGAAACTCTTCGCGCATGGGGCCGCCATCGGGGAGCGGCTCAAGCTGGGCGGCATCGGTTATCACGTCATTGGCGTGACCGAGGAGAAGGGACGCCTGTTTGGCCAGGATCAGGATGCGTATGTGCTGATCCCCGTGACGACCGCGTTGAACCGTTATGGCCGGGAGAGGTCGATGTCGATCCAGGTCGAGGCGTGGTCTCAGGCGTTGTACGAGGAGACACTGGAGCAGGTCCGTGGAATTCTGCGGACGCTGCGCAAGGTGCCGCCGGGTGATCCCGACGATTTCGAGGTGGCCTCGAACGATTCGATCATCCGGCAATTCAGGGCGCTGACGCTCGCGGTGAGGGCTGGCGCGGGGGTGATCAGTTCGATCGCGCTGGTGGCGGCGGGCATTGGCATCATGAACATCATGCTGGTGAGCGTGACGGAGCGGACGCGGGAGATCGGCATCCGCCGCGCGATCGGCGCCAAGAAGCGCCACGTGATGATCCAGTTCATCTCCGAGGCGGTGGCCTTGTGCCAGATCGGGGGCGTGCTGGGCGTGGTGCTCGGGATCGCCGCCGGAAATCTCGCCGCGCTCGTGTTTGATTTCCCGGCCGTGATCCCCTGGGACTGGGCCGCGATCGGGATGTCCGTGTGTTCGTTGGTGGGGCTCGTGTTTGGAACCTATCCCGCGTGGAAGGCGGCGAACCTCGATCCCATCGAGTCCCTGCGGTACGAGTAGGGCTACCGCCGCTTTTCGTCGACGTCGATCAGGTCCACGAAGAATCGGATGTCGTCCCGGTGCGCGATGCCGGCCTGTTCCTTCCGTTGCGCGAGCCGGGCTGTCCCGGTTGCATCGCCGGGCGCGGGTCGGTTGAACATCCCCTCGGCGTGCGCGCGCTTTTCGCAGTCGGATTTCTTCACCCGGTTGGCGACCCAGTCCGCGACCTGTCCGTCCGTGATGGAGTTCTGCACGACCGTGGTGAGTTCCTCGAGCGTGAGACCGGCGGTCTCGAGCAACTGGCTGTCGAAGCCCTTGCCGTAGTTCTCCTGATAATCAGCGTGGAGCTTGCCTGCGAGATGGAGGCGGATTTTGTCGATGAGACGCGGGAGATGGGCCCAGCCGCACATGGTTTCACGCGGGCTGCGGGGATAGATGATGTCGGACATTCGGCGGAAGACTTGTCCGGGATTGGACGGAACGTCAAATGGCGGCGTCGGCCGCTGCGTCCGTCGGGATTTCGGAGAGGATGCGCTCGACGATCATGTCGGACGTCACGCCTTCGGCCTCGGCCTCGAAGTTGACGATGAGGCGGTGGCGCAGGGCGGGGAGGACGGCCCATCGGACATCCTCGAAGCTCACGTTGAATCGACCTTGGGCGAGTGCCCGGACCTTGGCGGCGAGGATCATCGTCTGGGCGCCTCGCGGGCTGCTGCCGAAGCGGAGGAACTGGTCGGCGATCGGTGCGGCGGTCGAAGTTTTGGGGTGTGTGGCGAGCACGATGCGAACCGCATAATCGGTGACGTGCGAGGCGACCGGCACCTCGCGCACGAGGTGTTGGAAGTCCAGCAGGGTTTCACCGCTGATGATTTTCCCGACCGACACGGACGCCCCGGAGGTGGTGCGTGCGAGCACCTCAGTGAGTTCGGGGCCGGTGGGATAGCC
>CAIMTB010000298.1 GCA_903844265.1 uncultured Verrucomicrobiota bacterium
CGCCCGGGGATCGGCGGTCGGGACCACGACAGGAGGCGTGGCACCCGCCGAGGCAACGGGGACCGTCGCGGTTGGAGCCGGTGCGACAGCTGGGGCCGCAGGCGGCGCGGAATTGGTTGGCGCCACCGCGGCACCGTGGGTCGCCGGAGCGACTGCCGCGAGCAGCAGCCACGCGACAACCCCCACGGCATTCCACCGGAGGGCTTGGGTGATTCGATTCATAGGATGGTGAAAGGGGTTCATTTCCGCGGTGCCGGCGCATTCGTCCGGGCCGGCGAACCGGCGGGAACATTGGTTCGCGCCCCGGCGGCAGCGGGGGCATTGGTTCGGGCAGGCGGGCGCATCGGGGCGGGGATCGCGTTGGTGCGGGCGGGTGATGCGACGGCAGGCTTGGCTGCCGTCGGCTTGGTAGCGCCCGCGGCGGCCATTGCATTCGTCGCGCCGCCCGCGGGAGTGGCTGCCGGCTTGGGTACTGCCTTCTGGACGCTGGCCACCAGACGGATGACGGCATCGAGATTCGTCCGACCTCCGGCCCGGGCGTCGAAATTACCTGGCTTGAGGGTGAGTTCCTTGACGCGGATCGTCGAATTGCTCGCGCCAACCCGGTGGAGGAATTCGACGATCTGATCCTCGCCACCGCCGACCTGGTTCATCGGCAACGCGATGGATTCGAAGAAGGCATTGCTCACCGCCCCGCCGCGCTCGGCCACCACCTCGCCCCAGCCACGGACGGTCAACCCCATGTCCCGGGCGAGATGCTCGATATCGCTTCGGAACTGGATCTTCTCCTCACCCGCGGGGAGCACGGAACCCGCCGCCTGCAGCTTGCGAAGGAGAACCTCGTAGGTCGGCCGGCGATCGACCTCCTTCTGGTAGAGGGAACTCTTGCGGTCCAGGGTCTCGATCTCCTGACTGAGCGCCTTGAAGTCCCCGAAGCGGGGCCAGACAATCCAGTAGTTCAGGACGACAAACACCACCGCGAAGATAACGACCACCAACCGCCGCTCCTGCGGCGTCAGCTTGAGTCGATCAAAGAGACTGAGCATGGGGGCCGGGGTTCAGAGCGGGGTTCAAAGTTCCGTGCGACGGATGGTGCAGCTGAAGCTCCACCGGATGACCGGGACTCCCTGGAGATTCTGCGCGCTGGTGGGCTTGAGCAGCACCTCGCTGAACAGGTTGGTGCTGCCGACCACCTTGCGCTTCAGCGCCTGCCAGAACTCCGTGATGCGGGGCTCCTGGTCGGAGGGCGCAACGCCGCCAATGGCCAGCGACTGGCCTCCCGAAAAACTGAAGCTTTCGAGGGTCAATTCCTCGGGCATCGACTCAACCGTCGCGAGATAGCAATCCAACGCCGCATACCGGAGATTCATGGTCTCCTGAAGGACCTGCGTCTGTGCCTTGAGCCGCAAGGTGTTTGTGTAGGCGGTGTTGACGTCGGCGAAAAGACTCGCGGACCTGCCCTGCCGGAATTTCTGCACCTCGACCGCCCCGAGATAGACAAGCACCGCCACCAGATAGGCTCCCAGCAACACGCCGAGGCCCCCCATCCAAAGGCGGTCCGTGAATTGCTGCTGGTTCCGCGCCGAATGCTCCGGCGGCATCAGGTTCGCCCGGCGCTCGCCCGAAGTCGTGCGACGCGCACTCGCCGCAGCCAACTCGTCGTCCGCCGGCCTCGGATGGATCTCCACGGGCAGACCCAGGTCCCGCTCCAGAGGTCCTCGCCAGACCTGTACCGTCGGGCCGTCCGCCACGAGATGAGCCGTCATGCTCTTCGGCAGCCATCCTTCCATCTCACCCGCCCACGCCAGACGATTCACCTCGTCCGCCAACTGCCGCGACCAGCGATCGTCGTCCGTCAGGTTCACCAGGGAAAGACTGCGAGGCGTCCCCTCGCTCACCCAGGCCACGAGGCAGTTCCTCCGCTTCGCCAAGGTGAACGGGAAGAAATAGACCCCGTCCTGTTGCATCGGAGTCCCGGCCACCAATTGCAACAGCGGCGACTCCACGCGGTCGGCAACAAACCCACGCTTCTCAAGGTTGTCCAACCGGTCCTCAATCGCCGACCGCTCGGCAACCAACACCAGGACCGGCAACCCCCCCTTGGTCCCGCCCATCAACGCTTCGTGACCCCACACGACCTGCCCCGTCGGCAGCGGCGAGATCTTCTCAATCTGATGCTCGAGCATCGCCGGCACCTCGGACGGATCGTCCGTCGGCAACTGCACCAACTGCACGAACACGGCCTGGTCACCCGTCCATGCCACGTTGATCCGGGGCCTCAGCAGCTGGTTCCAGCCCTTGCCCACGACCTTCCGCGGAAGGGGATCGCCACCGACCGACTCCAGCTGGCCGGAGGGTCGGGCATCCGAACCGGAGAACGACCAGAGCTTCGTGACACCGCCGGTTTCGGCGAGGACATTGCAGCCTTGGATGCGGGGCTGACGCGGGGCGCGGGCCATGGGGTGATAAATCAATTCCGACCGTCGTCCATCAGGGCACCGAGGTGCTCCTCGGTCTGCGTGACACGCAGCACCTCTTCAATGGTGGTCTGGCCCGCCCGAACCTTGTTCCAGCCGTCCGTCCGAAGCGTGCGCATGCCGCTCTCGATGGCGCGCTGCGCGAGGGTCGACGCCGGAGAACGGTTCATGATCAAGGGCCGAACCGCTTCACTGACAATCAGAAGTTCGTAGATGCCCATCCGCCCCTGGTAACCCTGGTCACGACATTGCTCGCAACCCGCGCCCTTCCAGAAACGCGCAGTCCCGATCTCGTCCTCGGGAAACCCGATCCGTCGCAGATACGCCGGATCGACGATCTGCTCGACCTTGCAGTGCCTGCAAATCGTCCGGACAAGCCGCTGCGCCAGCACAGCCTCGACCGACGAGGCCACCAGGAACGGCTCGATGCCCATGTCGATCAAACGCGTGAACGCGCTCGGCGCATCATTCGTGTGCAGCGTGCTGAACACCAGATGACCCGTCAGCGCCGCCCGGATCGCAATCTCCGCGGTCTCCAGATCCCGGATCTCACCGACCATCACGACGTTCGGATCCTGCCGCAAAATGTGACGCAGGCCCACCGCAAACGTCAGCCCGATCTCCGGACGGACCGCAATCTGGTTGATGCCCTTGAGCTCGTACTCGACCGGCTCCTCGATGGTGATGATGCGCTTGTGAACCGAGTTGATGGTGCTGAGGAACGCGTAAAGCGATGTCGACTTGCCCGATCCCGTCGGCCCCGTGACCAGCACGATGCCGTGCGGCTTCACGATCATCTCGCGCAACGCCGACTCGTCCTGCGGCGCGTACCCCAGCTTCTCCAGCGTCAGGAAGATCTTGCCCCGCGTGAGCAACCGCAGCGACACGCTCTCACCCCACACCGTCGGGACGGTCGACACGCGGATGTCCAATTCCTCCCCCTTGATCCGCACGTTGATGCGGCCGTCCTGGGGGAGGCGTTTCTCGGAAATGTTCATCCCGCTCATGACCTTGATGCGGGAAATGATGGCCGCCTGGAACCGCTTCAACTGCGGCGGCATCGGGGTCTGGTGAAGGATGCCATCAATGCGGTACCGGATCCGCAGCTCGTCCTCCGCCGGCTCGAAATGAATGTCCGTCGCCCGATCCTTGAACGCTTCCCAGATGATCTGGTTGACGAACTTGATGACGCTCGCGTCCTGATCGCCCTCGGTGATCTCGCGATCCCCCGTGACCTCGAGTTCGAGCGGATCGTCCTCGGACATCTCGTCGAGGGTCTCGGCGCCCACGCCGTAGAAGCGCTTCAACGACTTCTCGATCTCGACACGGGTGGCCAACCCGAACTCGACCGGACACTTGGCGTCGAACTGCACCGCGTTCAGCATCGAAGGATCGAACGGATCGCTCACCGCGATCTGGAGCACGCCCTGTTCGACGCGGGTCGGGAATACCGCATACTGGAACGCCACCTTGGTCGAGACGCGCTTCAGCGCCTCAGGGCTGGGCGGCGTGTGGGGCAGATCGAGATAAGGCCAGCCGATCACCCCGGACAACTTCTGAAGCGTGTTGTCCTCGGCAAAGCCCGCCTCCCGGCCCAGGAAGGCCAGCAGGGTTTCCGGATTGCCGTTGTCACGGGAGGTCCGCCACGAGCGACACCGCTCGTCGAATTGCGCCTCCTCCGCGATTCCAGCGGTAGCGAGTACTTCCTTTACCGAACGTATGGCCATGCAGGGCACCGAACCGTGCCACACCCTTCAACAAGCACACACGACTAAAGTTGCGCTGCGGGCCCACCCCTCCATCAAAGGTTCCACCTGACGTTCCACCCCTTTCCGCGTAAAATCCCCCAGCGATGATCATGCAACCGCGTTCCGAAGCCCTTTTCGCCGAGGCCCTCAAACACATCCCAGGTGGCGTCAACTCGCCCGTCCGCGCCTTCCGTGCCGTAGGCGGCCAGCCCTTTTTCGTCGAATCCGCACGCGGATCCCGGATCCGGACCGTCGATGGCACCGAATTGATCGACTACGTCTGCTCCTGGGGCCCAGCCATCCTCGGCCACGCAGCCCCGTCCGTCATCGCCGCCGTGAAGGCCGCAGCCGACCGGGGCACGAGCTTCGGAGTTCCCAACACCCTCGAAGTCGACCTCGCTCTGCGCGTGAAAGACTGCGTGCCGTCAGTCCAGAAGATCCGGTTTTGCAACTCCGGCACCGAGGCCTGCATGTCCGCGCTCCGGCTCGCCCGTGGATTCACCAGACGCGACAACATCCTCAAGTTCGACGGCTGTTATCACGGCCATGGCGATTCTCTGCTCGTGAAGGCCGGATCCGGGGCACTCACCCTCGGCCAACCCGACAGCGCGGGCGTCCCCGCCGATTTCGCCAAACACACGCTGGTGCTGCCCTTCAACGACCTCGAGGCGCTCGAGACCCTGTTCGCGCGCGAAGGCCGCGACCTCGCCGCTGTCATCCTCGAACTCGTGCCCGCCAACGCGGGTCTCTATCTTCCCAAGCCCGGCTACCTCGAACGTCTGCGCGCCCTCTGCACCGAGTACGGGGCGGTGTTCATCGCCGACGAAGTGATGACCGGCTTCCGGCTCGCCAGGGGTGGCGCACAGTCGATCTTCGGGATCACCCCGGACATTTCCTGCTTCGGGAAGATCATCGGAGGCGGCCTGCCGGTCGGCGCCCTCGGAGGTCGCGCCGATATCATGGACTACCTCGCCCCGCTGGGTCCCGTGTATCAGGCGGGCACGCTGAGCGGCAACCCGCTCGCCATGGCTGCAGGCATCGCCACCCTCGACGCCCTGCTCGCCTCCGATTCGTACGGATTGCTTGAAAAACTCGGAGCCCAACTCGACGCCGGCCTCAAAGACGCGGCGCGATCCGCGGGGATCGATGTTTGTTCACAGCGCATCGGCTCGATGTTCTGCGGTTATTTCACGCCCGGGCCGGTGTGGAACCTCGACGACGCGCTGCGCAGCGATCGCCAACGGTTCGCGAAGTTTTTCCACGGACTCCTCGAGGCCGGCGTCTACTTCGCGCCCAGCCAGTTTGAAGCCGGGTTCATCTCGACGTCCCACACGCCCGCCGATATCGACACCACCATCAGCGCCGCCGCCAAGGTCATGCGCGGACTCTGATGACGGGCCGCAACGCGCGAACTTGCGCGTTGCCCACTCCCCGGGCGCGGAACAATGGCCCGCGTCCGGGAGGAGTCGCGCCTACTGGTAGACCTCCGCGCCCTGCTGGACGAACTCCTTCGACTTGGTCTCGAGCCCCTGGCGAAGCGCTTCCGCCTCGGCTATCCCCTGCTCCGCCGCATACCGCCGCACGTCCTCGGTGATCTTCATCGAGCAGAAATGCGGCCCGCACATGCTGCAGAAATGCGCCGTCTTCGCGCCCTCCTGCGGGAGGGTCTCATCGTGGTACGCCCGCGCCGTGACCGGATCCAGGCTGAGGTTGAACTGGTCCTCCCAGCGGAACTCGAACCGCGCCTTGCTCAGCGCATTGTCGCGGTGCTGCGCCCCGGGGTGGCCCTTCGCGATGTCCGCCGCGTGAGCCGCCAACTTGTACGCGATGACGCCATCCTTGACATCCTTCTTGTCCGGCAGGCCCAGATGTTCCTTCGGCGTCACGTAACAAAGCATCGCGCAACCGTACCAGCCGATCATCGCGGCACCGATGCCGCTGGTGATGTGATCATAGCCGGGCGCGATGTCCGTGGTCAGCGGTCCCAGCGTGTAGAACGGCGCCTCATGGCACCATTCAAGCTGCTTCACCATGTTCTCCTCGATCATGTGCAGCGGCACATGGCCCGGACCCTCGTTCATCACCTGGACACCCTGCTTCCACGCGCGGGTCGTCAAATCGCCCTGCACCTCCAATTCGCCGAATTGCGCCTCGTCGTTCGCGTCCGCAATGGATCCCGGGCGCAACCCGTCGCCGATGCTGAACGCGACGTCATACGCCGCCATGATTTCGCAGATGTCGTCCCAGTGCGTGTAGAGGAAATTCTCGCGGTGATGGGCGAGGCACCACTTCGCGAGGATGCTGCCACCCCGGCTCACGATCCCGGTCATGCGCTGCGCGGTGAGCGGAATGAAGCGCAGCAACACGCCCGCGTGGATGGTGAAGTAATCCACCCCCTGCTCCGCCTGCTCCACCAGCGTGTCCCGGAAGATCTCCCAGGTCAGGTCCTCGGCCCGGCCGCCCACCTTCTCCAACGCCTGGTAGATCGGCACCGTCCCGATCGGCACCGGCGAGTTGCGCAGGATCCATTCCCGCGTGGCGTGGATGTTCCGCCCCGTCGACAGATCCATCACGGTATCCGCGCCCCACTTGGTCGCCCACCGCATCTTCTCGACCTCCTCCTCGATCGACGACGCCACGGCGCTGTTGCCGATGTTGGCGTTGATCTTCACCAGGAAATTCCGACCGATGATCATGGGTTCGGACTCGGGGTGGTTGATGTTCGACGGGATGATCGCCCGCCCGGCCGCAACTTCCTCCCGCACGAATTCAGGCGTGATGAAGCGTGGGATCCGCTGTGGAAACCGCCGGAAAACGGAAGGCTCGTACTCGCGTCCTCCCGAGGGATTCGCCTCGCCGGACCCCGGGTGACGATGATGCAGCGAATGGCGGACCGCAGCCTCGCCCCCGCGCAATGCCTCCCGGCCCTGGTTCTCCCGGAGGGCGATGTATTCCATCTCCGGCGTGATGATGCCCTCCCGCGCATACCACAATTGCGTCACCGGATGACCGGCGCTCGCGCGCAAAGTCCGACGCGCCGCCGACACCGGCGCCCGCAGATGCGAGATCGCAGCATCGCCACGCGGGTCCGCCGAGGCGGCATGGGCCTCCGAGAGATATCCGTTGTCGCGCGCCGTGATGCGCCGCCCATCGTACTCCTCGACGTCGCCCCGCCTCCGGATCCATTCGGCGCGCAGCGCCGGCAGACCCTCCTCCACCGTGCCCGTAAACTCCGGGTCGCCCCACGGACCGCTGGTGTCATAAACGCGCACCGGATCATTCGGCTCCACCCGCCCGCTCACCGTGTGGGTCGGAGTCAGCTCGATCTCGCGCATCGGAACCCGGACATCTGCATGGATCGTTCCGACGAGATAGACACGACGGCTGCCGGGAAGCGGAGTCCGGCTATGGGGTTCGATGGATTCGGAAGTGGCGATCATTGGAACTCGTGGAAGGGGTCCGCCCCGACGCGATGTCATCGCGCCTCCAGGGCGTCGGTCATGTTTCTCAGCGTGTCGGTCCTGACATTCTCGAAACGGCCCCCGAACGCACCCATGGTGGCCCACCATGCCGCGAGGTCAAGCGGGCGGTCTTGGAGGTGCGGCGCATCCACAGAGTGACGGTAGGGCGCGCACTCCGCTGCGCGCCGTCCTTTGCGGACACACCCAGACACGGCGCCCTCGGGGATGCACTGGGCCGTGCGCCCCGGGACCGCCTGAAGGACAGAAGGGTTGCCAGTCCTCCCCCGAGCGCGGAGCTTGGAATGTGTCTCGAATCAGGTCCGGAACCGCCGGCATTCTGCCGTCACGAATCGGACAGTCCGGTCACCCCGTGGTTTCATAGCCGCAACACCGAATCCAAGCGCCACCCATGAGCCGGCTTCCCCACCCCTCCAATGCCCGCCCCCGCCCCCTCCAGCGCCACGATTGGATGACCTGGCTGGCCGCCGCCTGCCTGCTGGCGTTCCTGGCAACCACCCCCTCGCAGGCCATGGAGAAACCCGTGCGGATCGCCGTCTACCAGGGCTCCATCCGCGAAGGCGATTTCTCCGCCAACCTCTCCGCCGCGCGATCCGTCATCACCCGCGCCCGCGAGCAGGGCAGCCAGTTCGTGGTGTTCCCCGAGTGCTTCCTCTCAGGCTATGAAAGCCGGGCCGCCGTCAACGCCGGCGCCCGTTCACCCGAGGACCCCGAACTCCAGGACTTTCTCCACAGCACAAGCGAACACGACCTGGTCATCGTCCTCGGCATGGCCCGCCGTCAGGACAATCACTTCTTCAATTCCGCCCTCGTCATCCAACAGGGACGATTGCTCGGCTGGACCGACAAGATTCATCTGGGCACCGACGACCGGGGCGCCCTCGGTTTCTCCCCGGGCACGGCGGTCCCCGTCTACTCGGCGCACGGGATTCGGTTCGCGGTTGCGATCGGCCATGACACCGCCCAACCCGCAACCGCCGAGGCTGCCCGGCTCCACGGCGCGGAACTGCTCCTCGTCCCGCAATACAACGAGGCCGCGGAATCCCAGGCGGACGATCATCGACGCTGGATCCGCAACGCCCACGTGGGTCTCGCGGCACAACTCCACATGGCCGTCGCCCGCGCTGACGTGGTGAAAAACTCACGCCACGGCCAGGTCGGCTGCGGCAACAGCTTCATCCTGGCACCCGGTGGCGAGCCCCTTGCCGAAGCCCGACTTTTCAGGGCCGAACTGATCACCGCATCCCTCGACCCCGACCTCTTCCGGCCCGCCTTCAAGTGGGGCGACCCTTCCGAATCCCCCACCTGGCTGCGTCATCAGCTTGGCGCCACAACGCTCGCTTTCCGTCAGCCACAGGACATCGACCTGCGGGACTGGCTCGAGAACATGCTGGTCCATCATCGATTCACGGCAGGCGAAATCTCGCTGGCCACCGGGTTGACCGGCGCCGAAATCGACGCCGCCCTGCAGCGACTCGGCCTGCTCGCCCAGCGTCCCCAACCCCACCCCCCTGGCACCCCCCTGAAAGTGCTGCCCTATCCCGGCGGACGTCATCCCCGCCTCGGCTTCTTCGACGGCGCGGTCGCGCCCCAGCGGGAAACCAAGGTGAGCGTCTTCCCCCCGTGGGAGGACGGCGGATATGTCGTGGTCGACGTGCCCGAGGCGATCTTCTCCAACCTCGGCCTCATCTACCTGGCCCACACCCACATCCCGACAATCTGGGAGAACCGCGGCATCGGGCTTCCAAGGTTGGAATGGAAGCGCCTCGAATCAGGCGCTCTCGAATCCGAACGGACGCTTCCCGACAACACCACGTTCCGTGTCGAGGTGAACCCCGGGCCCGACGGTGTTCGATTCGAACTCGCCGTGCACAATGGCACCCCAAACCCACTCACCAACCTCCGCGTCCAGAACTGCGTCATGCTCGGCCGATCCCCGGGATTCGAGGCGCAGACGCTCACCAACAAAGTGTTCGCATCACCTTTCGTGGCTGCCCGATCCAGCGACGCCAGACATTGGGTGATCACCGGCTGGGAACGCTGCCAGAGCACCTGGGGCAACCCGTGGGTACCCTGCATCCACGCGGATCCTGTCCTCGCCGACTGCCCACCTGGTCAAACCGTCCGCGCCCGTGGCTGGGTTTCGTTCTTCGAGGGAATCGATGTCGGCCCCGAAATCGAGCGCCTGAAAACCGCCGGCGTCCTTCTGGCGGAGCCCAGAAGCGGGCGCTCTCCATGAACGGAGTGGCACCACGAAGGACACGAAGGACACGAAGGAACACAAATCCTCCGGCCTTCGTGATCTTCGTGTCCTTCGTGGTAGATCCC
>CAIMTB010000299.1 GCA_903844265.1 uncultured Verrucomicrobiota bacterium
CGAGGCTTTGGCCGTTCTTGACCCACTGGAGCCGCGGCTCAGGGAAGCCGGTCACGGTGACGCTCAAGGTGGCTTGATTAAGGGCCATCGAGACCACGCTCACCGGATCGGTAACCGTCGGAAGGGTCCTCAGAAACAAGACTGCGGTCGTAACGGACCCCAGCGCAGGCGAATTTGTCCCGTTTTGAGTCGTGATTTGAAGGGTCAGATCAACGGACGTCGCATTCGCAAACTCACTGCTGCCGCCAACCAAGGAAAAAACATTTACGGTCTGGCAAATTTCGCGGTGTCCGAATTCCAGAACCACTGGAGCCACCGTGGGCGAAGTCCCCAACTTCACCGCAACCGTCGCGGGCCCATAGTTTCCGTCTGCTCGAATGACGGTGATCTTGGCGGAGCCACTTCCCAAAGAACTCACCTGATAGACCGGAGCGTTGAAGAGTAACCGGCCGGGACGCAGATCCTCGGCGGTGAGAACGCCGACGGGAGATGTCCGCGTGGCGATCTGGTCCTGGGCCTGCCGGAGAATCGCAAGGGCCGCGTCGGGACTGGTGCCAGACACCGTGGCCTCACTGAAGGCAGTCGCGAGATCGCGTTGGGCGATCCCCTGGAGCCTCACGATCTCCAGAACAGCCTCTCGCGGGTCCTGGCTTGCACTCGCAGCCTTGCTTATGGCGGTGTTGCCGCCAGCGATTGCTTCAGCCGCGGCCTGGGCGAGCACGGCGTCAGGGCCGGCATGGGTCGAAATGCTTGAATGGATGATGTTCCGCACGACTTCAGGACGAGACAAGTCAGAGGAGCCCGAGAGAATCTGGCTCATCACGGATCGAGTCACTTGGCGGGACCATTCGGCTCCGGTCTGGGGCAGCGATGAGGCAAGCAAGGCCGAGACTTGCACCACTGTGTCCTGCACCATCGCCGCCGCACTCATCACTTTCCGGCCGGATTCATCATTGGCCAACAAGGAGGCCATGGGATCGTAATGAATTAGATCAACGGAGTTCGAGATGCCCAACCCAGCCTTGATCCTGCTCTGGAGGCTTTCCTCCGACTCTTGCGGATACTGTTCCAGCGCCACGGAGATCAAGGCTGTTAGCGGGGTGATCACGCCGGCGCCCAGGGGCGCGCTCAGGGCGCCTTTGAAAGCCAGGCCGGTGGAAATGTCGATGCCCCCCGTCACGGCGATCACGCCTTCCCCGGGATCAACCCTCGCATTGTGGTTCTTGTCGTAGACACTGACGGGGAAGTTGAATGAGAAACGTCCGTCCTGTCTGGTGGTGGTGGACGGCTCGTCCGCGTCGAGATTACCGTTGTTGTTGGCGTCGAAGAACACTGTCGCTCCGGCGATGTACCCATCAGAAACAACGCCAGCCGCATCAAACCTATCCAGAACGGTGAGATGCCCCTGAACGACGCCAAGATCGTAGCAGGATAGCACCCCGCTGGGGTCTGTCACCGTCGGAAGCACGAAATAGGATCCAACCGAGCTCTGCAGCGTGGCCGCTGTCGAGTACATCACCGAGATGCTGTCTCCGTTCTTCAGTCCCGTAATGGTGCCATCTAAGAATGGGTTCTCAGCGTGATAGCTCCGGGAAACATCATGACCCTGCACGGTGAGCGGCGCGGCCACAATCGTCAGCAAGCCGTCCAAGCGCTCGACAGTGTAGTTGAAATCGTCGCCACCCGTGACCGTGATGGGATACGCTCCCACTCTCGATGAAATGGTTGCGTTGCAAGTCAAGACCACGGGAACGTCGAGGCTCGCGGGAGTATCCCCCGCGGCGAACTCCGTGAAAATAGCGGCAAAGCTCGAGATGGCATCACCGTACACCGAGGAGCAATTCCCCGCCGCAATCTTCAGATTGGCTCGAGAGATGGTCAGCGTGCCGGGTGATGAACTGATCTCGTAGTTTGGACTGGTTGCGCCTACCGCTGCGATTGAATAAGTACCGACACTGCTCGAGGCGGTTGCCGGTGTCGACAGGACGGCGGGCGAACCAAGGTTGGCGGTGGTATCACCATCGACAAACCCGACGTAGGTCGCCCTCAGGGCGGGCAGCGGCGCGCCGTAGACTTTGACCTTGTTATCGGCAGTGATGACCAAAGGGACCTTGGCGACCGTGAATCGAAATGAATTTGTCGCGCTGAGCCCACCCAGATCCGTGGCCCTCACACCTATCATGAACACACCCGCAAGCCGTGGCGTTCCCGAAAAAGTTCTCGTCGCTGGATCAAACGCGATGCCTGCAGGGACGCCGGTCGAGGTGTAGCTCAGAACATCGTCCGGGTCCGAGTCGGCGAAGCTGTTTCCCGGCAAGGTGAAGCTCAGATTGCTTCCATATACCCCCGATGCATCCGCAAGCTGGTGTTGAACAGACGGGCTGAAGTTCACGGTCTCGACACTCACATGGAACTCCCTCATCACAAAGTTCACCCCGCCGCCTACCGTCCCTGTCTTCGTAATGATGACGCTGATGGTGACTTTGCCAGTGGCATGGCCTACGGGAGCGAAAACCAAGGTTGCGCTCCCCAAGGGCAAACCAAGCACCACCACCGGGTGATCCACGATGGCTATGTTATCCGACAGCGCCCGGATGCTGATGGTCTGGACCTCGCCCGGACCCGAGCTTATCCCGGTCAACGTCAGCACATGCACACCGCTCGCCTCCATCACGCTTTGATCAGGAATGGCGCTGAGCGTGGGAGGCCCGTCAAGTGCCTGGACCCTCACGTGGAAGGCCCGCGTGACCGCGTTCCCGGACAAGTCTGTCACAGTCAGGCTGATCTCCGCGCTCCCGGACAGGTTCGGAACCGGAGTGACCATGAGCGTCCGACCGGAGCCAGTTCCCGAGGCTATCAGATTGGCGTTCGGAATGAGGGAGATGTTGGATGAAGCGACCCGTGCGATCACATCGGACCCGGCTGATTGCGTATCGGCCACGATGAAGGTGACATTCACACTCTCATTTTCCCTCACCACCTGATCAGGGATGACTGAAATTGTCGGAGCGGTTCGATCGACGACCAGGTGCAAGGGATCCGACGGGGCGCTGATGTTGCCC
>CAIMTB010000300.1 GCA_903844265.1 uncultured Verrucomicrobiota bacterium
AAACCGCCGCCCTCCATCCAGTCCGACGGAAGTTTTCGGAGGGCGTCCAGATGCGCGTCCCAATGATTTCGGCGTTCCTCCATCCCATCCAACGCTTCGATAATCCTTCTTCGGAAATTCTCTATCGTAAGCAGGGGCGGCGACACGGGGGCGAGCGGGTCACTCCCGCACCCCAGCTCCTTGGCCACACCCAGCAGGAAATCCCAGGACACCTTCTCGCCAAAGCGCTCGGAATCCGTGAGGTCATCCTCGGGCTCGGACAACGCAAAGTAGGGGTCTCTGGGATCCCCCCTTTCGCGCAAGCTGAGCGGCAGTTCCTGCGCTATTCGCTCCCACCCCCACTTCGACGCGGGGAGTTTACTGTGGCTTTCGCACGCCCGGGTCACGGCCGAAAGCAAGTCGGCCACGAAAGTTGGATCTTCGATGTAAGCCCACTCTAAGTCACCGCCGCGACGTCGGGATTGCCAGAGGTACGCGCACTGGCTCAGCACGAACATCGGCCAAGCGAGGGCGATCAACTCGACATCCTTGGCGATGGGGCCGAGCCGCGTCACATCCCACCGGGTCTCCAAGACATGCCGGACATCCGGTGCCGAGAGCAGGTATAGAAAATCCTCAAGGGGGTGCTCGTCGGGTCCCTCGCGATTTCTTCCCCTCACTTGCCCACCCCATTGCCAGCTGGCCTGATCGAGTAGAATTCCTTCGTCTCCGTCGAGCTTACCCGCCCCGCGTAGTGCTTCTTCAGCATCGTTTCGGAGTTCCCGAATTCATCGGCCACCCTCGCGTAAGAGCCGAGATCACGGAGCCGATGGGACGCGGCGGTGTGGCGCAAGACGTCCTGCTTCCATTCCCCGAGTCCGGCCGCTTCGACCGCCTGACGGAAGTGGCGCCGGCTGAAAACCACCGGCTGGTCCCGGTACGCCTCCAACCACACCTTGAGCGTCCGGCAGATCGAGACGACCCGGGATCGCCCGTCCTTGGTCTGCCGAGCCTCTAGGCGAAGCTCACCATCGGTCAGGTTCACCTGATCCCAGCCAACGCGGGATGCCTCGGAGGGACGCAGGCCCGCGAACAATCCCAGCGCGAACCAAGTCGCCATGCGACCGTCCGCGATGGTCTCCGCTGCGTGCATCAACAACCGCGCCTGGGGGACCGTCAGGATGACCGGAACGGATGCTTCACCACGCTCCAGGCGGACTTCCCGAACCGGGTTGCTGGGCACCCAGCGCCGTGGACGCTCGGCGCACCACGAGAAGAATCTGGACCATCCGCGCCGATAGTTGTCTCGGGTGGTAGGGGAGACCCCCAAGGTTTCCAGCGCCGCTTGGATCGTCTCCGGGAGCACACGGTTCACATGCGGGTTGCCCAAGTGCCGAGTCAGCAGGCCTCCGATCATTTTGAGCGATTGCTTGCTTCGCGATCGCAGGGCCGAGGTTTGGTCCAGCCATGAGCCGAACTGGGCCACCGCATCATCGAGTCGCGGTACATCGGCGGTGTCCTCGGGTCGGCCAGCGGCGAGGTAGAACTCGACCGCCTTGAGCAGTTCGTCGGCGGGGGCGTCCTCGCCCAGGCGGTCGAAGGAGCGTTCGGCGACGCTGAGCCGGTCATGCGTCAACCGGGTCACCTTCGGCATGGCCGGGACGTCACCCCCGAGCCACCCGATCTCCAGCTCGGCCGCACGGGATCGGGCATCCTCGATCCGGTCGAAGTTCTCCCGCACTCTGGACCCGTCCCGCTGGTACCCCGCGACCCGCCAGACGACCGCCCCCGAGGGGTTCACAAACTCGTCCACCTTGAACCGGGTTCCCTTTGTCTTGTCCATTGCCAACCAATGAAGCAGAAAGAGGGGGAAGTGGTCAAACCGAAAGGCAAATCCAAAAAGCACCTCAAAAACACCTTGGATTGCGCATCATACGCCACAGCCTTTTAAGCCGTTGGTCGTGGGTTCGAGTCCCACCCAACCCACCATCTCAGGAAGACAGGATTTGCCCTGTGTTTATTGGGAGAAATGCGGTTTCTCCCTTCCGTGATGCAATCGCTTCCAATCCGTCCGAATCGGCTGGAATGCCCGGAAAATGACAACCGTTGACAACCGCTCGCGGTCATCCAGGAAGGCGGAAGCGGCCAGATGGGCCGGGCGTTGGGCGTTCTAGCCGACCGGTTCCGAACGTTGGAACCCCAATTCCTCGGCCAGCATGGCGGCGTGGACAACTCGGACGCCGCACACCACCTTTCCGAAGAGGTGCTTGAAATGCCGCGGGTCCCCGGTCAGGGGATGCGAACACCCGGAGGCCACAGCGGCGCCCAGAATGTGCCGGTCCTTTTCGACCAACTCGACCCCTGGCAACTCAGCCACCAGCGAGGTAAGCGTGATGCTCGGCGGCAGCGTTTGAAGGCTCCGCGCCGCCGCTGCGGCGTCCGCGAGCTTGCGCCCCACATTCCGCGCGGCTTCGTCAACGGCGGCGTGGCTGCTCGTAAGCTCGGCGTGCTTTCTCAGGCAGCCCAGGAACTCAGCCATCCGACTTCCCGGAAGAGCGGCGGAGAACAGCACGTTGGCGTCGAGGAAGATCTTCATTTGAGGGTGAACCCCTTGAGACCCTCCTCGTTCATGCGTTGGAACTCCGTCAGCCGCTCAGCGGTGTAGATTTCGACCGGATAGGTTGCCGCCGCACGCTCAAGGCCGCCGCCGTGCCGGCCCCAAGCAACCGACGACCTCGATTCCGGGTTCGTGTCCAGACGAGTGCGCATGCACTGGATAAGTAGTAATGCTTAGCCTGAGAATGTACTACGTTCAATGATAGGTGAAAATCCTAGACAAATTTGGGTAGTTTCCGTATAGGACTTTCGCTCAGTACACCTTACAATGTTGCTGCGTTGAGCGGGGAATCCTCTGGGCAAGACGAGCGGATTCCACCCACTGCCATCCCACAGAAAAGAGGAAATCCAGCGAGCTCCACTCACCAAACCAAGCCGGTAATATGACAACTCCGTCGCAAAGCCCCACCGTCAAAGTCGCCCTGCGCCGCAGTGCGGAGGTCCGCGTGCTCGAACCAGCTGCCACCCCATCGCCAGGCGTCCCCGCACCCAGGCTTGGCCTTGCTTCGCCGGAAATCCTCCACCGACTGGAGGCTCAGGAGGCTGAACTGGAGATGAAGCGCAGAGAACTGTGTTGCTTCGGTAAGCGTGCGTGGGGCCGGATTTTTGGAGATATCCGAGAGCGCATGAGGTTCCACGCGCCCGTGGGG
>CAIMTB010000301.1 GCA_903844265.1 uncultured Verrucomicrobiota bacterium
CGTCCGACCCAACGGTGGTGACTCCCCACGCCCTGGCATGACGAAACCCCGATGGGGTTTTGTGACGAGGGTGCCGCGTACCCAGGGTAGGTCCGCTCCGCGGCCCAACCCTTGGGCTAAGGGACGGAATCCCCGTTGGGATTCTCCCGACCCGATAGAGGGACAGGCCTTGCATGCTGACGCCTTGGGCACATCGAACTGCACCTCGACCGGAAACCTCGCAAAGGACCTGTCCCTTGGTTGGGACGCCACCCACCGGGACCGGTTTATCGAAGGGGTGAGGGCTCGCGAAGCCGCCGGCAGGGGAGAGGAACTATTCCGCCACCTTGCCAGTGCGCCTTGGCATCCCCTAGGGTGCGCGTCCTTTATGACGGCAACGTCCGCGTCCAACGGTTCGTACATCGCGAGGCACGTGCGGGGCATCCCCCGCTCGGGCATCCGCGAGTTCTTCGACATCGTGGCCAGCCAGAAGGACGTCATCTCGCTCGGCGTCGGTGAGCCGGACTTTGTGACTCCCTGGCACATCCGCGAGGCCGCCATTTATGCCCTTGAGCAGGGGCGCACCTCGTACACCTCGAACCTGGGCACGCCCCAGCTCCGGGCTGCGGTCGCCGCCCACATCGGCGAGAAATTCCACGTCAACTACGATCCTGCCACGGAGGTCCTCATCGCCGTGGGCGTGAGCGAGGCGATGGATCTGGCCCTGCGCGCCGTCATTGATCCGGGCGACGAGGTCATCTACCACGAGCCCTGCTACGTCAGCTATTCTCCGAGCATCGCCCTGGCCCACGGTATTCCGGTCCCGGTTTCGTGCCGGGCCGAGGACGGTTTTGCGGTGCGGGCCGCGGACATCGAGAAGGTGATCTCGCCGAAATCGAAGGCGTTGGTCCTGAATTTCCCGACGAACCCGACCGGGGGCACCATGACCCGTCCGGAGCTGGAGGAGATCGCCGCCCTCGCGATCCGCCACGACCTGGTTGTGCTGACCGACGAGATTTACTCGGAACTCACGTTCGAGGGCGAGCACACCTCCATTGCATCGCTGCCGGGAATGCGCGAGCGGACGATCTTCCTGCACGGCTTTTCCAAGGCCTACGCGATGACGGGGTTCCGGATCGGGTATGCCTGCGCGCCTGTGGAGCTGACCGAGGCGATGATGCGCATCCACCAGTACTCGATGCTGTGCGCGAGCATCATCAGCCAGGAAGCCGCACTCGAGGCGATCCTGCACGGCGAACCCGACACCATCGAGATGCGCGACCAGTACAAGCTGCGCCGCAACTTCGTCGTCAGCGCCCTGAATTCCATGGGGCTCAAGTGCCACCTGCCGCGCGGTTCGTTCTACGCCTTCCCGTCGATCGCCGGGACCGGCCTCACGTCGAAGGAATTCGCGGTCCGCCTGCTGCGCGAGGAAAAAGTGGCCTGCGTACCCGGCAGCGCGTTCGGCGCCTGCGGCGAGACGTTCCTCCGCTGCTGCTTCGCCACGTCCCTGCCGCAATTGGAGCAGGCCATGGAGCGCATGCGGCGGCTTGTCAATCGGCTCTGATTGGATCTTCAATAATGTCCGTGGCCACGGCATAATGCTCCCGTGCCTGGTATTCTCGCCATCGTGGGTCGTCCGAACGTCGGTAAATCGGCGATCTTCAACCGCATCGCCGGTCGCCGCATCGCCATCGTCCACGACGAACCCGGCGTGACGCGTGACCGCGTCATGGCCGAGGTCGAATATGGCGGCCACCCTTTCACGTTGATCGACACCGGCGGCATCGGCCTGCGCCGCGGCGAGAAGGGCGCTGACGTCATCACCCGGGCCGCGCTCGATCAGGTCGATCTGGCCATCGAATCCGCAGACGCGGTCCTGTTCGTCGTCAATGTCCAGGAGGGCCTCGTCCCCCTCGACCAGGAAGTCGCCAAGCGCCTCCGCGAAGCCGGCAAGCAAGTCCTGGTCACGGTCAACAAGTCCGACAACGAGAGGGTCGCTGGAAACGCCGTCGACTTCTCCGCTCTCGGCTTCGACCGTCTCTACCCCATCAGCGCCATCCACGGCCGCGGGTTGGATGCGCTCATGCGCGCCGCGATCAAGCTTCTCCCACCGGCCGACGAGCCCTCGAAGCCGAGGCGTTCGCCCACCAAGGAATCAAGGGAGGACGATCCTGACGTCGCCGAAGCGAAGGCCGCAGCCGAGGCCGAGGCCGAGGGCGGCGAGGGTGACGGTGATGATTCCGAAGCAGGCGGGCCCGGTCGCCGTCGCAACCGGCGTCATCGTGACGATCTGCCGCCGCGGGATTTCGATCTTGATCCATTGCGGCTTGCGATCGTGGGCCGGCCGAACGTCGGGAAATCGTCGATCATCAATTCCCTGACGAAATCGGCGCGGGTGGTGGTGAGCCCGATTCCGGGCACGACACGCGACGCCATCGACGTGCCGTTCGAGGTTGAGACGGAGGGTCGTCGCGAGCGTTACGTGCTGGTCGACACCGCGGGGGTGCGGAAGCGGCGGAGCATCGACAACTCGATCGAGTTCTACTCGGTGAAGCGAACCGAGGAAGCCATCCAGCGCTGTGACATCGCGGTGATGGTGCTCGACGCGCAGGACGGGATCCTGGAGCAGGACAAGAAGATCGGGGCCATGATCACGGAGGCACGGCGGGCGTGCATCCTCGTCGTGAACAAGTGGGATCTGTACGCCGAGAAGGTGCTTGAGGCGCGCGAGGCTGAGATCGAACGCCGCCGCACCAGGTCCAAGGGCCGCGAGCAGCAGGGGGTCACGACGCTCATCGAATTCGGGCAGTGGGTGCAGGAGAAACTGTTCTTCCTCGATTACGCGCCTGTGATTTTCACGTCGGCGCAGTCGGGCTTCAACCTGGATCGCCTGCTGGAGGCGGTGCGTTACGTGGGCGCGCAGCTGCGCCAGGAAATCCCCACCGCAGTGCTGAACCGGACCCTGCGTGACGCGGTGGCATCGCGGCAGCCGGTGAGCAAGAGCGGCGTGGTGCTGAAGTTTTATTACGCCACGCAGATCGGGAAGGGGCCGCCGAAGTTCGTCCTCTTCTTCAACCGCGCCGACCTCTTCAACCGCGCCTACGAGAAGTATCTCGGCGACCAGCTGCGAAAGGCGTTCGGCTTCGAGGGCTGCCCGCTCGTGCTCTTCCCACGCGGACGACCCAAGACCATCGAACCCATCCGCAAACCGAAGCTGCCATCCACCGGGAAGCGGCGCGTGGCCGGAAAACGCCCGACGACGGAGAAAAGAGCTGGGCGACGGCGGACCTGATCGTGAGGCGTCAGAACACGGGGCCGAGGATCCAGGGCGCAAACTCCTCGTCGCCGAGCCCGGCCTGCTCGCTCTTGGTGTGTTCGCCGTTGGCGGTCGCGATCAAGGCCTCGAAGATGCGACGGCCGGCTGATTCCACGGACTCCGTGCCGTCGAGAATCGTGCCGGCGTTGAGGTCCATGTCGTCGCGCATCCAGTCGTAAAGCGGGGTGTTGGTGGCGATCTTGAGGCTGGGCGCGGGTTTGCAGCCGTAAACGCTTCCGCGACCGGTGGTGAATGCGCCGAGGTTGCAGCCGCCGGCGACGAGGCCGGTCATGCTCACCGGGTCGTAACCGGGAGTGTCCATGAAGCAGAGGCCGCGCGCGGTCACGGGCTCGGCGTATTGATAGACCGCCACGAGCGGGGCCTGCCCGCCTTTGGCGACCGCGCCGAGGCTTTTCTCGTAGATCGTGGTGAGCCCGCCTTCCTTGTTGCCGACGGACGGGTTGTTGTCGATCGACGCTCCGTGGAGCCGGGCGTGTTCCTCCCACCAGTGGATGCGATCGACGATGAGTTGGCCTACGTCAGCCGAGACGGCGCGGCGCGTGAGCAGGTGTTCGGCGCCGTAGATTTCGGGGGTCTCGGCGAGAACCGACGTGCCGCCGTGTCGGACGAGGAGGTCGGATGCGACACCCAGGGCGGGGTTCGCGGTGATGCCGCTGGCGCCGTCCGAGCCGCCGCAATTGAGGGCGAGCACGAGGCGGTCGAGGGGTGTTGGGACGCGGCGCAGCGAGTTGGCGGCAGGGAGAAGTCTCGCGACTGCGGCGACGCCGGCCTCGACGGTGCGAGCCACGCCACCCTGGGGCTGGATGTTCAACACCGCGGGGGATTCGAGGCTTTCGTTCCTGAGCAGTGACGACGTCTGGTTCACTTCGCATCCGAGTCCCACGAGGACGTAGCCGCTGATGTTGGGGTGGCGTGCGATGCCGGCGAGCACGCGCTGGAGCAGCCGTGTGGGTTCGTCGGGCGACATCGCGCAGCCGCTCTTGTGGGTGAAGGCGATCACGCCGTCCACGTCTGGGAAATCGTGATGGAACCCGGGATTCCGGAACCGCTCGGCGATGTAACGCGAGACGGACGCAGAGCAGTTCACGCTGGAGATGACCGCGACGTAATTGCGTGTGCCCGCCCGCCCGTCGGGCCTGGGATAACCGAGAAACGTGCGCGCCTCGGCCTGGGGGATCGGCGGCAGCGGCCTGGCATCCACGCCAAACGCGTGTTCGCGGGCGAACTGCCCGGGCAGGACGTTGTGGGAGTGGACGTGGCTGCCTTCCAGGATATCGGTGCTGGCAAAGCCGATGATCTGGCCGTAGCGACGGATCGGGGCGCCGCTCGGGATGCGGGTGAGGGCGACCTTGTGAAGCGGCGGGATGCGATCGCGGGGTGTGATCGACAAGGCGCCTGCGAACGCTCCCTGTGGGTCGGGGAAGGATTGGCCGGGCAGGAGGGCCTTGCGCGCGACGGCGACGTTGTCGGACGGGTAGAGCTGGATGACGGAAGGGTTCACCACGAGCCGTCGACGAGGAGTGAGACGATGTTGCGGGCGAGGTTGGCGGCGAGCAGGGGCATGGCCTGACGCTCGGCGCTGGGGAGGTCGCTCTGGACGCGAAGCATGGTGTGTCCCTGGACTTCCTGGTCGAGAAGCTTCTTTCCGGTGCCACGTTCCACGGCGGTGACGTGAGCCTTGATCTCGAGGCGGTAGTCCCGCGTCGTGAGAGAGTCGAGGGTCTGGAGACTCTGCTCGAGGCGCTCGACGCTTTTCACGGTGCCGTTGACCACGATGTCGGCGTCGCCGTGCCTGGCGAGCTTATAGGTGCCCTCCTGTTGGAGTTGTCCCCGGAGCGCGGTGGCGATGGCCTCGGTCACGCGCGGCGCGAACGAGGCGTTATCGAAGGGCATCACCGCCACGGAACGAGCGCCCGGGTCGACGCCGCTGCTGGGTCCGAGGCGGTAGGCGCAGCCGGTGGTGACGGCCAGGCCGAGGGCGAGAAGCGCTGCGAGCGCCGGGAATCGGGGGAGGAACCGGGACGTTCGCATGGGAGGAGTTCGGGGCGGCGGGGTTTCGCTACTTGGCCGCGGGAGGTGCGGGAGGTGCGGGCTTTTGGGTGGGGGTGGCAGCGGCCGGCGGCGGGGTAAGGGCTGGGGCGTTGGTGTTGCCGGATGCTGCCTGGAGCTTGGTGCGCTTGGCGCCAATGATCGCAATACGTTCGCGGGCCTCCTGGGCGCGCGGCGCCTGAGGGTCCTTGACCAGGCGCGAGAAGATGTCGACCACCTCGTTGTAATAGATGAGCGCGCCGTCGAGGCGCCGCCTCTTCTCGTAATAGCGCGCGATGCGATAATTGCCGTCAGCCTGGACGCGGTAGAGGTCGAGGATGCGTTTCTGGGCCTCGGGAACGCGGGAATCGCCGGGATAGAGGGAGATGAAGTCGGTGAAGGCGTTGATGGCGCGGCCCGCGGCGCTTTGGTCGTACTCGGCGGCCTCGGCTTCCTGGAGGTGGGCCATGCCCGCGCGCCAGAAGGCCTCGGAAGCGATGTCCCGTTTGTCGTTGTAGCGGTCGGCGGCGCGCTCGTAGGCGCGCACGGCAAGGCCCCACTCCTTCTGGATCTCGCGGGCGGCACCGATGTTCATCTGGGCCTGCGGGGCGACGTCGCTGTACGGGCCGTTGCGGATCAGCTTCTCGTACATGTCGACGACCTTGTCGCGGTCGGGCCCGGCGGGGATGACGCCCCAGAGGTAGAACCACTTTCCGTTGAGATAGAGCGTCCCAATGTCGAACTGCCGCTTGAGCACCTCGTCGTAGTTGTCGAGCTTCGGATAACGCTCGATGAGCTCCTGGAAGGCCCGGAACGCCCGGTCCGCACGGCCGCGTTCCTCGAGTGCACGGCCCAGAAGGTACTGGGCTTTGGGGGCGAAATCAGAGAGCGGCCAGACGTTCACCACGCGCCGCGCGGCCTTGGCGGCGAGTCGGTATTCGTGGCGATCGAACGCCTGCTGGCCGACTTCAAGCTGGTCCTTGGCACGGTTGCGTTGCCATCGGGCACCGCCTTCGGCCTCATAGCTCCAACCTTCACCGGGCCGATAAATGAGGGGCGCAGGCGCGCTCTGCGGGAGAAGGCAGAGTGCAAGCAGCAATAACGGGACCCCCCACGAGCGAAAGCGCATGGCCAACAATTAACCGGGATTCAACAGCGAGTCATCAGCGAAGGCAAAGTCGCGATCAGGATGTCATGGCGTCACCGGCAGCCTCTGGTCGACCGGCTTGCCCGACATCAGGATGCCCTGCGCCTTGTACGGCTTGAGCATGAAATGCGTTGCGGTCGAGATGACCCCGTGAATGGTCGAGAGCTTCTCCGACACGAACGTCGCCACCTCGCGAAGATTGTGCCCGACCACCACCACCTGAAGGTCGTACCCGCCAGACATCAGGTGACAGGACTCCACCTCGTCATACTTGGAAATGCGGTCTGCCAGCCGGTCGAAGCCTCCACCGCGCTCGGGCGTTATCTTCACCTCGATCACGGCGCGGACGATGTCGTGCCCCAGCTTTTCTTCGTTGAGGAGAGTCCGGTATCCCAGGATCACCCCTTCCTGTTCGTAGGCCTTCACCCGGGAGACGACATCCTCCTCGGGCGCGCCGAGCAACGCCGCCAGTTGGGCGGGTTTCAGGGCCGCATTGTCTCGGAGCAGTTTCAGCAGCGGATCCATGCCCGTGGTTTAGCAGGGATGGCGGCAGGGGCCAAGGGTCTGGTCTCGGGTCCCGGACGAAGCCCCAGCGTTCGTCGTTGCGGGGAGATCATTGGCAGGCGGCCGCTGGTGATTTGGTGGTGCATGCCTGATCTCAACCCGCGACGGGAGCATACTGCGGGATCTTGAGCCACTCGCCGTCCCTGAGGGCGGATTGGTGCGCCACGATCCCGCCGACCGTCAGGTTGAGGGCGAGGGAGATGTCCACGAGTGGTCTGCGGTTCTCGAGGATCGAGGTCACGAACTCGTTCATGAGATGGCCGTGGGAACCCCCGTGGCCACCTCCTGCGACCCCCGGCGGCAGCGGTGGACGACCGGTGTAGGGCAGCTTTTTCTCAAGGCCCACGTAGGTGTCGTGATACGTGCCGCGTTGGCCGCGAACACGGCCGCGCTCGCCTTCGTGGCCGGGGGTGTCCCAGCTCACTGCCATGCGGGCCGAGCCGCCCTCGCTGGTGCGGAACAGGGCGATCTCGGTGCCGAACGGATTCCGGTACCGGTTGTTCTCGGGGCGAAGGTGTTGGACGACGCTCGGGAATCCGGTGCAGGAGACCTTGGTGAAGCTGCCTCCGGTCACGCCCAGCGCGTAGGCGTTGGAGTGCGTGGGATACCACTGGGGCGGCAGCCCGACGCGCCAGTCCTTGTAAGACGCGATCGGTTCCTCCATGTAGTGGTAGTACTCTCCCTCGGCGTACACCACCTTGCCGAGCCCTCCAGCACGGTGGATTTCCCGCATGGCGTGGAGGTCCTCGTGATAACACGACGTCTCGAACATCATGTATTTCAGGCCGCTTCTCCTGACCGCGTCGAAGAGCTGCTCGGCTTCCTCGAGCGAGCCGAAGACAGCGGGTACGGCCGAGGCGACGTGCTTGCCGTGCTTGAGGACCTCGATGCAGTGCCGGGCGTGGCTCGGGGCATCTGTCGCCACGAACACCGCCTCGATGCGGTCATCCTTCACCAGTTCTTCGAGGGAAGGGTAGGTCTTGGAACAGCGGCAGGCCTTGGCGAGCCCCGCGCATTGGTCCGCAACGAGGTCGCTGACGGCAACGATCTCGACGTTGGGATGATCTTGGAAACCGAACTCGGCGCCAAACTTGCAGACACCGTAGCCGACGATCCCCATGCGAAGTTTCCGCTCGGAAACGGGCTTCCAACCGCGCGAGGCCTCGGGCGCGGTGGGGGTCCGCTCGAAGCCGGGAATCACCTTCTCAGCCGCAAGGCTGATGGTGGAGGCGCCGAGCGCGGCGATCTGCAGGAAGGAGCGGCGGGTCGTCATAAGTGGCGGGTTCAGGATCGCATAACTCCACGGATCTGAGCCCTAGGACTTTCGGGCGTCTTGGATGCCTTGGGCGACGGCTTTGGCAACTTTGCGGACCGAGTCCTGGGTGCCATCCACCATGTCGTTGACCGCGTCGCACGCGATCGGGGCCTGCTCGGCCGCGAGGTAGCGGGCAATGGCCCCGAAGTAGCCGAACTGGGTCATGACGCCGCCAACAAAGAGGATGGGCATGGCGACTATCCCGCACCAGAAGTAGCGAGGGGGGCCGCCTCCGCCCATGGCCATGAAGAAGCTGGTGAGCCCGATGCCCATCAGCGCGAGGCCGAGGAGGAGGATCAGCGGTCCGCCGATGCGGAGGATGCGGCGGACCTTAGGGTGCCAGGGGTGTTGGAGTTGGCTCATGGTGCTGGGGGGGCCGACTCTTCCGACGGAAGCAGAAATGGGGGGTGGCGGCAAGGACGGGGATGCAGGACGGGGCATGCCAGAAACCAAGCAAAGGGACAGGTCTTTCATTGAGATGGCCGCCTTGAGGTTCTCCGAATGCTTGTCTCGGGGCTGGGGCCCGCGGATAACGGGGGATGCGATATGTCATCGCGGCGTTGATTGGTTTGGTGAGTGGGGTGGCCAGCGGCCTTTTTGGCGTGGGCGGTGGCCTGATCATGGTGCCTGGCATGGCGGTGCTGATGAAGACGGACATCAAGATTGCGGTGGGAACGTCGTTGGCGGTGATCGTGCCGACGGCGATCACGGGCATGATCAAGCATTCCCAACTGCGCCAGATCGACTGGCATCTCGTGGCGATGCTTGCGCCGACGGCGATCCTGGGCGGGTTCATTGGGCCGTGGCTGACCACGAAGCTGTCCTCGACCGAGTTGCAACGCCTGTTCGGCGGGTTCGTGGTGCTTGTTGGAGTGCGCCTGCTGGTGGCGGCGAAATAGGGGCGTCGGGAATTCAACGCGATTCCATGCAACCGTTCGCATTGTGGGTACTCGGGCTCATCGTGGTTCGATGGGCGGCGCAGGTCGGGCTCGAATGGCTGAACCGCCGTCATGTCGTCGCGCACTCGGGGGCGGTGCCGCCGGCATTCCGCGAAACGATGGACGTGTCGACCTACGCGAGGGCGGTTGACTACACGCTGGCCCGGAACCGCTTCGCGACCCTCGAACTGACCTGGGGCACGGTGGTTCTCCTGGGAGTGCTGTTCTCGGGAGTCCTGCCGCGCGTCTGGCAGGCCTGGGCGGATCTCGCCGGGACTTCGGCGTGGGCGATGGCGTCGGGATTGTTCCTGATCGGCGTGGGATTGTCGTTGCCGGGATTGCCGCTCGACGTGTGGGAGCAGTTCCGACTCGAGCAGCGGTTTGGGTTCAACACGACGACTCCGGGCACGTGGGTTCTCGATCGTCTGAAATCCTTGGTGCTTGGGGCGCTGCTCGGGATTCCCCTGTTGGCGCTGCTGGTGGCGTTGGTGAAGTGGACCGGTTCGGCGTGGTGGCTGTGGGGGTGGGGTGCGCTTTTCGCCTTCCAGTGTGTGATGCTGGTCGTGGCGCCTGTCGTGATCATGCCGTTGTTCAACAAGTTCACGCCGCTTCCTGAGGGAACGCTCCGTTCCCGATTGCTGGCGTTGGCGGAACGCACCGGCTTCCTGGCGCGCGCCATCGAGGTGATGGACGGCAGCCGACGATCACGGCACGCGAATGCCTTTTTCACGGGACTCGGGCGATTCCGGAAGATCGTCCTGTTCGACACGCTGATCAGCCAGTTGTCCGAGCCGGAACTTGAGGCGGTGCTGGCCCACGAGATCGGGCATTACCGCTTGCGGCATGTGCCGAAGCTTGTGGCCTGGTCGGCGGTGATGACTTTTGCCGGGTTTGCGGTGATTGCGTGGATTGCGGGCCAGTCGTGGTTCTTTGCGGCGTTCGGGTTTGGCGCGACGTCGGTCCCGGTGGCGTTGCTGCTGTTTGCGCTGGTGTCCGATGCGGTGACGTTCTGGTTCTCGCCGCTGAGCCATGTGCTGTCGCGGAAGTTCGAGTATCAGGCCGATGCCTTTGCCTCTGCCGCGGTGGGCGAGGCCGGATCGCTCATCGCCGCCCTGCGAAAGCTCCACGAGAAAAATCTCTCGAACCTCACCCCGCACCCGCTCTACAGCGGCTTCCACTATTCACACCCGACATTGCTCGAGCGCGAGGCAGCGCTCCGCAGAGTCCCGCTCAGTCGACTTCCACCACCGCCTTGATCACGCCGGTTTCGGGGCGTGCAAAGACGGGCAGGTCCTGGCCGAGCCGGTCGAAGTTGGTGCGATGCGTGATCCATGGACGTGTGTCGATGCGGCCTTCCTCAATGAGCCCAATGATGCGGGTGAAGTCGTCGGGCAGCGCGTTGCGCGAGGCGAGCAGGGTGAGCTCGCGGCGATGCAGCACGGGCGCGTGTGGGAATGAAAGTTCAGCCTGGGTGATTCCGACGTAGACCACGCGTCCGCCAAACGCGGTCAACTCGAGGCACCGGCTCATCGAGCGGTTGCTTCCGGTGGCGTCGATGACGGCGTGCGCGAGTTCGCCATTCGTCAGGTCGCTCAAGGCGCCGAGACCGCCGTCTTCGCCGGTCGCAAGAATCGTGTGCTGGATGCCCATGGCGCGCCGGCAGAATTCGAGGCGCGATTCAACGAGGTCCACCACCACCAACCGCGCCCCGGTGAGTCTGACGAATTCGATCACAGACAGGCCGATGGGTCCCGCGCCGAGCACGAGCACGGTTTCCCGGGAATCGGGGTTCGCGCGATTCACCGCGTGGCATCCGATGGCGAGGGTCTCGACGAGCGCGAGTTGTTCAGGCGCGAGACGGGTCGAGGGATGCAGCTTGCGGGCGGGGACGATGAACCTGGGACGGAGGCCGCCGTCGGTGTGGACCCCGAGCACCTTCAGGTTCTCGCAGCAGTTGGTCCGGCCGCGGCGACAGGCGGAACACGACTGGCAGTTGATGTAGGGTTCGACGGAACATCGGTTTCCGGCGGCCACATTCGTGACGCCGTCGCCGACAGCGAGCACCTCAACGCCCAGTTCGTGCCCCGGAATCCTCGGGTAGGAAAAGAACGGCATCTTGCCCATCCACCCCGAGTAATCGGTCCCGCAGATTCCGACGCGATGGACGCGCACGAGGGCATCGCCGGGCCCGGGAGCCTGGGGCTCGGGGAGGTCGAGCAAACGGAGCGTCAGGGGTTTCTCGAACTGGATCGCGCGCATCGGGTCATCGTGCGAAACCAGCGCAGGCGGGGCAATACCGGTCAGCGTTTGGCCTGGGGGATCGGCTTCGGATTCTTCAGGTCAGGAGGCGGGTTGAACACCCATTCACCGTTGTGAAACTGCGCGGTTGAGATGGGGACGATGTTATCCCAGCGGCCGTCGAAGATCATGTGACCTGTGACGCCATCCCATTCGTCGAGCGACGCGAGATAATCGCGGACTCGATAGCGATTCGGGCCCACCTGGCGGATGGCCTCGATCATGAGGCGCGCCCCGTCGTAGCCATACGCGGCGTAGACATCGGGTTTTTCGCCGTAACGCCGTTCGAAGCGGCGGACGAAATCGACCCAGGGGCTGTCGGTGCGGCCGGGATTGGAGAAGTAGGTGATGGTGGTGCCCTCGGCTGCGGAGCCGGCTGTCTTCTTGAAGCCATCCTCCTTGAGCCGGTCGAAGCCGAAGAACTGTGCCTTCACGCCCTCGGTGCGGAGCCTGGCCGCGAGGCGGCCGATGTCCTCGGGTTGTCCGTAGAACACGACGGCATCGACGTTGGCGGCCTTGATGCCCTCGATCTGGGTGTCCACGTCGGCCGCGCCGGGCCTGTAGTTGAAGTGCTGGACCGGCGGATGCCCGAGACGACGGATGTAGTTCGCGAAGTGCATCACGCCAACGCGTCCGGGCCGGCTGTCCTCGCGTAGGATGGCGACCCTCTCGCAACCGCGCTCGCGCATGGCCAGCAGCGCGAGGCGGAAACATTGCTGCCGGTCGTCGGGAAACACCCGCGTCAGCCACGGGATCTGTGTCTCGGTCAATGTCGGATCGGGATCCGACGTGTTGATCATGTACGTCTCGATCTTGAGCGCCACACGAAGGGCGACGTGTGTGGCGTCACCGTCAATGGTGCCGAGGAATCCGAGCACGTCCTCGTCCTTGAATTCCACGGCGATGTTGGCCGCGCTCCCCCACTGCGGGGAGTCCTCCTTGTAGACCAGCTCGAACGGGAGTTGGTCGGGGCGCCGGGCCTTCTCCGCCTCGATGAAGGCGAGTTCGATCCCCTTCTTGGTCCGCTCGCCCCGCGGGCCTTCCGGGCCCTTGCGGTTGGGGCTCAGCAGACCGACACGGAGGGTTTTCAGACCCTTGGGATCGGGGTAGGCGGCGCCCGGCCCGCGGAATGGGAGCCGGGTGGTCCAGTAGCGGAAGTAAGGTTCGATGCCGCGGAACGGGATGAGTTCCTCGGGCGTGTTGGCGTAGTAGGGATACGCCCGCTCCGCAGGCGCGGAGTTGTCGGCGATGAGGCCGGATGGATCGGGCGTGACGGAGTTCGTCGGAGCGCCTCCCATCGACACGGGACAAGCGAGAACCGCGGCGAGGGAAGCTAGAATTGCAATCGCAAGCTTTGGCATCGCGTGGACGGCTGGAGATGGGTGTCGGCGTGGGCGGAGCTCAGGATCTCACGAGGGCTGGAGGAGCATCGCGATGGCCTCGATTTCGACGAGCAGATCGCTTCGGCAGATGCGGGCCTGAATGGCGGTGCTGGCAGGAAACGGATCCAGTCCCAGCGCGCGGAAGAACTCGTTCCGGACGTCGTTGAACTCGTCGTAGTCGCGTTCGATGTCGCGGATGTAGCACGTGGTGCGGACGATGTCCTTCCAGGTGGCGCCCTCGGCCTCGAGCAGTCGGGTGATGTTGAGGTAGGTGCGCCAGAGTTGTGCCCGGAAGTCGCCGGGATGCAGCGTCTCGCCATTTTCGCCGACGCTGGCGGTGCCGCTGATGAGCAGTTGGGTGACGCCGCCGGGCAGTTCGAGGCGGAGGCCGCGGCTGAAGGCGCTGCCGTACTCGGGAGCCTCGTTGAGCACACTGGGGGCGCAGATCGCCGTCATCCGGACGACAGGGCGTGACCCGGTGTCGGGCTTGAGGATGCCGGCGGGCGCGGGTTCGCAGTGCGGAAGGCCCATGGCGCGGCGTTCGAGTTTCTCGGCGTTGGAATAGTTCACGGCAGGTTCCATGGTAATGTCTGTGTCAGTCGAGAGAGTGGCGGGAGCCGCAGGATGCATGGCTTCGGTGTCCCTCGGGGATTAAGTTTGGTCGAGTGTTTAGGGGTGAAAGACTGAAGGTCAGGGATTCGACGCGGGCGTGACGCCGGGGCCCTTCGCGAGGATTCCCCGGCTGAGTCCGTCGGCTGTGGCGATCCACGCTTCGGTGTCGTCGGTCCAGATGCCGAGGACGAATCCGTTGACCAGCGAGGTGGTCATGGTGCGGTGCTCGACAGGTACGCCGGGCCGATGGATGTCGACGAGGCCCTGACCTTTTTCCCCGGGCAGATAGTTGACCCAGGTGTCGCCGTCCGTGACGGACAGGCCTTTGTCGGTGCCAATCCAGGCGGCGCGATTCCGGGCCCAGACGAATTGGGCGAAGTTCGAGGGCAACGGGGATTTGCCTTCGACCCACGTCTTCCACTTGCTGCCGTCGTATCGCGAGCAGCCGAAGTAGGTGGTCTGCCAGAGGACGCCGTCGTCGATGGCGATCCAGGACGTGACGTCGTTGATCGGGCCGTCGTCTGGGACGAGGTCATAATGGAAATCGCCGTCGGGGTCGCGGTATTCCTTGAAGGTACCGCGGGCCGGGTCGTGCTCGACGATGCCACCGCCCCAGACGCCGATGTAGACGCGGTCATTGGCGCCCTTGACGGAATAGCACCAGGGCTCGTGCATGGCGGCGTTCTTGTGGTCGTAGATGGCCCATTCGCCGGACCTGAGGTTGAGATCGCCGGTGCCTGCGGCGGTCGCGGCCCAGACGTGGTTGCTGTACACGTCGACGCCGTAGACCACGTTGTTGGGGAGGCCGCTGTCGGTCTGGAGGTAGCCGGTGATGCGACCGGCGGAGAAACGGTTGAGGCCGCGCATGGTGCCGATCCAGATGTCGCCGGTCCGTGTGTCCTCGGCGAGACAGAGGACCATCTTCTGGGTGAGGCCGTCGGCGGTGGTGTACCGCTTGAATTTGTTGCCCTCGCGGACGAGCAGGCCCTCCCAGGTGCCGACCCAGAGCCGGCCGTCGGAGGCCTTCAGGACGCAATGGACCTTGTGGCCCAGGAGTCCGTCGGCCTCGCCCAGGTTCTCGAATCTCTCGATGAGCGGAAACGGGAGCGGCGCAGGAATCGCGGCGTCGGCTGCAGCCGTTCGGGGCGTCGGGGCGAGCAAGAACAGCATCGCGAGTGCACGGAGAGGCGCGCGGCCCGCCCGGGCCACGGTGTCGCGAAGAAATGCGGGCAAGATAGGCGACGGGTTCACAGCGTCTTCAGGTATTCCACGAGTTCGTTGAGCTGTTGTTTGGACATGTAACTGCTCACGCCGTGGAGGTCGTTGGTTTGGTAGAGGGTCCAGAGTTCCTCGAGGCTCTTGGCGCGGCCGTCGTGCAGATACGGCGCGGAAGCCGCAATGCCAAGGAGATGGGGCGTGTCGAATTCGTCGGTCGAATCCTGGGGTGCGCGGGTTCCGACCGAGGCCTTGGCGCGATTGGTGTACAACGGCGGCCGATGGCAGGTGGAACAACGGCGCTCGGGCGGGATCGGCTTTCCGTCCGAGGTCTGGACCGCGAAGAAAAGCAGACGCCCGCGTTCGCGGGTCTGGGTCCATTCGGTGTCCTGGACATGGCGGGTCCTGGGCGGGGGCATCGATTCGACGAAGTGGGTGAGATTGTCGAGCTGCTCGCCGTCGAAGGGGTCGGTGCGCATGAGAACCTTGGCGAAGCGCGGGCCGCACTGGACCTTGAGGCTGGGGTTCTTGCCGCTCCACTTGAAGGGCCAGGTGCCGGCGACGCCCTGGAGCGAGCGGTTGTCGAGGAGGTTGTCACCGATGCCATCGCCGTCGAAGTCGTAGTTCAGACCGTCGACGTGTCCGTCCGGGTGGCAGGAGCGGCACGAGAACTGGCCTTGGAATGTCTTTCCCGCCCAGGTGAACAGGCGTTCGCCTCGCCGGATGGGGTCCGATTCGCCGCCGTCGCCGAGGACGACGCGACCCACCGCGGCGAGGTTCGTGGTGTTGATGACGAGGATCGAATCCTGGAGACGCTCGGCGATGAAGAGACGTGAGCCGTCGGGGGAGAGCGCGAGTTGGCGTGGGTTGCGCCGGGTGGGAATGCGGGCGGCGACATACTGTGACGACAATTCGAGGTCGTGGATCGCGGTGCGCTTGGCGGCGTCGTCGGATTGGGCGAGCCAGTTCGCGAGGCGATCGAGGTCGATCACGCTCACGGTGTCGCCGCCTCCGGAGGCGAGGTAGGCGCGATGTCCCTCGGGATCCACGACCAGCCCGGCCGGGTCCGCGAAGTATCGGTTCGCCTCGTCGATGGGGACCTGGACGACGTTGTTACCCTCGGTGTCCGTGATGGCGAGGCCGCTCGTCATGACCCAGCCGCGAGCGACCTGGGTGATGGGGACGAGGTTGCGGACGCGGACCATCGCGGTGAGCACCCAGGATCGTGAGGGGACGGGGACGGTGGCCTCGGAGAGATGGGCGGATATCAGGCGTGGGCGGGCGAGGACGCGTTGCCTGCCGGGATCAATGACGGTGAGTTCGGATGCGGGCGGGCGATCGATGCCCGGCATTTCAGCGAGGCGGGCGGAGACGTAGGCACGGGAGCCGTCGCTCGAGACGCCGACCCCGTAAGGCTCGCGTCCGGTGGTGAGGCGGACGGTCTCCTGGAGCGGCGCGGTCCTCAGGATCGAAGCGTCGTCGGAGATGGTGTTGGCGACGACCAGTTGGATTCCATTCGTGGTCTTGAGGCACCCGATTCCGACCGGGGCGATGCCGACGAAGGCGGATTCGGCTTCGGTGAAAGGGTCGAGGTCAAGGCGCGCCACGCGATCGCCGGAGCGGCAGGTGACGAAGAGGGAGGAGCCGTCAGGATGAAGGGCCAGTCCGGTGGGCTCGCCGGCGACGTGGGCGCGGCGGAGGACACGGAGGGTGTCGATCTTCACCTCGGCAATTTCGTCGAGTTCGGGCAGGGCGACGTAGAGGCGGGAGTTGTCGCGTGTGACGACGAGCCCGGCGGGCGAGGGATGGCGTGGGTGGGGCTTGGCCCAGGGCAGTGCGTTGGTGGTTTCGCCGTGGCAATTCCGGCAACTGACATTGGAGATGTCCTGCATCCCTGACTTCTCGCGGACGTGGTCGATGTCGCGCTTGGGCAATCCGAGTCCGGCCATGCCAATGACGTCGAGGACACGGATGCGCGTGGTACGTCGGAATTTGAGCGGCGTGCTTCGCCAGGCCATCGCGACAACAATGGCGACCACCGCGAGGCCAATGGCCGCGGTGATCAGGGGTGTTCGGAGTCGCTTTCCCCGTCGGTTCATGGGCTTTGCGTGAGGTCCGATCGCGCGGGTAGGAGTTTGACCGGCGGTTCGCGGACCGCGAGGGGCCGATTGTTTTCAGGGGCGCGATTGTGCGGCTCGTGACAGCCCACGCAGGAGCGGTTCTCACCGGGACGCAGCCAGAATGCAGGGGGACAGCGGCGCAGGATGTTGCGGTCGGCGTCGAGGAGTTCGATCGCCAGGGGGAGGTCGGCGGGGACCATGGCCATTGCCGAGCCGTCGGATTGCAATCGGACTTCACCGAGGATCCGGGGCACGTTGGGGGTGGGCCCGCCATAGGCGACGACGCGGAGATGGGTGCCGCGGTTCGTGGGATTGTTGGGTCCTTGAACCGGTCGATCGGAAAGGTGGGCGTCGAGGCACAGCAGGGTGGCATCGGTGCGCGTGGGATCGACATTCGACAGCCGGCCCAGGGGTCGGACCGGTCGGGTAGCCGAGATGGCCTCCACTTCGTTGCGCGTCGGATCGTCGAAGACCGGCGTGCCCAGTCGCACGGTGCCTGCCGAGAGCCTGTAGACCGCGAAAGTCGCGAGCACGCGGTCCGGCCCCGTCTCCCGGAGGGTTGCGAGGAAGTTTCCGTCGTCGGTGGGCTCCACAGCCCGGCAGGGTGCGGCGATTTGAGGGAATGCGACCGAGCGGCTGCGGTAGGGTCGTGCAGCGAGGACCTGCTCGATCCGGCCCTGCAGTGCGGGTCCGCCGGCGCCTGAGGACAGGAAAAGGATGCGCCCGTCGCGGGTTTCGCGAGGCCGACGGGTTGCGGTGGGGCCATCGTGCTGGCCGGCGTAGGGCGTGATCTCGGTGCCGTCGTTGTTGATCGTGAAGAGCGACGTGGCCGCCGGGGCTGAGCCCTCGGCTGTCGGGACACCCGACACGAACAGAATCCGGCCATCGGCAAGCACCGTCGGGTCGGTCGCCGCAACCAGACCGTGGGTCAGTCGCGCCGGCGGTCCTCCGGTGATCGACTGCGTGAACAGTGCGGGGACGGCGGGCGCGGGGTGTGCGGCCGTGGCGGATCGTGGCACCGGCGAGCTGTAGACGAAGCGGCCGTTCGGCAGCCACGACGCCGCCATCGCGCCGCCCGGCTGCGACGTCAGCGGCTTCGGGATGCCACCCGCAAGTCCTGCCCGATACACCTGCCAAGCCTGGCTCATCTCGGCTTTCCCGGCGAAGAGCACGTCGCGCCCGTCGGGTCCGAGCACCGGTCCGCCCGCGGCTCGCAGTCCCTGAGAGAGGACGATCACGCGATCAGGGCGATCTGGCTGGGGGACCAGAACCACACGACTACCGGCGGGATAAAGAAGATCGAGCGCGTCGCCGGGATTTTCGTGAACGCCGGCTTCGATGGGCGTCTGCGTGACGATCAACGACGCATCGGAAACCGCGGGCCGGGCAGGACCGCAAGCGGTCGATAACACGAGCGCAACAGCCAGAAAGGCCGGTCCGAGGATGCGCGCCTGCCTTCGCGACGGGACGCGTCCCGCGGGCTGCCAGGCGGGCCCGTTCAGGGCGCCGCGATGTCCGAGGGCGGCCTTCATCGGGCGGATCCGGGCTCCTGAATTCTCAGGATGCGATCGACGGTGAGGTTTTCCAGTTTCTGGACCTGGCCGCTTGGCCAGCGAATTTCGAGAAGGTCCACCTTCGAGGCCGCGCCCAGCCCGATATGCACGCGCGGGTCGCCCTGCATCAGGAAAGTCGTGGAAGCCCGGGCGAGATGGAGCGTGGTCTTGCCCCCGGCTGTGACGTGAAGAATGGCGCCGAATCCGTCGCGATTGCTGCGGGTTCCCTCAAGATGGAGCGTGAGCCAGTGGTGGCCTGAGGTGGATCGGTTGTGAAGCAGGTAGGGACGATCCGCGATGGCCGTCATCAGGAGATCGGGACGGCCGTCATTGTCGAAGTCGAGGACCGCGGCGCCGCGGCCGCGAAGTTTCGATCGGAAAACGGCGCCGCCCTGGACTGCCGCGTCCGTGAAGGTCCCGCCGCCGCGGTTCTCAAGCAGCAAGCTTTGCCAGCCGACGAGATAATGGGCGTCGCCATTGGCGATGAAGATATCCTCGTCACGATCGTTGTCGAAATCGAAGAACACCCCACCCCACGCCACGTATTGGGCGGTGATGGCTCCGAGTCCCGAGACCACCATGGCGTCGGTGAAGACGCCGTTGGTGGTGCCGAGATAGAGCGAGCCATACCCGAATCGGGTCACGAGAATGTCCGGCCGACCGTCACCGTTCGAGTCGCCGATCGCCGCGCCCATCGAGCCGGCAGCTTCGCCGAGGGCATTGAACGCCACGCCGCGCTTCTGCCCCGACTCGGTGAAGTGGCCGTGGCCGTCGTTCATCAGGAGCAGGTTCGGCGAGAGATCGTTCGAGATGTACAGGTCCTGGTGCCCGTCAAGATCGGCGTCGAACGCAGTCACACACATCGCGCGATGGCCCGCGACCCGGATGCCCGACTTCTCGCTCACGTCCTCGAATGTTCCGTCGCCTCGATTCCGGTAGAGCACGTTCGCCTCCGGCTTGTACGCCAGCGCGCTTGGAAATCCATCCGGTTGGAAGTAGAGGCGGTACGTGGGATCGAACGTAAGGTAGTTCGCCAGAAAAAGATCAAGATGGCCGTCGTTGTCGAAGTCGGCGAACACCGCCCCAATACCGGTCCCCTTGTGGCCTACGCCGGCACGGACAGTGACGTCCTCGAATGTTCCGTTGCCTCTGTTTCGGAACAGGTGGCTCTCGCCGACGCTGACCACGTAGAGGTCCGTGAAACCGTCGTTGTCAAAGTCGCCCGCCGCAGCCGTGACGCCATAACCGGAGCCCGTGAGACCGGCCTTGGCTGTGACGTCCTCGAACGTGCCGTCACCACGGTTTCGGAAGAGGCCGTTCGGGCGGCGCGCAGTTCCCGGGAGGTGGTGGGTCACGCCGTCGAGCGGACCCGAGTTGACAAGGAATATATCCATCCACCCGTCGCGGTCGAAGTCCAGAATGGCTCCTCCGGCTCCGTTCGATTCGATGATGTTCCCGATGTGGTCGTCGCAGAGCTGTTGGACAAATCGCAGCCCGGCACGGCCACTGACATCCTCGAAAACATCCGATGCTCCGGCCACGATGGGGGCGGAACCCTCCGTGGGCGCCGAGTTGGTGGGAGGAACTCCCTTGAGGCCGACGCTCCTGTCTCCACCGCCACCGAGATCGGTCGAAATCGGACCGCAGCCCGTGAGGCACGCGATCGCGGCCGCGCCCAGCCAAGCCCGAAGGCTTTCGCGAAAAAGGCGCTGCCTGATCTGACGACTGTCTGACCGCGATGGGTCCATGTTGAATCTGTATCGAGCGTGTCCGCTCCTGCCGACTCTTCGTCGCCTTCGACGATCCTCCCCGGGGGAGGTTGAATCAGGTCGGAAACCGGTTGGGACAGTAGCATCCGCAAGGTGCCACAGGCCAAGTGAGGTGGGGTGAAATGCGGAAAACCGGGGTGGACCGCAAGAACATCCGGCGCCGCGTACGCAGACAACCTAGATTTCCAAGAATCGGACCCGGATGTGGGACGCGGACCCTCCGTTCATGAAAGTCGTTCCGTCATGGAGTGCCGTGGACTTCCACCGCCGTGGACACGCCGCGGCGGATCGCAGATCGAAGACCACCGGTCGTCCTCACTCAGTCGCCGGACGCTGCCCATGCACCCCAGAGCGGCGGCGAGCCACCGCACGGATGACAGAGTCTGGAAGGGACGCCTCGGGTCAGCCGCGGAACACCACCATCACGCCGTAGTCGGTGACATAATGCTCTGTGGCGAGATCCTTATACGTGTAGGTGATGGGGGTGATGCTGATGACGTACTGCTGGCCCACCTTCTGAAGGAACGCGGAGACCACCTCGTCGAAGTGATCCTTGTTCACCGTCATGGTATCCACGCGACGGAACGTCTGGATCCGTATCTTCTTGTCGAGTTCCTTGGCCGCGAATTCAAGCGTAGGCGTGGTCTTGGTAATGAGGTGCTCGGCGGGACCCTCGTGAAGCGGCACCACGAAGTGCTTTTCCTCCCGGCTCGCGTCCGTCGTAGCTGGCTGGCCGTGGGGCGCGGCCCGGATCCTGGTGATATCAGGGGACGGCACCGTCATCTTGCGATTGCAGGCCGGACAATCCACCGCGGAGCCGACCGCGGTGATGTCGACCTCGAGTTCCTGTTTGCAGTTGGGGCAGTTGAAGGTGAAGTCCATAGCTTTGCGCACTCCAGGCTGTCTTTCTTCCATAGCCTTGGCGCATGCAGAAGCACAGACAAAACACGGGAGATGGCATCCAGGCGGGGTGGAACAGGTTGAGCTCGCAGGTCGCGGAGGACGAAAAGGGGCCTGCCCTCGAGGCGTCCGACGTTCAACCGTTGTCGTCGACCAAATCGGCCGCCCGGGGTACGATGGGGCCCCGATGAGCAAGACTGCGCTGCTGTTTGCCGGACAAGGCGCCCAGACCGTGGGCATGGGCAAGGATTTCGCGGGGCAGTTTCCGGCTGCGCGCGAATTGTTCGGGCGCGCCGACAGCGCGCTTGGCTACCCGCTTTCCCATCTGTGCTTCGAGGGGCCCGAGGCGGAACTTACCCGCACCGAAAACGCACAGCCGGCCATTTTCCTCATGGGCTGGGTGGCCTTCGAGCTGCTCCGTCAAGAGGTCCATGGGTTGCGTTTTGAAGCCACGGCGGGTTTGTCTCTCGGAGAATTCACGGCCCTTGCCGCGGCGGGTGCGATGAGTTTCGAGGATGGCCTGCGCATCACACGGCTTCGCGGTCGGTTCATGCAGGAGGCGTGCGAGGCGACGCGCGGTTCGATGGCGGCGATCATCAACCTTGACGAGGGTCCCACCCGCGACGTATGCGCCGAGGCTGGTGTGGAATTGGCGAATCTGAATTGTCCGGGACAGCTCGTGATCTCAGGGGAGGCCACTGCGATCGCGAAAGCTTGCGAGCTCGCCAAAGCCCGCGGTGCGAAACGAGCCCTGCCGCTCGCGGTTGCCGGCGCCTACCATTCCCGGCTCATGGGGAGCGCCCAGGCGAAGCTCGCCGCCGAACTCTCCGGCGCCACCGTGATTTCGCCGTCTGTTACGGTGGTCTCGAATGTCACGGCCCGCCCGCACGAGGACCCCACCTCGATCAAGGACCTGCTTGTGCAACAGGTCTGCGCCCCCGTCCGCTGGGAAGCCTCGATCCGCTGGCTTTTGGAACAAGGATACACCCGCTTCATTGAGCTGGGACCCGGACGCGCCCTGGCCGGCTTCATGAAGCGCATCGCGCCGGAGGTTCTCACGCTTAGCGTCGGGGATGTTCCCACGCTGCAAGCCGCAGTGGCGGTGCTTCAAACTCGATGACGATTGTCATCACCTGCGGTCCCGCGTGGGAGGCGATCGACGGCATGCGCCGCCTCACCAACGCCTCCACCGGCCAGTTGGGTGCTGTCCTGGCCGACGCTCTGGCCGATGCGGGTCACCGCGTTCTTCTCTATCGTGGCGATGGCGCCACCGCAAAACTTCCGATGCGGACCGTGGAAATGCACGCGTTCAGCACCAACGATGATCTGGCCTTTCAGCTCGCCGAACGTGCCGGATACGAGCACGTCCATGCCTTTTTTCACGCCGCAGCGCTCTGTGACTTCCGGGTTGCCCGGATCACGGACAGCCTCGGGGTCGAGCGGAAGGATTCCAAAATCCCTTCGCGAGCGGGCCGGATCCTGCTCGAACTGGAACCTGCAACCAAGGTCCTGCCGCAGCTGCGCAGGTGGTGGCCCGAGGCCCGGATTGTGGGCTGGAAGTACGAGCTGGGCGGGTCACGGGATGACGCGCTTGCCGCCGCCTGGCGGCAACTACACGACGCGCGGACGGATGTCTGTGTGCTGAATGGCTCCGCTTGGGGGGCCGGATTCGCGTGGTGCGAAGCTCCGGGAATCGTCATCCCGTGCCCTGACGCGGCAGCCTTGGGGTCGCACGTGGTCGAATGGCTTCAGATAGATCCGCGGATACCGACGTGACGGCGTCGGCAATTCGATGAATGTCCCGCTCCGCCGTTGATGAGAAGTTCCGGCGGTGAAGATCCACGGAATACCGATTCCGGGTTGCGGAGGGCGGTGCAGAACCGCCCGGTCCGCGGACCAATCACTTCTTGCCGGTGGCGGTCTTCTTCGCGGCGATGGCCTGCTGTTTCTTGTCGCTGGCGCTGGTCGCCTTGACCTGCTTCTGCTTCGACGCCTTGTTCACGGACTTCGGAGATTTGTCGCCCATAAGGAAGTGATGTTGGTGGTTGGGTTATTGGATTGCATGAACGTGCGGCCACGCGGTCACCGTTCGCGGCGGTACTATCACCGGAAACGCCACGGAAAGTAAACGCTTGGATATGCCTGATTCCGAATGGCCCGTCCGGGGAGGCCAAGAGGCCCGGCGAAAAATGAGAAAACGGGGGGAATGGTGGCGGCCCGTGACCGCTTCCACCACTCCCCCCGTCGTTGACTTACCTGCTCCCTGATGGCCCCTGATGGCCCCGGGCAGTTCCGGATCTCTACTCAGTCCCTGATTCAGTCCCTGATTTGACTTAGTCCGCTGCGGCGTTGCCCGCAGGAGTCCGGGGGACTCCTGCGGGTCCTTGCCGCGCCTAGCGACTGCGCAGTGAGACGGTGACCGTCACGGGGCGCGTCGTGGTGACGGCGCCAGAGTTGTCGGTGATTTTCGCCGTGATGGCGTAGGTTCCCGAGCGGACGCGGCTCCAATTGAACACGTACAGGCCACCGGGCACGCGGTTGCTGTCACCCTCGTCCTCGCGACGGATCTGTTGTCCAAGTCCGATGGAGGTGTCTCCGACGAAGAACTCCACGGAAGCGACGGTGCCATCCGAATCCGAGGCGAAGGCCACGATCGGGATTGTGGAGTTCACGGGGAAGCGGGCGCCATCGGTCGGTCGGAGGATGCGTCCCGTGGGGAGTTGGTTGGCGGGCGGGGTCACCGGCTCGCTTATAGTCACGACGGCCTGGTGCTTCTCGCCGAGCCGATAAGGAGTCGCTCCATCCGGCGCCTCGTCGAGCTCGAGTTTGACCGTGTCCCTGCCGTTCTCCGGCGAGTCGTTGTCCGCGATGGGGACGACCGTGATGTCGGCGAAGAGCTGGCCGGCGGGGAGGGTCACCGATTCCGGAAGCAACTGGTAGTCCTGGCCGTTCTTGGCACTGCCGCCGAGGCTGAAGTAGACCACGAGACTGGCGTTGACATCACCGCCGGTTCGGCTGATCCGGAAGGTCCCCGGGTCGAGGTTCTCCTCAGAGGCCGTGGGGTCGGGGCTGGTCACGCTGACGGTTGCCTTGCCGGTCACCGGAGGCGGCGTCACGACGTTGGTCACCAGGATGCTTACCCGGCTCGACAGATAGACCTTGCCTGCCGCGTCGGTGGCTTCGGCCTGGTAGGAATACTCGCCTGCGCGGAGGCCCTTGATGTCGGTGGAGTAGGGAGGCGCGGTGAAGGTCGCCACCACGGTGCGTCCCTGGAAGAGCCGGACCTGTTTGGCAGCGCCATCGGGAGTTACCGCCGCGCTCAGTGCGAAGGACGCGGGAGCGGGATAGGAGGCGCCGCGGGCCGGGCTGGTCAGGGCGATCGTCAGCGGTGTCGGGGGCGGCGGCGTCGTGGTGACCACGAGGTCGGCGGCGTGACTGGTGGCGGAACCCACCGAGTTGACAGCCGTGACGGAGTAGCTTCCCGCGTCGGCTGTCGTGACCCGTGCCAGAGTGAGTGACTCACTGGTCGCTCCATTGATGAGTGTCGTTCCCTTCACCCACTGATAGGAGAAAGGCGCCGTACCCGAGACTCCGACGGTGAAGGTGACCGAGGCTCCTTCCAGGACCGTCTGGCTCGCGGGCTGCCGGGTAATGGACGGTGCGGTATCAGGCGGCGGCGGCGTCGAGGTGACGGTGAGATGTGCGATCGTGCTGCTCACGCCCGCAACCAGGTTGCTGATTGTGACCGAATAATCGCCGGCGTTGGCGGGAGTCGCATGGGCGATGGTGAAAGTGGCGGCGTTTGCGCCTGTGATCGGCGTGGTTCCATTCAACCATTGATAGGAAAGCGGAGCGGTGCCGGTGGCGACGACGGTGAACGTGGCAGGGTTTCCTTCGAGGACCGTCTGGCTCGCGGGCTGTTGCGTGATGGTCGGTGCGATGCTGGGCGGCAGGACAGTAACACTGAGCTGCGCGGCGGTGCTGGTGACGGAGCCGACGGTGTTACCGACCGTGACCGAATAATTGCCGGCGTTTGCGGGAGCAACATGGGCGATGGTGAAAGTGGCGGCGTTCGCGCCTGTGATGGGCGTGGTTCCATTCAACCATTGATAGGAAAGCGGAGCGGTGCCGGTGGCGACGACGGTGAAGGTGGCAGGGTTTCCTTCGAGGACCGTCTGGCTCGCGGGCTGTTGCGTGATGGTCGGTGCGATGCTGGGCGGCAGGACAGTAACACTGAGCTGCGCGGCGGTGCTGGTGACGGATCCGGCGGTGTTACCGACTGTAACCGAGTAACTGCCGGCGTCGGCGGGAGTAGCATGGGCGATGGTGAAAGTGGCGGCGTTCGCGCCTGTGATGGGCGTGACTCCACTCAGCCATTGATACGAGAGAGGCGCTGTGCCCGCGGCGACGACGGTGAAGGTGGCGGGGCTTCCCTCAAGGACGGTCTGGTTCACGGGCTGTTGCGTGATCGTCGGCGGGGTGGGAGGCGGTGCCGGATGTGAAGCCGGATCGCTGGGGTTGGTGGGAGTGCCAGCGGGATTGGGATCTCCCCGCAGCCATGCACCCAGCGGGTCACCAAGTTCCACGCCGTTGGAGAAGCCGTCCCCATCCGAATCCATGGCGGCGAGGGTGGCATTCCAGGCATGATTGTTCCTGGTGAAGGCAGAGCCGAAGGGTTTCAGGGGCGGACCGGTTGCGCCGTGGCACATCGTGCAACCGAGCACGGTGCCGTTGGGAACCATCGTTTCGAACACGTTCAGTGCCGAGGCGGATCTTACTGCCAGCAGCAGAGTCAGAAGTAGGGCGATTCGAGTCAGTAGGGGTCTCATGGTCATCGGTTGGTTATTCTGGTGCGGTCTTTGTTGTCTGGCCGCGGACGGTCCATCGCTTGCGCGCTGGTATGCTGTGGTCCGCGACTCGGGTCCCTGGTGATCGTCACGTCAGGGACGAGGAATTCATCAGCAGGGGATGGGCCAGTCTTGCGGTCCCATTTTCCTGGAAGGATCTCGCGCGAGCCACTCACACGGAATGGCCTGCAATCCGCGCCTTTTGCGCTCCACCACAAACAGTTCCGCAAGATATCAGGAGGTGACATTTCCCCGGTTGGGCAGGATTCCCCGCCGGGGGTGGGGAAGAATCCCTAATCGTGGTAAGGAGACTGGGGAATAACTCCCGCAATTCCCAAGGAGAGGTCTTGCAGGTGGTCCGTCGGCGGACCAGCAGGCGGGTTGTTGCGGGTGAGTGGTCCGGGCCGGAGTAGGATACTGGAGATCGCCGGGAGCCTGGACTCGGTCAGAGATGATTCTGGTAGGCGATCACCGTGCCGTTGCGGTCGAGGTCGATGGCGCGACTGGCCCAAGGCACGCAGCGTTTTTTGCCGCGTGCGGTGGGGTTCACGATTCTCCAGGCCTGCACTCGCCACTGGTCGCCACGGCGTTGAACGACGAAGGCGACATCCGTCCACCCATCGAACTGGGTCACCGCGCGGCGGGCGGCGTCGATGACGGTCTGTTCCTCCTCGTTCCTGGGGGCGGGTGGCCAGTCGGAATCGGAGTCGGAACAGCCTTGGAACGGGAGGCCGGCAAGGAGGGCTGCGAGAGCTGCGATGAGGCGGGTCGCGCCCATGGTGAAAAACCGGCGGCGGAGATGGATTCGGGGGGTGTCGGCGCCCTGTCTGGGCCGGCTTGGAGCGGTGGTTGGAGGCGACGTGGGGCGACGGGCGGACTAGGGGGGGGCGGCGACTAGAGGAGACGGGGCTGGCGTGATTCCTTGTCGAAGGTAGCGGTGAAGCTCTCGGTGCGCGCGGCGCGACGTTCCATGACGTGCTTCTCGAGCGCGGCGCTGTAGGGCACGGGGTAATCGCCGTTGAAGCAGGCGAGGCAGAAGGAGTTCATGGGGTCGCCGACGGCCCCGACCATGCCTTCGAGGGAAAGGTAGCCGAGGGAATCGGCGCTGAGGTAGCGGCGGATCTCGTCGATTGTGTAATTGGACGCCAGCAACTTGGAGCGGTCGGGAAAGTCGATGCCGTAGACGCAGGGATTGCGATGGGGTGGGCAGCTGATGAGGACGTGGACCTCCTTGGCGCCGGCTTGCTTGAGGCTGGTGACACGGGATCGGCAGGTGGTGCCGCGGACGATGGAGTCGTCGACGATGATGACGCGTTTGTCGCGGACCAGCTCGGCGATGAGGTTGAGTTTCACCCGGACATTGATGTCGCGGATGGTCTGGGTGGGCTGGAGGAAGCTGCGTCCGACGTAATGATTGCGGACAAACCCCATCTGGTAGGGAACGCCTGATTCGGCGGAATAGCCGAGGGCGGCGTAGTTGCCGCTGTCGGGGACGGGCATGACCAGGTCGGCGTCGATCGGGAATTCCCGGGCGAGTTGGCGGCCCATGTCGACGCGGGCGCGGTGGACGCTATGTCCGTCGATGGTGCTGTCGGGGCGGGCGAAATAGACGTACTCGAATATGCAGAGGGCGCGTCGCTGGTGGACGGGAAAGGGTCGGAAGCTCCGAAGGCCTTGGCGATTGATGATGACGACCTCGCCGGGTTCGACGTCGCGGACGAAGGAGGCGCCGATGAGGTCGAAGGCGCAGGTTTCGGAGGCGAGGATCCAGCCGTCGTTGAGGCGGCCGATGGAGAGGGGGCGGAAGCCGAACGGATCGCGGACGCCGATGAGTTCGTCGGTTGTGAGGATGACGAGCGAGTAGGCGCCTTCGATGCGGGTGAGGGCGTGGATGAGAGGGTTGGGTTCGGCCGCGCTGGGCGGCTGGGCCATGAGATGGAGGATGATCTCGCTGTCGACGGTGGTCTGGAAGATTGAGCCGTGTTCCTCGAGTTCCTCCCGAAGCTGGGCGGCATTGGTCAGATTACCGTTGTGGGCAATCGCGATGGGGCCGCGGGAACAATTGACGACGAGAGGTTGGGCGTTGTTGAGCGTCGAGGATCCGGTGGTGGAGTACCGGGTGTGGCCTACGGCGAGGTCGCCTATCAGGTTGTGGAGCGTGGAGGCGTTGAAGATGTTCGGGACCAGGCCCATGCCGATCTCGCGATGGAATTGCTTCCCGTCGCTGGTCACGATTCCCGCGCTTTCCTGGCCCCGATGCTGGAGCGCGTAGAGGCCGTAGTAGGTGAGCTCAGCCGCGTTCGGGCAGCCGAACACGCCGAAGACACCGCAGTAATGCTTGGGGTGGGAGGAAGTAGCCGCCATCGTAGGGCGCCCCAAGCTTCGTCTCCTTCCCTGACGCCGCAAGCGCCAAAACGCGAAGTGGCGGAATGGTCGCGCTTCGGTAGGTTCGGTCCGCGTCGCGCGGAGCGACCGAACAGGATGCGAATCGTCCAGCTCACACCCGGCGCGGGAGGAATGTTCTGCGGGGCCTGCCTGCGGGACAACGCCGTCGTTGCAGGATTCCGGAAGCTCGGCCATTCGGTGACGCTCCTTCCGCTTTATCTCCCGCTGAAGACCGATGAGCCGGACCAGAGTGAGGGTGCGCCGATTTTCTTCGGTGGGATCAACGTCTACCTCGATGAGCATCTTCCGTTGTTCCGCCACTCGCCTGGCTGGATGCGGCGCCTGCTCGATTCACCCCGTCTCCTGCGCCTGGTGGGGACCCGCGCCGCGCAGACCCGCCCGGAGGATGTCGGGGACCTGACGGTGTCGATGCTTCGCGGCGAAGAAGGCAACCAACTGCGTGAACTCGAGGAACTCAGCGGGTGGTTGTCAGGCCAGGAGCGCCCCGACCTCGTCTGCCTGTCCAACGGGTTGCTCGCGGGAGTGGTGCGGAAACTGAAGCGCGATCTTGGGGTCGCGGTGGTTGTGACGCTGCAGGGCGAGGATGCTTTCCTGGATGCCTTGCCCCCGCGCAACCGGGACGCCGCGTGGCGTGAACTGGCCCTGCGCGTGGCGGAGGCCGACGGCATTGTCGCGGCGAGCCGGTATTATGCGGATCGCATGGCGGACCGGCTGGGGCTCGCGCGCGGCCGGATCCATGTGGTTCCCAACGGGATCAGCCTCAGCGGTTGGCGCGTGGCCGAGGCCCCGCCGCAGCCGCCGGTCTTGGGCTATCTCGCCCGGATGTGCCCGGACAAGGGGCTGGATCGGCTTGTCGAGGCCTATATCCGGATCCGCAGGAGTGGGCGCTGTGGGGGCCTTCGTCTGGCGGTGGCGGGTGGCATGGGGGCCTCGGACGAACCTTTTGTGGAGCGGCTCAAGGCTCGCCTGCGCTCTGAGGGATTGCTTGGGGATTGCGAATTTCGAGCGAACCTCGAGCACTCGGCCAAGCAGGATTACATGCGTGGTCTGACGGTTTTGTCGGTCCCGGCGCATTACGGCGAGGCGTTCGGGTTGTATCTTCTCGAGGCGATGGCGTCCGGGGTGCCGTTTGTGCAGCCTGCGACGGCGGCATTTCCGGAGATCACGGCCGAGTCCGGGGGGGGTATCCTCTGTGCGCCGGACGACCCGGAGTCCTTGGCGGACGCGATTGTTTCGGTCGTGGAGGACCCTGAGTTTTCGGCTTGTTTGGGTCGTTCGGGGCGCGCATCAGTGGAGCGTCTCTACAACAATGAGGCATCGGCGCGTCATCTGGCGGCGATGTTTGAGGGTGTGCTCGCGGCGAGGGTTGGCGGGCGGAACGATGAATCCGAGGTATGTCATGCCCAGTGAGTTCCTAGTCCGACGGACAGTCGAGTTTTCCGAGACGGACATGGCGGGGATCATGCACTACTCGAATTTTTTCCGGTACATGGAGACGGCGGAGCACGCGTTTTTCAGGTCGATCGGGTATTCCGTTGCGGCTCGGCCGGGCTTGCCGCAGGTGGGTTGGCCGCGGGTGCACGCCTCGTGCGACTATCATCGGCCGCTGCGATTTGAGGACGTCGTGGAGATCCGGATGAAGATCCTGGAAAAGCGTTCGAAGGCGCTGACCTACGGCTTTCGCTTCATCAAGGTATCAGGAGCGGAGGTGGAGAGGGTGGCGGAGGGTCGGTTGACCGTGGTTTGCGTGGCGCAACGTCCGGATGGGACGATGAAGGCTGTGGAAATACCGGCAGAAATCGCCGAAAAGATCGAAGTTTCTCCGGATTCTTCGGTCCTTGACTGATAAAGGAGTGGAATCAGGTCTGGCCAGCCTGCTGCTTGCGGCTGGCGTGCGTGCGGTGAGCGGAGCTCAAGGCCCAGGCGGGGCCCTTGGGCTACGCGGGCCTGGAGCCTGTGACATCGACCTTGTGTACGCGCGGGGGTGCGCGTGAGATCGATGCTTGGAGAGGGGTTGGGCTAGGCCCGTTCCTCGAGGAGGTCCCTGCGACCGCCGCTGAGCAGTTGTTCGATGAACGAAGTGGAGTAGACGCCCCTGCGGAAATTGGGGTCCTGGAGGATGGCCTGCTCGAAGGGGATGGTCGTCTTGACGCCGGTGATCATGTATTCGGAGAGCGCGCGGCTCATGCGATCCATGGCCTCCCGGCGGTCTTTGCCGAAGGTGATCAGCTTTCCGATCATCGAGTCGTAGTAGGGAGGGATGACGTAGCCGCCGTAGGCGTGGGAGTCGAGTCGGACGCCACGACCGCCGGGGGGGTAGTACATTTCGATGCGGCCTGGGGAGGGGCGGAAGTCGTCGAAGGGATCTTCGGCGTTGATCCTGCATTCGATGGCGTGGCCCTTGAAGGCGATGTCGGCATCGCGCAGGCGCAGCGGTTCGCCCATGGCGATGAGCAGCTGTTGCTTTACGAGGTCGACGCCGGTGACTTCCTCAGTGATGGGATGCTCGACCTGGATGCGTTTGTTGACCTCGAGGAAGTAGTACTGGCCTTGGGAATCGACGATGAACTCGACCGTTCCTGCGTTGGAATAGCCGGCTTCCTCCGCGATGCGGATCGCGGCCTTGCCCATTTTCTTGCGGAGATCGCGGTGTTTGTTCTCGATGAGCGGGGAGGGGGTTTCCTCGACCAGCTTCTGGTTGCGTCGTTGGATCGAGCAGTCGCGTTCGCCCAGGTGGATGATGTTGCCGCGGGTATCGCCGAGGATCTGGAACTCGATGTGGTGGGGGTTCTCGATGAATTTCTCGATGTAAACCCCTGAGTTTCCGAAGGCCTTTTCGGCCTCGGCCCGGGCGGTGTGATAGCCCGTGACCAGGGACATGTCGTTGTGGGCGATCCGCATGCCGCGTCCGCCGCCGCCAGCGATGGCTTTGATCAGGACGGGGTAGCCGATCTTGGCGGCCACAAGTTTGGCCTCCTGTTCGTTCTCGATGACGCCGTCGGAACCTGGCGGCGTGGCGACGCCGGCCTTGCGGGCGAGGGCGCGGCTGACGTTCTTGTCGGCGAGCGCGTTCATGGCCCGGGCGCTGGGGCCGATGAAGCGGATGTTGCAGCTGGTGCAGATTTCCTCGAAGTGAGGATTCTCAGAAAGGAAGCCGTAACCGGGATGAATGCCGTCCACGTCGGCGATCTCGGCGGCGGAAATGATGCGGTCGATGCGGAGATAACTCTCCGATGCGGGGCCTTTCCCGATGCATATCGCCTCGTCAGCGAGGTGGACGTGCATCGAGTTGGCGTCGGCTTCGGAGTAGACCGCGACCGTGCGGATGTTGAGTTCCCGGCAGGCGCGGATGACGCGGACCGCGATTTCTCCGCGGTTGGCGACTAGGACCTTCTCGAACATGGGGAGTTCCGTTGATCTGCGATTCCGACGCGCTCAGAGAGGCCGGAGGCGGAACAGCGGTTGACCGAACTCGACGGGTTTGGCGTTGTCGATGAGCACTTGGGTGACCACGCCGCGGACTTCCGCTTTGATTTCGTTCATCACCTTCATGGCCTCGATGATGCAGACGACCGTGTCTGGGCTGACTTCGGTTCCAATATCGACGTAAGGGTTCGATTCCGGAGAGGGTGAACGATACAGGGTCCCGATCATGGGCGACTTCACCTCAATCGAGGCGGAGGCGGGTTCGGATCCTCGGGATGCAGCGGACCCGGAAGCGGGGAGGGCCTGTGAGGCCTGGGTGGCGGATACCGTGGTCGCAGTATCGTCGTAGACGACGTTTTGACCTCCGTTCACTCCTCGTTTCAGGCGAATCTTAAATTCCTGACGTTCAAGTTCGAACTCCGAGACCGCGTTTTTGCGCATCAGATCGATGATCGCCTTGATGTCTTTCAGGTCCACAGCTCAGCTCCTGTTGGTCGGCCCAACGGTTATCGGCGGTGATGTGTGTCATCGCTGCCGCTAGACCAAAAAGAGCAGTGGCCGAAGGCCGACTCCTGCTCCCCTCGGTCCAAAGTGGGGCGGAACCTAGCGAGCGGTGGAATTTCGGTCAAGCTGAGTTTCAGGTGACCCCCTCAGGGGCCCTTCCAAACCCGGACAAGTCCCCTTAGTTCGAAGGATTTCTATTATTCGTTAATGTTACAGCCGCTCGAAGTGCCAAAATGTACGATTCCGGGCCAAATCCTGCGATCAATCCTTTCGCGACAGGTGCAATGAGGGAGCGATGTCGGAATTCCTCCCGGGCGTGGATGTTCGAGAGATGGATTTCGATCGTAGTCATTCCGCTGCCGCTGATGGCGTCCCGGAGGGCGATGCTGGTGTGGGTGTACGCGGCTGCGTTGAGGACGAGGATGTCCCAGTTCTGTGGGGCTTGCTGGATCCAGGTCACGAGTTCCCCTTCGTGGTTGGATTGCCGGAATTCGACGACCGCCTCCAATTCCTTCGCGAGGGTCCGGACGTTTGCCTCGATGTCAGCCAGGGTCAGTCGTCCGTAGATTCCTGGCTCTCGCGTGCCGAGCAGGTTGAGATTCGGACCGTTCAGGAAGAGGACGCGCATTCGGGGACCGTAGCGCGGTGCGGGGGTTTTCTCACGTTGAAAAGCCGTGCACAGGTCGGCGGCGGTGCATCCCCCAGTTGCCGGCGGTAGGGGGGGCAGTCCCTTGCCCGCCGGGCGTTTACTGAGATCCGACGGCGCGCAGTGGAGTGGGCGCCCTGCCCACCTGAACCGAGTGCGCTCAGGTATTCGAGGGGCGGGCCTGGGCGAGGGCCCAGCCGAGGAGGGCAAACGCGCACCAGGATGTGGCGGGAATGTAGAGACCGAACTCGACGAGTCCGTGGCTGAACCAGGCGAGCAGGCCGAGCCCTGTGGCTGTGACAAGCGGACTGCGATCTGCTGGGGGCGTTCGCGCGCGCCGGCGGTAGAGCAAGCCGAGTGCGCCAGCAACGAAGCCGGAATAGGCCAGGAATCCGGGAACGCCTGAATCCGTTGCCTGCTGCAGATAGTCGTTGTGCGCGAGTTGAGCCATCTCCGACTCGGGTCGTTTGACTCGGGCATAGACCTTTTTGAACGCGCCTGGGCCTTGGCCGAGGACGGGACGTTCCGCGAAGCCGGTCCATGCGGCGGACCAGTAATCCATGCGTGCCGCCGCACTTCTGGGGCCTTGCGCGAGCTTTTCCCGAAAAATGGTCACAAAACCCAGGAGACCCGCGACGACGAAGAGCGCGGCGATGGAGATCTGGTATTTTCGGGAGATGGCGCTGTGAAACAGAAGCAACAGGACAACCGCCATCGCGATCAGCCAGCCGGCCTTGGATCCGGACCAGACCAGCACGGAGACGCTGGCGAGTGTCGTTGTTCCGGCGGCGAGGCGGGCCCCGATCAGTCCGTGGCGTCGTCCCCAGTTCCAGGTCAGGATCGAGGTGAGCGGGGACAGGAGGAGCACGGCGCCGGCGAGTGCGTTGGGATAGACGAGCGAGCCGAAGACCCGGTTGCTCCGGATCCGGGCCAGGTATTCCGGAGGTAGTTTCGCGGATTCCGGTCGATCGAGGATCATCTTGCGCGTGGCCTCGAGTCCGCCGAAGTGCTGGTCGAAGGCGATCGTGAGGACTGCGAGGAATCCGAAGACCAGGCAGAGCCAGAACACGCGGGGTTCCGACACGCGGCTGAGGGCCCAATGGCCGAGGAGGAAGCAGGCGGTGATTCCGGTGAAGTGGGCGAGGATTTGCCGGGACGCATCGGGATCGATGGACGCGACGGAAGCTGCGCCTTGCCAGGCCAGCCATCCGAGGAGGAGGGCGATCAACGACCTTGGGGCGCGGGCGGATCGATCAGGGCTGGAGAAGACGAAAGCCGCGCCGACGAGGGCGACGAGGAGGGCGAGGCCCTGGCCGACTTTGACGGGCCAGGCGAAGATGCGCCATTCGTCGAAGGACTTGGGCAGTTCGACGAGGTGATCGAGGACGATGGGGTTGCCGAATTTCAGGAGGCCGACGCCGAGGAGGAGGCCGAAGACCCCGGCAAAGAGTGTGCCGAGGGATTCGCTGCGGGATCCGGGCTGCGCGGGGTAGGGGGCGATGCCCGGGGTTGTCTTCACGGGGCGGAGCCGTCGGTGGGCGGGTCAGAGTTCGAGCCGGAGCATGGCGACTTCGAGGACGAGGGCTTCCTGGACGTTGGATTCGAGGAGTTGCTGGGTTTCCTCCAGGAGCTGGATATTGGCGAGGGCCCGGTGTGGGGAGAGGCGGCCGGCGACGACCTCTGTTTCGTAGGCGAGGTCTGGGAGTGCCAACAGGTCCTTGGACTGGCCGGTCGTGCAGAGCCAGACGTCGCGGAGCCACCATTGCAGGAGCTGAAGGCTGCGCCGTCGGCGGAGGCGGTACTCGGCCTCGGTGGCTGCCTTTGCTTCCTCCTCCCATTGTTCCCGGAGTGAGGGCTCGACGTCTTTATGTTTCGAGCCGGGGGAACGTTCGGCGACTGCGGTCTCGGAGGCGGCGCGGACGGCGGTGAGATGCTGGAGGAGTCGATCGAGGAGTGTGTAGCGTGGGAGCAGGCTCTTGTTGGAGGCCTCGGTCCGGAGGCTCGATGCGAGGGAGTAGATCCAGTCTTTCTGGGGGGAGTCGGGTGCGTCGTTGCCGGGGAATACCAATCGAAGGCAGCGCGAGAGGATGGTCTCGAGCAGTTGGTCGGGCTCGGTCGTGAGCAGGATGAGGAGGGATCGGGAGGGTGGTTCCTCGAGGGTTTTCAGGAACGCGTTGGCGGCGTTCACGTGGAGGCGGTCTGCGGCGACGAGAATCCCCACTTTCAAGGGGGATTCCGTGGGCTTGAGCTGGATGGAATGGATCAGGTCCCGGACTTGATCGACGCGGATCACGCGGGACTTGGACTCGGCGCGGAGCCAATGGACATCGGGGTGGAGGCCCTGCCGGATTCTACGGCAGCTTGAGCACGATCCGCAGGCTTCGACCGCGAGGCCCGCGGGTGAGCGTGAGGGCGGCGAGGTGCAATTGACGGTCGTCGCGAGTTCGCGGGCGACGCGTTCGAGGAGGTCCGGGGATTCGCCGGAGAAGAGGTAGGCGTGGCCCAATCGGCCGCGCTCGAGACTCCGGCGAAGGAGGCCCACGGACTGCAGCGCTTCAGGAAGATCGGCCCAAGCCACGGGTGGAATTTACGGAGGGCCGAGGAGCAAGGCACGGAGGAAATCGGAGCCAAGTCAGGCCTTCGGAGGTGCCGGGGAATTCGTCGATGGGGTGGGGGTCGGTGTCGAATTCGCGGGCTCGGCATCCGGTGGGCGGAGCGGAATGGCGGGCATGTCGAGCACGGTGCGGAGTTGGGCGGCGAGGACGTCGTCGAGAAATCCGTTCTTGGGGTCGATGACCTGGTCGAGGACGCGCCTGCGGATGACGGGCAGGGGATCGAGGTCGACGCGGTCGACGCGGACCTCTTCATTGCCGCGCATGGTCTTGAAGTCGACGCCCTTGGTGTAGGTCTGGGCGATTTTCTGGGCGAGACGGGCGTAGCCGTCGGCCTGGTCGGATTCTCCGACTGCGAGGTAGAAGAACGAGCGTTGGAGGATGCCCTCGATCATGAGGGTTGTCTTGTTGCGGGACGTCTCGCCGGCGTATTCGGTGACTCGCATGACGGCGTAATCATCGACCGTGATGCCATCGGGGACGGAGTTGGTGTAGGTCTTGCGGAGTTTATCGAACCACTTCGCGGCGTCGGACACGTGGTTCTGGGTGTAGAGCGTCCAGGCGAGATCGCGGAGGAAGTTCTTGTGACCGTTCTCGATGTTCTGACGCATCTCCTGGTCGTCGCGGATCATGTCTTCGTAGGCGCGGTCGGCCTTCTCGGCCAGCACGAGGTTGGCGCCGATCTCGAAGCGTTTCATGTCCTTCTCGCCGCCGGCGACGGCGAGGAGTCGACCTCGGAGGCAGGCGAGGTGCATGGACTGGTAGATGACGCGGCGCAGCTGGATCAGCTGCGGTTTGGTCTTCGCGTTGTCGAGGCCGAGCATGGCCCAGTAAATCGCGTGGGATTCGGGGAGGCGCCATTCGAGCGGGCCGTACAACTCGTCGACCTTGCGCATGTAGGTCGGGTCGAGTTTGTAAATTTCCCGGAGGATCTGTGACTTCTCGCGTTGCTCGGGGGATTTGGGGTTGATGAGGACGTCCCAATCGGGATGGGTATCGCCGAGGACGTAGTTCATCTCGTAAGCCCACTGGCGTTTGTAGACCCAGTGGGCGTCGTCGAGGTCGGCGCCGAGCTTGTGTTGGAATTGCCAGGCGAGCTCGCGGTAGATGCCGGGATCGTGGGGGTTGTAGCGGAGGCCTTCGTCGCGGAGGAGCTCGATGGCCCGGCGGACCCAGGGCCAGCGCGCGGGCAGGTCGGGGATCTGGACCGAGACATTGTAGGACATGTTCCACGCGAGGTGGATCCACACCTGCGGGACGGTGGGCTGGAGTTTGCTGATCCAGTCGGCGAGCTGGACCATTTCGAAGTACTTCCCGTCCTGCTGGAGTTCGTCCATCCGCATCCACAGCGCATTGGCGATGAGGCCGCGGAAGCCGCCGAGGGCGACGGTCGTGAAGGCGAGGACGGGTGGGGCGTTCTCGAGGGGTGCGGAGCGGGTGAGGCCGAGGACTTCGCGGTCGCGATTGAGCCGGTCCTGCGTGAGCGATGCGCCGAAGAGCGCCGCCACGATCAGCGCGATCATCGACCACTGGAAAAGGCGTCCGTTCATCGGGGCGGGTCAGTGGTTGGACTGCGCGGTGGCCAGTTCGCGGCGTGTGAACGCGAAGATGCCGATGGCTGCGAACATCCCGCCGAGCAGGATGACCACAATGCCGACGGCCTGGCAGAGTTCGGTCCAGGTGACGCTTCGCCCGCTGCTGACGGCATCGATGGGCGAGAACTGCTGGACAAGGCTCACCACCTTCAACAGGACCTGGAAGATGGGCAGCATCAGGGCGTCGACCGCGGGGTTCACGCGTTCGGTGCTGTCGTGTTGGAACCCGAGGACGGTCCTGTCTTCGACGACCGACTTCAGGGTGCCTGTGGAGAGGCCGAGGATGAGGACGGTGGTGGCGAGGAATGCGGCGACGGGGAAGGACAGGAAGCTCGCGGCGGAGAGTCCGATGGCGGCGAGCAGGCCGAGCCAGCTGAAGAGAACGAGGCAGGCGCGGATGTAATTGAGGCCGAAACCGCCTTCGCGGTAGAGCACCTCGAAGCCGTCATCGAGCGGGATCAGCAACGGCACGCCGCTGCGGTTGGCGATGTCGACGGTGAGCGATCCATCGGGGTCGAGGGTGGCATGGTCGAACTGGATTTCATGCTGCGCCTCGGCGGCGAGGCTGCGAAAGGCGGTCTCGCGCTTCGCGCCCTCGGCCGGGCCGACGATGATCTCGAGTTCATACGGCCGTTTCGCGCTGAGCTCCGGTGTGTGGAACTTGAGGCGGACGAAGATCGGCTGGCCCTCGACGCGATCGGCGGCGTGCCGAAGATTGGGTCGGAATCTGCGGAAATGATCGGCGGGGACGACCTGGTCCTTGGCCTTGATCACTTCGCGGGCCTGGGCCCGGAACTCATCGAGGTTCACTCCCTTGGCCTGCAGTTCGGAAAGCCGTGCGCGGAGGATTTTCTCGGCGCGTTCGTCGATGTCGGCGATGGGTTCGCGGGCAGACGCGCGGGCCGTGAGGACGTTGTTGTGGAGCGCCTCCTGGACCTGGGGTGGGAGCTGGGTGGCGCGCCACTGCATCAGGAGATAGACGGCGCCGGTGGAAGTGCCGAGGAGGATGGCGTTCAGCACCATGATCCCGACCCATTTGCCGACCCAGATCTGCCAGCGCGGGATGGGTTTGGCTGCGACGACCTGCATGTGGCAGTCGTCGATGTCGCGAGCGAGGGTGCCGCAGGCGAGCCACAGCGTGACCATGCTGAGCAGCGCGGTGATGATGCCGAGCGTGTAGGTGAGCAGGATCTGGGTGAAGCCGGCTGCGGTCTCGTCGTGTTTGATGACCACGGGCAGGACCACCACGGCTCCGACAAGGAGTGCCATCAGCACGATCACCAGACGATAGCGGAAGGCGGCGCGGACGGTCAGTCGTGCGATGGCCCAGAGCTGCTGCATCGAGGGGGGCGGGAATGCGAAGAAGCCGGCGTCCGTGTGGCGCGGTTTCGATTCCTGCGGAATCCGCCCGTCGTTGCGGGCGACCAGGGCCACGGCATCCGAGTTTCGAGCCGCGACGATTCTTCCGAGGTATTCGTGCCCGAGATCCTCCTGTGCGGTCGCGAGCCATTCGGGTCCGCGGAAGAGCGCCACCAATCGTGGAGCGAGCAGTGCGAGGCCGATGGCGATGGGCTGGGTCGGGAGGAGCGCCGGCATCAACAGCGCGAGCAATCCATCGACTACCAGGAACAGCGCGGCGCGTAACCACAAGCGATGCCGGAGGGCCCAGGCCCACGACAGCGGCAAGGCGAGCCATGCGGGTCCGGCGGAGATTGCGCGGAACCTGCCGTCGGATTCTCGAAAGACTTGGAACGTGCCGGCCATCGGTGGGTGTGCGTGCGGAGACTATTTCTTCTTCGAATCACCGAGCAACGAGGCGAGCTTGTCGTCGGCCTTGCCGAGGTCGGCGGGCGGCGTCGTGGCGGCGGGCTTGTCGGAAGGAGTGCCCGGGGTCGCCGCGGGTTTGGCCGGGGCGGGGGCCGGTTCGGCGAGGATGTTGGCGAGGCGCCGTTCGGTGGCGGCGGGTCTGGCGTCGGGGACGGCGGCTGCCTTGGGTGCTGCGGGGGCGGGAGCGGCGGCGAGACTTTCGAGAACGCGCTCGCCGTGGTTGATGGCGGGTGCGGGGTCTCCCTGGAGGTAGGCGGCCACGCGGCCACCGGACGTTGCGCCGGAGGTATGGGCTTCGGCGGCGCGGGCGCGCTGGACCACGCCGAGGAAATAGCTCTCGAGATTCTGCGTCGGGGAGTCCATGCGGACGGCGTCCGGGGAAGTCTCGGCGCGGAGGATTTGCAGGACGCGCTCCAGTGTTTCGGGGGGGAGGAGCGGGGTTGTGATGCGGAGGGAGTCGCGTTCGGTGAGGAGTTCAGCGAGCGTGCCCATCGCCTGGATCTTGCCGCCGTAGTAGATGACCACGCGGTCGCAGACATCCTGGACATCGGCGAGGAGATGGCTGCTGAGGATCACGGTCTTGCCGCGTTTCGCGAGGGCGAGGATGAGGTCCTTGACCTCGCGGCAGCCGATGGGATCGAGGCCGGACGTGGGTTCATCGAGGATGACGAGGTCGGGATCGTTGATGAGCGCCTGGGCGAGGCCGATGCGGCGCTGCATGCCCTTGGAGAATTCGCCGACCACGCGGCGCTGGACGTTTTTCAGTCCGACCATCTCGAGCAACTGCTCCGTGCGTTCCTGGCGTTTGGCGGCGGGCAGTTGGAAGAGGTTGCCGAAGAAATCGAGCGTCTCGCGGGAATCGAGGTAGCGGTAGAGATAGCTCTCCTCGGGGAGATAACCGATGCGGGCCTTGGTCGCCACGTGGCGCGGGGAACGGCCGAAGACATCGATCACTCCCTTCGTGGGATACAGCAGTCCGAGCAGCATCTTGACCGTCGTGGACTTGCCGGAGCCGTTGGGCCCGAGCAGCCCGAAGACCTCGCCGCGTCGGACCTCGAACGAGACGTTGTCGACCGCGCGCGCCTTCGGGCGACCCCAGAAGTCCTTGAAAACCTTGGTGAGTCCGGACACGCGGACGATGGCGTCCGAGGGTGCGTCCGTGCCTGTCGCGGCTTGGGATTGGGGAGGCATGTCAGTGGTGGGGATTCCGCGTCACGCCATCTTGGGTCGGAGCTCGCCTTTGTCTCTCGGCGCGTCTGTCGAGGTGGTGGCGGCGGTGCCTGGCGTTGCGGGTTGTTCCTGGATGAACGGCTCGAGTTCCTCGCCCTGGCGGACGAGGCGGAAGCTGTTGAAGATGACGAGCAGCGCGCCGAGGACGTGCATCATCGCGGCGACGATCGGCGGGATGAACTTCATGGCGGCGAGGATGAGGCCGCCGATGACGAAGACGATGCCGACCATGAAATTCTGGTTGATGACCGCGCGGGTCATGCGCGAGAGGCGGATCAGGAACGGCAGGCGGCGGAGGTCGTTGTTCATGAGGGCGATCGAGGCGCTGTTGATCGCGACCTCGCTGCCGGCGGCGCCCATGGCGACCCCCAGGTCACCTGCGGCGAGAGCCGGGGCGTCATTGACGCCGTCGCCGACCACCGCGACGTGGTAGCCCTTCGCTCGAATCGCCTTCACGTACTCGACCTTGTTTTCTGGCAGGCACTCCCCGGTGACATCGTCGCAGCCCACTTCCGCGCCGACGCGCTTCGCGACCGGCATGCGGTCGCCGCTGACCATGGCGATGCGGCGCACTCCGATCTCGCGAAGTTCGGCGATCGCCTCCCTTGCCTCGGCGCGGGTCTGGTCCTTGAGCCCGACCCAGCCGACGCAGCGGCCGTCGGCGGCGACAAACACCAGGCTGAAACCTTCGTTCTCGTCGAGGTCGGCGACGCTGGCGAATCCGGCGGGCACGCCATTGTCGATGAGCCACTGGGCGCGGCCGACGAGGACCTTACGTCCATCGATCGTCGCGGTGACGCCGCGGCCGGCGGTTTCCTTGAAATCCTTGGGATCGGCGAGCGGCACGGCGGCTTCCTCGGCGAGGGCGGAGAGGGCGCGGGCGGTCGGGTGATTGCTGAAGCGCTCGGCCGAGGCGGTGAGGCGGAGGAGTTCCGAGGGTCGCATGTCGCCGATTGGGGCGAGGCGCGAGACGGCGAGGCGGCCGTGGGTGAGCGTTCCGGTCTTGTCGAACACGAAGGCGTTGATGCGCGCTGCGAGTTCGATGTTCGCGATGTTCTTGATGAGGATGCCGAGGCGCGCGGCGGCGGAAAGCGCGGCCACCATCGCGGTCGGGGTGGCGAGGATGAACGCGCAGGGGCAGGCCACGATGAACACCGCGATCACGCGGCTCAGGTCCTGGGTGAAGGTCCAGACCAGCGCCCCGACGACCAGCACCAACGGGGTGTAGAAGCCCATGTACTGGTCGACAATCCGCATGATCGGCAGGCGGGTCTGTTCCGCGGCGAGAATGAGCGAACGCACGCGGCCGAGCGTGGTATCCTGGCCGGCGCGGCTGACCTTCACCTCGAGGACGCCGGTGAGGTTCTGGGTGCCGGCGAACACCTCGTCGCCGACCTTCTTGTCCACGGGCAGTGATTCGCCGGTGATGTTGGCCTGGTTCAGCGTCGTCTGGCCGGAGAGGATGATGCCATCGGCGGAGACATTGTCGCCGGGGCGGACGCGGATGACATCGCCGACGGCGAGTTCAGAGACGGCGACCTCGTCTTCGGCGCCATCGGCGCGGAGGCGTCGGGCCTTGGTGGGGGTGAGTTTGATCAGGGACTCGATCGAGCGCCGGGCGCCGTCTGCGGTTCGGGTTTCGATGATTTCGCCGAGCAGCATGAAGAAGGCGACCATGCCGGCCTCGCGGTAGTTGCCGGATGCGAAGGATGCGATCACGGCGAGCGCGACGAGTTCGTTGGTGGAGAGTCGTCCGGCGCGGAGGTCCTTGAGGGCGGTACGGACGATGGGCCAGCCGAGGACGAGTGCGCCGATCATGGCGCTGGCGTCGGCGGCCATGAGGCCTTTCTCGAAGAACCAATCGACGAGGAAGGCGTTGACCACGAAGAGGAGGCCGATGACCACCTGGGTCAGTTTGACCTCGGAATGCGAGTGGTCGTGGCCGCAGGACGAGCAGGATTCGCCTGGGGCGTGGTCATGGTGGGGATGATCGTGGTCGTGGTGCCCGTGCTCGTGCGGTGGGGCGCCTTCCTGCCGGCTGAGGAGAGAGGTGACTTGCATGGCGGTGGGGGTCGGATCAGCGGCGGATCAGGGTGGGGGCGAAAGCGGAGGGAGTGGGCGACGTGTCGGTTGAAGCGTCACTGCGGGAGCATCTGCTTCGGGGGCTTGACCGGTTCGCGGTTGATCATCAGGCGCAGTTCGTCGCCGGTCTTGAGGGGCGCGAAGAATTTCTCCTGCGCGTTGGTGAGGATCCGGCGCATCGATTCGATCTGGAGCCGGTCGCGGAAGTACTCCGGGTTCTTGCGGTATTCAGGCAGGAGGTTCGCGAACTTGCGGGCCTCGGACCCGACTGTCTGGACCATGCGATTGCGCTCGGTTTCGCCGGTGTTGATGCGGGACGTGGCGAGGCCGTACGCCTCGTTGACGACGCGGTTCGAATACGTCTGGGCTTCGCTGAGTGCCTCGGAGCGCTTGATTTCGGCGGCGAGAACCGCGGCGAACTCGGCTTTCACCTGGCGCGGGCGCAGGGTTTCGATCTGGCTGGGCTCGATCGTGACGCCGAGGGCGTGTTGGGCGACGAGTTCGTTGAGGCGCTTCATCACGACCTCCTTGAAGCCCGTGATGTCGCGGCGGAGTGCGTCGTCGACCCGGTACCGTGCCGAGGCGTACATGAGCCCGTTGTCGACCAGGTTGGTCATCACCGACGCGCCGTCGCGATGGTTCAGGAAGAACTTCAGCGGCTCGGTGATCCGGTAACGGATCGAAGCTCGGGTGTGGATGATGTTGCCGTCGCCCGTGATCGCATAGCCTTCGGACGCCGGGTTCAGGGAAGCGCCGACCTCGGGTTCCGTGCCTTCTGCCTCCTGCGCCGCGGTCACGGCGAACCAGCCTACCGTCGATTGGACCGTCTGGATCTGCGCCACCGGCATCTTCACCACCTCGTCGATGGGATAGGGAAAGGCCCAATGCAACCCCGCCCCGAGCTCCAGCTGCCCGGCGTGAAGCACGGGCTTTCCGAAACGCAGCACGATGGCGCGTTCCTGCGATGTGACCGTGAAGATGCCGCTGCTCAGGAAATACACCACAAGGCCTGCGAGCAGAAAGCGGACGACCGCGAAACTGCTGCGCAACGCCTCGGCAAGCGCCACGGCACCGGCGTCCTCGGATTGCTCGAGCGGGCGTGGGACCTCGGGCGACGGGCGGTGCGGATGGGTGTGCCCGTGGTCATGCGGGTGGGCATGATCATGGGCATGATCATGGGAATGACCGTGGTCGTGGTCGTGATCGTGCCCGTGATCGTGGTCATGGTTGTGATCATGATCATGGGAGTGACCGTGGCCCTTGCCGTGATTGTGTTTGGAGGAATCGGCGCTCATGGGCGGATCACATTACTTGGCGCTGGGGAGCGCGGTCTTGGCTTCCGGTTTCACGAGCAGGTCGAAGGGTGGGGTGCGCGGGTCGACGATGAGCGTGGAACGTTCCTTGAGTGCGGCCTCGAGGGCATTGAGCTTGAGGATGAGGATGGCGAGCTCGGGATCCTGCTGGAAGACCGAGAACGACTTGGCGGCCTCGGCTTCGCCTTCGCCTCGGATGCGTGCGGCCTGGGCATCGGCCTCGGCGAGGAGTCGGTCGCGTTCGCGGTCGGCGGCGGACTTCACCTCTGCGGCTTCGCGCTGGCCCTCGGACCGGAGGCGTTCGATCTCGGTGTTGCGTTCGGCCTTCATGCGGTCGAAGACCTTTTCGGTGACGCTTTCCGGGAGGCCGATGCGCTTGATGCGGACGACGTCGATTGCGATGCCGTAGGCCTTGGAGGCCTCCTGGACGGCGGTGAGCACTTCCTTTTCGATCTCGTCGAACTTGAGATCGGCGGGGTTGACCGAGACGAAGTGTGAGAAGGGGTGGCGGCCGACGACGGCGTTTTTGGCGGTGCGGAGGGGGTTCTCGAGGAAGCGTTCGCCTTCGGATATGGAGCCGCCGTTGGACGCGCTGTAGAAGAGTGCGGGATCGGAGATGCGCCATCCGGTGAACATCATGATCAGCAGGCTGCGGTAGTCGGACGTGATGTTTTCCTCGAACTTGCCCTCGGAACTCTGCAGGCGCTTGTCGAGCTTGGTGACCTTCTGGACCGGCCACGGCCACTTGAAGTAGAGGCCTGGTTCGGTGATGGGGCGGGTGGCCTTGCCGAAGGTCGTGACCACCGCGACCTCGGTCTGGCGGACCTGGAAGAGGAAGAGCAGCAGGAGGAACAGCGCCAGCAGCGAGGTGCCGATGACGAGATTGAGGCGACCGGTCTTCATGGGTGGATCAGGGATCTGGGAAATCAGGTTCGAGGCTCGCGTGCGATGCGACTGTCAGGTTCGGTTCAGCTCGTGGATGGGCGACGAACTACCGTTCAACTACCGTTTGGATTCGACGACAACGTCCAGCATGTCGGGCCTGAGTTTGTCCTCGAGGTTCAGGTTGAGGCTTTGTTGGGCGTTGGTGGCGGTGAGGACGATCTTCCGGGAGCCTGCGCTTCCCGCGGCGAACGCGTTGAGATAGGCGCGCTGGGTGTAGACCGCGGGCGATTCGCGGTAGGCCTTCACCTGGTTGGTGAACTGGGCTGCCTGCGCGACCGTCGCGGCGATCGTGCGGAGGCTGTAGGACTCGGCTTGGCGGATGCGGTTGGTGGCTTCGGAGCGGGCGAGGATGACGTTTGTAATCGAATAGGTCCGGGAATGTTCGATGATCGTCGCCTTCTGCTGGACGGCGGCGACGACGGCGTTGAATTCCTTCCCGACCTTCACCGGGGGATGGACGCTCTGGAGGCCGACGAAGAGGATGTGGACGCCGAGTTCCAGTTGGTCGGCGGCGGCCTGTACATTTTCGCGGAGCCTGGAGGCGGCGGTGGCGCGGCCGGTGGTCATGAACTCGAAGAAATCAACGCTGACCAGGTAGCGGACGACCTCGCGGGTGGCGATGCGTTCGAGGAGGTTGGTGGCGTTGGCGTGGCGGGTGGTCCACTTGAGCAGGTCGCTGATCTCGTACTGGACCGGGATGTTGACGGACAGGAGGTTGACGGGCGGGGCCTGCTCGGTTCCGCGGATGACGCTTTCGCGTGAGGCGACGAGCAGGTTGTACTCCTCCTTGGCGTGGGCGACGGTCCAGAGGACGGTACGTTCGTCGGCGGGCGGGCGGGCGTTGGGGTGTTCGTCGTCGCCACGTTCCACGAGGCCGATGAGGAAGGAGCGGACCTCCTTGGTGCGTTCGCGGTAGACTTCGTCGATGGGCCACGGAAGCTTGAAATGGATGCCTGGGCCGAGCACTTCGCGGCCGGCGACGGGGCTTCCGTTGCGCTCGAGGATGGCGGCTTCACCGGCGTCGATGAAGGTGACGCACGTCGAGAGGAGCAGCAATCCGACCTGGCCGAGGAGGATCCACGCGGCGGAGCGTTGGATGAACTGGTAGAACCATGTGTCCGAGACCTTGAAGCCGAACTGATAATCGAGGGCCTGCGCGACCGTGCTGAAGATGCCGGCGGGCTGGCCGAGGAGCCCGACCAGGCGGCTCTCGTACATCACGCGCGTCTCGATCCGGCCCTTGACCCGGGGCCGGTACATTTCGAGGACGAGGGAGATGAGCGTCTCGACGGCGGCCAGTCCGAGGATGATGGCGAAGCCGCGGGCGAGGTAGAGATCGGCCCGTATGAGGCCGGCCTCGACGGCACCGACAGCGAGGGCGACGGAGAAGCTGACGGCTGCGGCGAGGAGGACGTTCGAGGCGCCGGGGCGGAGGAGTCGCTGGTTGTCGAGTTGGGCAAGCTTGACCGAGTACTTGCCCATCAGGAGCAGCAGCAGCGCGAACATGCCGAACAGCGCCATGAGCAGCATGGGCTGGTTGAGCTTCCCGACGATGGGGTTCTGCAGCCAGAGCCAGATCCCGACGGCGCCGCCGGCCTGCGCCAGGAACACCAGCACCGTCACGGCGGGGACGATGAATTTCTCGAACTGCTCCCGCGCCCGCTGTGCCGGGAAGATTTCCGCATCGCCGGTGTCGAACATCGTCGAGCCCTTGGCGGAACGCGCGAGTTCCTCGAGCTCGAGTTTCTCCAGCCGCTCGCGGTCCTCGAGCCGCATCTGGAACCAGCTCAGGAGGGCGATGATCAGCCCGCAGCCGACGAAGGCCATGCCCGCCTGGCCCGCAAAGGAGCCGGCTTCGCGCGCGAGCAGGATGCCCGCGGAACCTGCCACGAGCAGCAGGATCAGGTTGATAAGTCCGATGCGAGTGAGGTTTCGCGGCATGTCAGCTCAATTCCCGGTTTTCGAACAGCGCGAGGGCCAGGGCCATCGCGGCGACGAGATAACAGACCATGTAGAGGAAGGCCCGTTCGATGTAGACGGTCGGTATCTCCCTGGTCCCTTGGAGTGCGTCGGCCAGCCAGAACAGCTGCCAGTTCGGGACCACGGTGTAGACCACCTTGGCCCAGACAGCGCCGGCAAGTCCCGCCTCCGTGAGTTCCTTGCGCTCCGCCGGCGTCAGCTTCGTCTCCTCCTCGTACGTGAGCCGACCCGACTTGTCGGCGTCATGACGCGAGATCACCTGGACGAGGAGTTCCTTCTGCCGCTCGCTCCAGGGCGAGGCCTTGATCTCCTCAAGATTGGTCGAGAACGTGCGCCAGGCGGGCTCGGCCCTGCGGCCGAAGAGGTAGTCCGACATCAGGCCGATCAGGAATACCGCTGAGCAGACGGCGAGTGTCGGGATCAGTTCGAGGCGGGTGGCGCAGGCGATGGCGAGCGCCGCGAGGATCCAGAGGGCGAACAGGAGCAGGACGACCGCCGCCACCAGCCGCGGGTCCGCCTTGCCCTCGTAGCCCTCGGCGAACATGTACCGGGTGTCGATGAAGTAGTTGATGACCACGAACGCCAGGGTCGTCGTCACCGCCAGCGAGAACACGGCGTCCGACACGAAGGGCCGGCCGAGGAAGAAGTTGTTGAACCCGCCGATCGCGAAGGCGAGGGCCATGGCGCCGTAGAAAATCGCGAGCGCGGTGAGGTTCGGCTCGCCATACGAGGTGAACGCCAGCTTGCTCGCCACCAGCGCCGCCATCAGGTTCACATACGAGAGCAGGGAGAGCGCCGCCGCCACGCCGGCAAACTTGGCCAGCAGGAACTTCACACGCCCGATCGGCTTCGCGAGGACGGCGAGGGCGGTGCCCGAGCGGATCTCCTGCGCCACCGACGACGCAGCACTGATCACCGCGCCGAACAGGCCGGTCAGGAAAATCACCGCCAGGACGCTGTCCTTCGTCATCTTCGGGTCGTCGCCCAACGCGAAATAATAGACGTTCGCGAGGAAGACGATGAAGGCGGTCGACACACTGAGCAGCACCAGGAACACGGTCTGGCGTGCCAGTTCCATGAACCCGTTCATCGCGATGGTCGCAAATTGCCGCATGTCTCAATGTTCCGTTACTTTCCGATCCTAGCTCCCACCCAACGACATGCAAAGTCTGTCCTGTCGTCGGCCAGAGGCGGGGGTGCGGATGGTGGAGATACGGGGGCAGCAAGGAAACTGTGTTTTTTGCGGCACAGCAATTCCCGGTGCATCCACAGACTGACGGTAGGGCGCGCCCTCCGCTGCGCGCCGTCCTTCGCGGACACAGCCAGAAGTCGTCACCAGCGAAACCAGCCCGCCGCGAACAGCGCCAGCGCCGCCAGCGCGATCCACCACCAGAACCGCCGGCGCGGGTGTTGGCGCGTTCCTCCCGCCCCTCCGTCGCCGCCGCCGAATTCCGATCGCTCCCATGCCTCGTGATCAAATTCGCCCGGATCGGAGGGCAGGCCGAGGAGGTCCCCCGCAGCCTGCTCAGACCAGCCGGTCCGTTCATCGGCTCCGCAGCCCGGGCATGCGTTGGCCCGGGGCGGAACGTCGCCGCCGCAATGGGGACAGGTGCCCGGTTTCATCGGTGCGCGCCGGGATTCAGCCGCGCAGGAGCGCCTCGACCCTGGCCACGTCCGAGGGAACATCCACCCCGATGCTCTCGTAGTCGACCTTCACCACGGCGATAGGAATGCCGTTCTCGAGGGCGCGCAGCTGCTCGAGCTTCTCGGCGGCCTCAAGCCCGGAGACCGGGAACGTCACCAGGCGCAGGAGCGTCTCGCGTCGATAACCGTAGATCCCCAGGTGCTTGAGGAACGGGAATGCCGCCATCTGCTGGGCTATCGGGCTGTCCGCAAGGTCCCGGAGGTAGGGGATGCATCGTCGCGAGAAATAGAGTGCCCGACCCTGCGTGCCAACCACGACCTTCACGATGTTGGGATTGTCGTATTCTGATGGATCCCGCAAAGCCGTGGCGGCGGTCGACATCTCGGTGTTCCCGAGGGCCGCGGCGACGGCGTCGATGACCGCGGGGTCCATGAGAGGTTCGTCACCCTGGATGTTCACCACCGCGTCGCAGTCGAGCCGGGCTGCCACCTCCGCGATCCGGTCGGTTCCACTGGGATGCTCGGGCCGCGTCATCTCCACCCGGGCAAATTGCCGGGCCACAGAGGCGATCCGTTCGTCGTCGGTGGCAACGATCACCTCGGAGAGCGATCCGGCGAGACGGCAACGCTCGACGACCCGCTGGATCAGGGGAAGCCCCGCGATCGGGTAAAGCGGCTTGCCTGGGAACCGCGTCGACGCGTAGCGCGCCGGCACGAGGCCGATGACGCAGGGTTGGCGGCGTGTGGCAGGTGGGTGTGGCAACGACATGGACGATTCCTAGGCTGCCCGGGCGCTGGCTGCAAGTGAGGGTCGCGCTCCTTCTCCACGGATGGGCCCCAGGCCGGGGGACACGATCTCCACGAGGCATCAGCCTCCCGTCAGGGCAATTGGCGGACGCGGGTCCAACCCTTGGTTCACGGTGGCTTCCAAGGCGTACTATTCATCCCGCCGCGCTTTACGGGTCGGCGCGGCGGGGTCAGTATCCGACTGTCTGCCCGCACCGGCGGTCCGCCGGTTGGGCAGGGTTGTGACATGTTCCTGATCGTCGAAGCCCGATTCCTGGCACCGGATGTAAAACTGCTCCGGGTGCAAGCCCCGTTGATCGCCCGCAAGCGGAAGGCAGGGCAGTTCGTCATCCTGCGCGTCCACGACCACGGGGAGCGTATTCCGCTCACCATTGCCGATTCCGATCCTGTCGCCGGGACGATTACGATTGTGGTCCAGGGGGTGGGCAAGACCACCAAGATGCTGAACTTGAAGTCTGCGGGGGACTCGATCTGCGACGTGGTTGGGCCGCTGGGATTGCCGTCGCACGTCGAGAAGTTCGGGACGGTGGTGGTCATTGGGGGTGGTTTGGGGACGGCGATCGCCTATCCCACGGCGAAGGCGTTTCGTCAGGCGGACAACCATGTGATCTCGATCATCGGTGGGCGCAACCGGCAGTTCGTGATCCTCGAGGAGGAGGTGCGGGCCATCAGCAACGAGTTGTTCGTCACCACGGACGATGGTTCCTACGCCGAGAAGGGATTCGTCACCGACCAGCTCGCCGCGCTCATCGCCGCGGGGCGCAAGCTCGACCTGGTCCTCGCCATCGGGCCGATCCCGATGATGCGGGCCGTCGCCGAGGTGACCCGACCGCACGGCATCAAGACCGTCGTGAGCCTCAACCCGATCATGGTGGACGGGACGGGCATGTGCGGGGGGTGTCGCGTGATCGTGGGGGGCAAGCCGCAGTTTGCCTGTGTGGATGGCCCGGAGTTTGATGCCCACCAGGTTGATTTCCAGATCCTGATCCAACGAAATGCGATGTACCGGGACATGGAGCGCAAGGCATTGGACCAGCTGCTCCAGCCACCAGCGCCCGCCGTTTCGGCTGGGAAGGATGCCCAATGTCCCGATGGGGATCCCTGTCGGTTCGTGGAGAAAGTCCCGGAATTGGCGGGCGTGTGGAAGACGGGGGCGTGACTGCTCTCAGAATTACAATCTAGTCCCCAGCCCCTGACCTACGATGCACAACCCGATTCCGCCGAAGGAACGGATGAAGATCCACCGGCAATTGATGCCGGAGCAGCCCCCTCTCGAGCGCGCCCGCAACTTTGTCGAGGTCAATCGCGGACTCGACGTGGCGCTTGCGCAGGAGGAGGCCAGGCGATGCCTTACCTGCAAGACGCAGCATTGCTTCTCGGCCTGCCCGGTCGGGGTCCAGGTGCGTGACTTCATCGATCTCGTCGTGGCGGGCGACTATCTCGGCGCCGCGGCGAAGATTCGGGAGGACAATGTCCTTCCGGCGGTGACGGGGCGGGTATGTCCGCAGGAGAAGCAATGTGAGGGCTCCTGTATCTTGAGTGCCCGGGGCGAGTCGGTGGCGATCGGGTATCTCGAGCGGTTTGTGGCGGACTACGAGCGCAGCGTGGGGAAGGTCGGATTGCCGGCGCGCGCGCCGCTGACGGGCAAGAAGGTGGCGGTCGTTGGGAGCGGCCCGGCGGGGCTGAGCTGTGCGGGGGATCTTGTGCTCAAGGGGCATGACGTCACCGTGCTCGAGGCGTTGCACGAGATTGGTGGAGTCCTGGTCTATGGGATCCCGGAATTCCGGCTTCCGAAGCAGATCGTCCGTGACGAAGTCGAGAATCTCCGGCTCATGGGCGTGGAATTCCGCACGAACGTCGTGGTGGGTCGCACGGTCACGGTGGATGAGCTGTTGGGCGAGGAAGGCTATCACGCGGTGTTCGTGGCCACGGGTGCGGGATTGCCGATGTTCCTCAACATTCCCGGCGAGCACCTGTGTGGCGTGTATTCGGCCAACGAGTTTCTCACCCGGGTGAATCTGATGAAGGCCAATGAGTTTCCGGCCTACGATAATCCCATCTACGATTGCCGCGGCAAGGACGTCGCGGTCTTTGGTGCGGGCAACACGGCGATGGACGCGGTTCGCACCTCACTGCGGCTTGGCGCAAAGTGTGCCAGCATCGTCTATCGGCGTTCCGAAAAGGAAATGCCCGCCCGCGCCGAGGAGGTGCATCACGCCAAGGATGAGGGCGTGCAATTCCAGATGCTCACCAACCCCCTCGAATTCCTGGGTGACGAGAAGGGATGGCTCACGGGTGTCAGGTTGCAGCGGATGGAACTGGGTGCCCCGGACAAGTCGGGCCGGAGATCCCCGGTGGCCATTGAAGGGTCTGAGCATGTGTTGCCCATCCATGTCGCGATCATTGCCATCGGCAACAAGGGCAACCCCCTGGTGCAGTCCACCACCCCCGATCTCGCCACCACACGCAACGGATACATTGTTGCCGACGCCGAGAAGCTCAAGACCAGCAAGCCGGGTGTGTTCGCGGGTGGCGACATCGTGACTGGCGGGGCGACCGTCATCCTCGCCATGGGGGCCGGACGCAAGGCTGCCAAGGCCATCCACGAATATCTCCAGTCCGGGATCTGGTAGCAGTCCCGGCGATTCACGCCTGTCCGTCAGCCCAAGACCCCCACTGGACCCGGGGTCCCGAAAGGGTCGGGCGGCGTGCGCGCTCCAGTGCTTGCAGGGAGAAAAAGCCTGAAGAGGGAGCCCTTTTCCGGCGTGCTCTCCGCGTCCACCCATCCCTTGTGCTGTGCCGCGATTCCGTGGACGGTCGCGAGCCCGAGGCCTGTGCCCTTCCCGCACTCTTTTGTCGTAAAGAATGGCTCGAAGATCCGCGAGAGTGTGACGGGGTCCATGCCGCATCCGGTGTCGGCGACGGAGCAGCAGACGAAGAGGCCGGGCGAGACCTCGCCCAAGCCCTGGATCCGGGCTTCATCGATCGGCTCGGTCGTCAGGGTGATGACAAGGGTCCCGCCCTGGGGCATCGCATCGCGGGCGTTGACCACGAGGTTCATGATGACCTGCTCGATCATGCCCCGGTCGGCAAACACCGCGGGAATGCCCTCCCCCGCCTCGAACTCAACCTTGATGTGATCCCCGATCAGCCGGCGAAGCATCTTCAGAAGCGTCGCCACCAATTCACCCAGGTCGAGCATCTCGACTTTCAGGACAGATCTCCGACTGAATATCAGCAGTTGCTCGGTCAGGCTTGCCGCCCGCTTCACGACAGCCAGCAACTCGTCGATGGATTCCCGCGCCTCCGCGCCTCGGGGCTCGGCCTCCCGGAGGAAGCCAAGGTGCATCATCATGATGCCCAGGATGTTGTTGAAATCATGGGCGACGCCTCCAGCCAGCTGTCCGACGGCTCCCAGCTTCTGGGATTGCCGCAGCTGATCCTCGAGCGCCTTCCTTTCGGTGATGTCGAGCGCCAGTCCTTCGATGATGGTCTCGGAGCTGTCGACGTTGTATCCCAGTGATCGATCGGCCAACCAGCGCCAGTTGCCGCGCGCGTCCCTGATCCGGTACTCCACCAGAAAGGGCTGACCCGCCGCGGTATCCTGAATGACCTCGCCCACCCGGCGTATGTCATCAGGATGGATTGACTGCTGCCACAGCATCGGCCGTGCGTAGAGTTCCTCCGGGGAATAGCCAAGAACCTGCTTCACGAACGGCGAATAGAAGACACCACCGCGACGGGTCGAGTAAGCGTAGACGATCCCAGGCACTCCATCGACCAGCTTCCGGTGCTTGTTCTCGCTCTCACGGAGGGCAAGTTCAGCCTCCTTCTGGTCCGAGATATCAATCCAACTGCCAGACATTTCCACCGGCACGCCCCGGTCATCGCGGACGAGCCTGACCTGGTCGTGCATCCAACGATAGGTCCCGTCAAGATGTCGGAACCGATACTCATGCACATGCGTGCCATGCGTGAGGAGTAACGCCAGCGCCGACAACACCCGATCCAAGTCGTCCGGATGCACGTGGCTTATCCAAAATTCCGAATCCGAAGTGAAGGAGTCCGCGCGATATCCCAGGAGCTGCTCGACGTTGTCCGATATGAAGGTTGCTCCGAAGTCACCGGACGGACGACATGTGTAGAGAACCGCCGGCGTCCGGGCGAGCAACATCCCAAGCCGCCCCGCCTCATCACGGAATGAGGTCTCGCTCCGACCGCGCCCGCTGATGTCACGGTAGATGCCGTGGACCAGACCCGCCCCGGCAACCTCCGTCGTGGTGACCTCAAGATCAACCAGAGTCCCATCGCTACGCAGGTAGTGTCCCTCGTGCCGCCCAGGCCCTGTTTCGCTGGCGCCTGCCGCTCCTGAAGCTTCGGCCGTCAAATCCCGCAACGACAGGGCGAGCATCTGCTCCCGGGAGTATCCCAGGAGCCGGCACATCGCCTCGTTGGTATCGAGGACGCGACCGTCCTTCGCATCTGTCACGAGCAACCCGTCCCTCATCTGGTGAAGGAAGTCCTCGGCGGTCCTCCCATCGGATGGGAATGAGATTCGATTATCCGGGTTCATGAATGGGTCCCCATCGCGGGATGCCCCGCAGATCGCGGCATCGCCACTCACAAAGAACTGACACGTGGGTTCAAGCAATGCGTTTGGGGCGTGATGCATGCACGATCCAACTCATCCTCGCTCCAGGATGAATGATTCTGCACGGGTCATCGGGTCGGGATCCTGAGGGTGACGTCCCCGATTGCCCTGGAAGCGAAGCAGGTTGCTGTGCGAAGTGACTAAGTCGGGCCCTCGGGAATTGCCCTAGGTCGACCGGTAGGTGTGTTTTCATAAGGAAATTCCGTGACCCTGGGGGAGTAGAATTCGGCAATCCGCGTGTAGCTTTGCCGTCTTGGTTCAGGCTTTGAATGGCCATGTTCGGGATGACCGCGAAATGGGCGCGGTCGCCGGACTCGTCCTCTATGAAACTTCTTTTGTCCCGCACGTGGGTTGGCGCGCTCGTCCTCCTCCTTCTGTCGCTGTTCGTGCCCGTCGGTTCGGCGGCCGTCGTGGTCTCGGCCAACCGGGAGATTGCCGCGGGGGATGCGGCGCTCGACGGCCAGGACGTGGTGGTGGATGGGGCGACGCTGACGATCTCCGGAGAGCACACGGTCCGGAGCATCCAGTTGATCCATGGTGCGGTGCTCAACCATCCCGGTGCCTCGGCGGGCGAGCCCGAGCGTGCGGTGCGATTGACGGTCACGGGCAACGTGTCGATTGATGCGGCGTCGAGGATCGACGCGAGCGGTGGGGGCTATGCTGGGGCGGGCTCGCCGGGAGCTGGTTCGCGTGGGAGCTGGGCCGGCGCCGGGGGTGGCCACGGTGGTGTCGGGAGTGCGAGCGCCGGTTCGCCGGCTGGGACTGGCGGTGGCTCCTTTGATTCCGTGGTGGCGCCGGGTTCCTGGGGTGGCCCGGGTGGCAATGGCTCGAATGATGCCTTCGCCCCGGGGGGTGGACTCATTGTGCTTGAGGTGACAGGGGATGTTTCGATCGCGGGCAGCGTGGTCGCCAACGGGGCCGCGGGGACCGTGGACAACCAGGGCGGCGGAGCCGGAGGAACGGTCTCCATCCGTTGTGCGGTGCTTCGCGGCGCGGGCTCCATCTCCGCCGACGGCGCCAGCGGCGAATGGTTTGATGGCGGCGGCGGCGCTGGCGGTCGGGTCGCACTCTTTTTCGCGGCCAATGAATTCACCGGAAGCCTCTCCGCGGTAGGAGGCGGGGGGGCGGGCCGTGGCGGGGCGGGAACGGTTTATCTCAAGCCCGCGTCCGGTCTGGGTGAAGTCCGGATCCAGAATGCATCGCGCGGCGCGGAGACGCCGATCCAATCCACGGTGGTGTTTGATCTCGTTCTGCGTTCCGACGCAGTGGTCCTGGCTGCGGCGCCGTTGTCGGTCGGGACGCTTGTGGTCGGGAGCGGCGCGGTGTTGGCGCAGGCGCCCGGCAGCACCGGGCTTGAGCTTCGCGTGGCGAAGGATCTGCGGGTTGAGGCGAATGGCACGGTCTCAGCGGACGGGAAGGGCTATCCTCTCAGCGGTGATCGGGGGGCCGGGACCGGGATCCCGGGCGGCTGGGCTGGGGCGGGAGGGTCTCATGGTGGGTTCGGCGGCAACAGTGCGAGCGGTGCGTTGGGTGGGGTTTCCTACGGATCAATCCTCGAGCCCGTGACCTTCGGCAGCCAGGGGGGTGACGGCAATGGCGGCGCTGGAGTCGCCGGGGGCGGGGCCATGCACTTCATCGTCGGTGGAGCCCTGGTGGTGGAGGGCAGGATCAGTGCTGACGGATTGGCGTCGGGCATCGACAATTCGGGGGGTGGCGCGGGAGGCAGCATCTGGATCAGCGCGGCCACCTGCACGGGTGGCGGCGTCATCTCGGTGAACGGCGGTGCCGGGGAATGGTACGATGGCGGTGGTGGCGGTGGCGGCCGGATTGCCTGCTACCTCAATGCCAATGATTACAAGGGCAGTCTGACGGCCGTCGGTGGCGGTGGAAGCCAGCGCGGGGGTGCCGGGACCGTGTATCTCCGGCAGACGGGCGAGCGCGAAGGCTTTCTGCGCATCGATAATGGAGGTGTCTGGGGCCAGCTGACTCCCGTGCGTTCCCCCGAGGCGTTCCGCCTGCTGATCACCAACAACGCCTCCTGCTA
>CAIMTB010000302.1 GCA_903844265.1 uncultured Verrucomicrobiota bacterium
GCCAATGCCCCGTTGGCAGCCACCCAAAACGCCGCTGGCCCTACTGCAACGTCTCCAAGAGGTTCTCCATGCGCGATGTCTCCAACGAGGCGCTCCGAATCTATTGCGAAGGCCCGCTTCTCGGATGGGCCGACAGCCAGCGCACCGAAATTGAGGAAATCCTGACCTTCATCGCCCGCTCGAACCGCTTCGGTGACCGGGCCGACTTGCTCGTGGGCCTCGGCGGTGCGATGGAATCGGCGGGCAAGACCGAACTGGCTGCTCGTGCGCTGACGCTCGCTTTTGCGGGTCATCGCGGAGGTGGAGGTTGGCGGTCCTTCGGCGACGAGAAACACGAGGATTTGATGGTGCGCGCCTTCAAGTCTTCTCGCCCCGTCGCCTTGGCGGTCCTTGCGCAGGAGATGATGCATCGCAACGGCGAGTGGGGAGTAACGCAACACGTCATCGGGTTGCTCGGCCGTCACGACGATGTCGCACTCGCCACCGCCATGTGGGACGAGGCGCGCGAATCCATGTTGGTCCGATTGCCCGGCCATGAGGTTGCACGAGGACCGTTCCTCCCGTTTGAGCCGACATCGGTGCCGACGTGGACACGCGACGATGCCGCGCTGTTTCTCATTCTATCGCGCATCTCCCATCCGGAACTCCGCCGCAAAACCGCGGCGGTCTGCGCCGCGGCGTGGCTAGTGCAGCGCGAACCCGTGAAATGCGTGACCGCGTTCCGCGACATCCTCAAGGCGTCGCTTTGCTTCACTCACCAACTATGGGTGCTTCATCTTTTGGGGCAGTTCGAACCTCCTCCCTTTGTCATTAGCCAGGCATTGGCCGCCGAGTTGAATGTCTTTGTCAGCTCCGGGCGGTGCGGCACGGAACAGATCGCCTTGCTGCTCCTCAAACGCGCGAAGGTTCCCGTCAGCGGGCAGGTCACGCGGACAAAGCCGATAGTTTCGGTAACACTGCCTCCGAGCAAAACGCAGGCAATCATCTCGCTCGACATTCATCGCATCACGCATCAGGTCGCCAAGCTTTGGCCGGAGTTTCCAGAAATCGTGGCGGGGCGGTTCGAAACCATTATGCGTTCCGAGGAATCGCATGAGGAGAAGATGCGGGACCGTTGGGAGGCACGCAGATCAATTTCTCGAAAGAGCTATCCTTTTGCGAGTTTTCACGGATGGGAAAGCGAACTGTTCGCCGACAGCCTAAACGAGGTCCTGACGGGGCTTGAGGAGCACTTGTGGTCGAAAGGCGAGTGGAACGATGGTGTTTGGCGCAAGGTGCTGGCATTGCTCCTGCCGGATGCGGAGATTCCTGCGCGCCACTACTGGTCCAGACGCGTTCGTCCGTCGTGGCCTCTGCCTTCTTCCCTCTCTGACGGCGTGCAACCGGTTCAGTCTGTCTCGGACGGCGAACTGGCCGATTGGAGGCGGATAGCGTATTTTGAGACTTATCTCGAGACGGGATCCAGCTTCGACGAGATCAAGTTGAGCACGATCGTGACGGCAGGGGTGGTGCTTGGCGAGAAGTCCGAGCCGTTGCCTCGGGGCGTGCTGCCCCTCCGTGTTGCAGACAACAAGGATTGGGTGCGCAAGCCTCGGCCGCTTTTCCCTCTAGGGGGGTTCTCAGGAGCTATCGCTGGTCATTCATTCTTCGGAGTTCCGCTCCAGTTTCACGAACTGCTCGGACTAGCACTACAGCGACACTCTTAGATTCGTCCACTTTCCGACCTCTCTGAGGCGACGCTTTCGATGCGATACATACGCC
>CAIMTB010000303.1 GCA_903844265.1 uncultured Verrucomicrobiota bacterium
GATCCGGGTTCTGCTGGTGGCCGACCTATGAATCGTCCTGCCCGCATTGTCCTTGGGGTCACCGGATCGATTGCCGCGCACAAGGCGATCGACATCGCGAGCCAGTTCACCCGGCTTGGGCACGAGGTGAACGTGGTGTTGACGCGGGATGCGCAGCGGTTCGTGACGGCGCTTCCGTTCAAGACCCTTTCGCGACGGCCGGTGGTCACGGATCTCTACGACGAGGACGAGGGCTGGAAGCCGCGGCACATCACCTTGGCGGACGAGGCGGACGTTTTGTTGATCGCGCCGGCGACGGCGAACACGCTGGCGAAGCTGGCGCATGGAATGGCGGATGACGCACTTGGATGCGTCGCGCTGGCCTTGAATCCGGCGGCAGCGGTCGTTGTGGCGCCTGCGATGAACGGGAAGATGTGGGAGCATGCGGCGACGAGGGCGAACATCGGGGTGCTGCGTTCGCGGGGCGTGGAGATTCTGGGTCCGGACAATGGGCTTCTGTCGTGTGGCTATGAGGGTGTGGGGCGGTTGATGGAGGTGGAGCGGATCGTGTCGCGGGTTGTGGAGATCCTCGGGGCGCGGGTGTGAGATCGGGTTTGCATGAAGGATTACCTCGAGAGGTTCAGGAGGCTTTGGGGGCTGCTGGTGGCGCCGGGGCCGGGGCCGGTATTTGAGGCCGGGGCGGGGGTTGAGCCGGAGTTCGACGCGGGTCCGATGCGGTTGGTGGAGCGCGAGGTGGGCCTGCCGGTGAAGGCGAGTGTCCTGTTGTCGGTGGGGTGGTTCCTTTTTTTTTCGCTGAACATCGAGGCGTTGGCGAACACGAGCGAGGTGGCTTTGGAGGCGGTGGGGGTGGTTCGGCAGGTGTTTGTGGTCTACGCGGTGCTGAATGCCTGTCTGGCGATTCCGATCTGGGCGATGCGGGTGGTGCCGGTGAAGGTGATCCAGCTTGTGGTGTTCACCGTGGCGCTGCTGGACGCGATGTTTGTCGCCTCGCTGACGCTGGTGACCGACGGGTTCGACAGCATTCTGTTCTGGGTGTTCCCGTTGTTGATCGTGCGAAACTCGGTGAGCATCCGTGGGGCGCCGCTGCAGATTTCGCTCAATCTGCTGACGGTCTTCAGCTATCTGGCGGCGGGTGTTCTGGACCTCCTGATCTTGCAGCTCGACGAGCAGACGGAGGTGTTGCGGGCGACGGAGCCGTTCCTGATCCGGGTCTGCCTGCTGCTGCTGCTTGGGGCGATCTGCTACCAGCTTCGGATCCTGGTGGACCGCGACCGGCAGCGGTTGGCGGAGGCTGATGAATCCGCGGTACGGCAGCACCAGATGAGTGCGGCTGGGCGGTTGGCGGCGGAGATCGCGCATCAGATCAAGAACCCGCTGGCGATCATCAACAATGCCGCGTATTCGCTGGGGCGCTCGCTTGAGGGGAAGGTGGAGCCTGCGGCCGTGCGGCAGCTGCAGATGATCCGGGAGGAAGTTGAGCGATCGGACCGGATCATCACGGAGCTGATCGGGTTCGCGCAGATGGCGGAGGGGCGGATCGAGCGGTTGGATGTCGTCGAGGAGATGGAGTCTTCGATACGGCGGGTGTTTCCGTCGGGGCACGCCTTCGGCACCCGCATCGAGCGCGAGGTGAATCCCCCGATCCCGGCGCTGTTCTTCAGTCGACGCAGCCTGGCGGAGATTCTGGACAACCTGCTCCAGAATGCCCGCGACGTTCTGGGTGGGTGTGGGACGATCCGGGTGGGTGTGAAGGGGACGGCGGAGCTTGGGGTGATGGTCACGGTTGCGGACGACGGGCCGGGGATCCCGCGGGAGAACCACGAGCGGATATTCGAGGCGTATTTCACGACGCGGGCGGGTGGGACGGGGTTGGGTCTGGCGATTGTGAAGCAGAACCTGGAACTGTTCGGGGGACGCGTGGAGGTGGAGTCGGAGGTTGGCCGGGGCACGTGCTTCAGGTTATATTTCCCGGGCCGTTACTCCTTGCGCGCGAATGTGTGATGCTGTGATGAAGTGAGATCCATGCGCCATCTACCGCCGATCCTGGTTGTCGACGACGACCCCAACATGCGGGCGACGCTCGAGGGCATCCTGCGGTCGGAGCGTCATGATATCGTCCCGGCCGAGTCGGCGGAGGAGGCGCTGCGATTTCTTGAGGAGCGGGAGTTCCTGCTGATGATTTCGGACGTGCGGCTTGGCAAGATGAGCGGGCACGAGTTGTTGAAGGAGGCGCATCGTCGATGGCCATCGCTTCCGGTGATCCTGATCACGGCGTATGCGACGCCGCGGCTTGCGGTGGCGGCGATCCAGGACGGGGCCTTTGACTATCTGGCGAAGCCGTTCGCGCCGGAGGAACTCCTGCATCTCGTCGCGCATTGCGCCGAGCGTCAGACGTTGGTCCGTGAGAATTCGGCCTTCCGGGCCCGTGAGCAGCAGGCCTTCCAGCTTGACCGCCTGATCGGCGATTCGGCGCGGATGCGGGATCTGCGACAGCTCATCCGGACCGTTGCGCCGACGAACGCGACCGTGTTGATCCTGGGCGAGAGCGGGACGGGCAAGGAGCTGATCGCGGGGTGTCTGCACAGCCTGAGTCACCGTTCGTCTGAGGCGTATGTGCGCATCAACTGCGCCGCCATTCCGGAGGGTCTCCTGGAGAGCGAGTTGTTCGGGCACGAGAAGGGGTCGTTCACCGGGGCCAGTCGCAGCAAGCCAGGGCGTGTCGAGGAGGCCGACGGCGGCACGGTGTTCCTGGACGAGATTGGCGACATGAGCCGGGCGCTTCAGGCGAAGCTGCTGCGTTTCCTTGAGGATGGCTCGTTCACGCGGGTTGGGGGCAACGAGGAGTTGTCGGTGGACGTCCGGGTGGTCGCCGCGACGAATCGGGACATTGTGCGGCTCATCCAGGACGGGGGGTTCCGCGAGGATCTTTTCCACCGGCTCAACGTGGTGCAGTTCCGTCCGCCGCCATTGCGTGAGCGTGGTGATGACGTGGCGCAGTTGGCCGAGCATTTCATCGGGACCTATTGTCGGGCGTTGAACAAGCCCCGGATGGAGCTTGGGCGGGCGGCTCAACAGGCGTTGCTCCGGCACCGTTGGCCGGGTAATGTCCGTGAGCTGCGCAACGCGATCGAGCGGGCGGTCATCCTCGAGACAGGTTCCGAGGTGAACCCGGCGAGCCTGCCGGACTTCACGTTGGAGGCGCGCCTGTCGGCTTCGGTGAATTCAGGGAGCGGGGCGGGGGCGGATATGGATCGTCCGCTGGAGGAAGCGCTTGCGGATTATGAGCGGCGCTTGATCACGGCGGCGCTTGGGCGGCACCACAATGTGGGGCGGACGGCCGAGGCCCTGCGTATCAGCCGGCACGCGTTGCGTTATCGCATGCAGCGGCTGGGTCTGCAGCCGGAGGCTGCGGATGAGGAATCGACGGCGACGGATCGGGGAAACAACTGAAATGGAAACGATAGGCGGAGCCGCGAGCAAGTCGGGGGCTCTCATTGCAAATGACGTTCTTGTTCTGCTGGCGTTTCTGGCCGCCGTGGTTGCCGTGCTGATCATCGGCATCGTCATCGGCGTCCGCGCCCGCAGCCGGCGTCGGCAGGCGAGGAGCCTTGCCCGTTCCGGCTCGGGCTCCCGCTCAGGCACGGGCGGCGGGTCCAGTTCGGGTTCGGGTGGGCATGGATCCGGTGGTTCGCCGGACTCCGAGTCGTCGGATGAGGAGGGTCATTCTTCCGGGCACAAGCGATCGCGTCGCCGCCGCCGTCGTGATCATCGTCCGCGCAATCCGTCCCTTGCTGAAGCCGGGGGATTGCCGCCGGAACGGGACGACTCAACACCAGCTGGTGGCAGGCACGACTGAGTCATGGAAACCAGCGCCGCCATCACCCGGCGCAGTGGGTCGAACCTGGCCCTCGCGTTCATACTGCTTCCCAAGGCCCGTCGTGACGGGATGGCGGCGCTTTACGCATTCTGCCGCGAGGTGGATGACGTGGCGGACGAGGATTCCCGGCCGGTGGCGGACCGTGCGCTGGCCCTGGCCGAATGGCGTGAGGATGTGCACGCGGCCTGCAACGGGGGGGCGCCTCGGTTTGTGGTGAACCGGGAACTCCAGCCGGTGATCCGGGAATACGGGTTGAAGTTCGAGTATTTCGACGAGCTGATCCGTGGCTGCGAGACGGACCTGACCCGGCACCGCTACGCAACCTACGCCGAGTTGGAGCAGTACTGCTACCGCGTGGCCTCGGTGGTGGGCCTTCTCAGCATCGAGGTCTTCGGCTATTCGGATCCGCGCTGCCGCGAGTACGCCGTGCATCTCGGTCGCGCCCTGCAGTTCACCAACATCCTGAGGGACGTGCGGTGCGATGCCGGGCGGGACAGGATCTACCTTCCGACCGAGGAGTTGCGAAGGCATGGCGTGACGGATGAGGACGTGCTGCGCGGGCGCTATTCGGAGGGTTATCGTCGTGTCGCGGAAGCGGTGGCGGCGAGGGCCCACGGTTTCTACCGGGCCGCCCGGGAGACGCTTCCCGAGTCGGAGCGCCGTTCGATGGTGGCGGCCGAACTGATGGGATCGGTCTACTGGCGGCTGCTCCGGAAACTCGAGACGTCGCGATTCGACGTGTTCGGGCCGACCCTGGTGCGGATCAACCGGTGGCAGAAAATCGCGCTGATACTTCGGGCCTGGTTCCGCATCCGGGTGGGCATGGTGGCGCCGAATTATGGCCTTCCCTGAGCGCGGAACGCGGCGCCGGTTGGTGGTGAATGCGGACGACTTCGGCCGGTCGGATTCGATCAACGAGGCGGTGCTCCGTTCCCATCGGGACGGCATCCTGACCACGGCGAGCCTGATGGTGGCGGGGGACGCCTTTGAGCCGGCCCTCGCGATCGCCCGTGCCACGCCTTCCCTGGGGGTGGGCCTGCACCTGACCCTCGTCTGCGGGCGCGCGGTGCTTGGGCCGGATCGGATTCCCGGCCTTGTGGACGGTGCCGGGGAATTTTCTTCGAACGCGCCGCTGGCCGGGTTTCGGTATTGGGCTCGGCGGGATCTGCGCGAGCAGTTGCGGATGGAATTGGCGGCGCAGTTCGAGCGTTTCCACGCCACCGGCCTCGTCCTGGATCACGTGAACGGCCACCTGCACCTGCACCTGCATCCGGTGGTCTTCGATCTTCTTGCCGAGCACGCGCGCGAGTGGCGGATTGAGCGGATGCGGCTGACGCGGGATTCGTTGGCGATCAGCCGGCGCACGGCGTCGGGGCGCTGGGGCTACCGGCTGAGCCACGCGGTTGTTTTCGCGGGACTCTCGCGTCGTGCCGCGCCGGTGCTGAAGCGGCTCGGGATCCGGCACACCGCCGGCGTGTACGGCCTGCTGCAGGATGGGTGGGTGGACGAGGATTACCTGATGCGGCTGCTGCCGTGCCTGCCTGACGGGGATCTTGAGCTTTATTCGCATCCGTCCATGGATCGATTCCGGAACGAGTACGAGGCCCTGGTGAGTCCGCGGGTGGCGGAACGGGTGCGCAGGCTTGGATTTGAGCGGGTCCGCTATCAGGATTTGTGACGTGCTGAAATTCGTGATGATCCTGATCGTCGGCCTGTTCCTCGAGGCCGTCGGTGTCGTCTTCCTGAGCCGTGGCCTGAAGGAGATCGGCGACCTGGACAGGGTGTCGGTCTCGGAGATCGTGCGGTTGGTCAAGTCGGGGGTGACGAATCCCCGCATCCTGACCGGAGTCGCCTTCGAGGCGGCGTTCTTCGGGATCCTGCTGTTTCTATTGTCGCGGGCGGACCTGAGTCTGGTGTGGCCGCTGACATCGCTGGGTTTCGTGATCACGGCCTTTGCGGCGAAGATTTTTCTGCATGAGCAGGTGAGTGGAATGCGATGGGCGGGCGTGGCGTTGATCGTGCTCGGGGCCGGGTTGGTCTCCTGGAGCGATCAGAAGAAGGGGACGCCGCCGCAGGCTGGCGGAGGCGCGGCTGCGCTTCCCGCGGCGCGCCCGTGAGGAGGTGCGGGAAGCGTCCTGTTCACCGTCGCAGTTCGCGGAGCAGCGCCTGAAAGGCCGCCTCGAAGCCGGCTGGATTCTTCCATTTCGAGAAGTTGTGCGCCTCGTGGGAGCCGGGTCCGTGGGCGGCGCTTGGGTTCTTCGACACCCGGAGCATGATCAGGATCTTCGCGTCGAGGCGGGCCTCGGTTTCGCGCGCGTGCTGCAGGTCGCCGCCGCCCCAGCTCCCCGGACGCTCGTGTTCCGGCAGGATCACGAGGACCCGGTCTGCGGAGTGGACGGCGCCCCACCAGACCCTCTGGAGTTGGCGGCTGGAGCGCACGCTTTCAGGGACGAGCCAGCTGCGGATGGCTTCCTGCGCCATCCGCTCGTGAAGTCTTGCTGCGAAGGCCTCGTCAGCCAGTTCGCCGCTGATGAAGCAGGACGGCGACGCGAAATTCGTCGCGTCTCGGGCCTTCGAGAGCAACGCCTCGCGGGCGATTTCTGGGACGCCTGCGCCCCGGAGGAATTCCTCGGGAATGATTCCTCGTGACTTCAGGAGCGTGTCGATCCCGATCGTCGATGGCCCCAGGTGCACGACCTCGCGGAGGCCGCGCGCGTCGGCGAGGTCGACGTCGGCGAGGAGCGTCCAGCCGAGTCGGGCGCGCGTGAAGTCTGCGCCGGCGACCTGGGTGCCGACGAGTTGGGTGGCGCGCAGCACTGCGTTGGTGAGTTCGGAGCGGCGGAGGTCGGTGTAGTGGAGGCAGGCCTCGCTGAAGTCGGTGGCTCGAAGGCGGGACTCGGAGAGGTTGGTGAAGGACAGTTCAGCGGCATTGAGCTCGGCGCCGCTGAGGTTGGCATTGGCGATCCGCGATTCGGTGAGGATCGCGCCGGTGAGCAGTGAACCGCCGAAGTCGCTCCGGCTGAAGTCCGCATTCCAGGCACGAAGACCGACGAGATCGGTGCCGCTGATTTCGGTGCGGATGGCCTTGGCCCCGTTCATGCGGGCTTCGCGGAGGTTGGCGTTGGCGAGGATCGCGCCGCTGAGATCTGTCCCCTCGAAATTGACGGCCGGGAGATCGGCGCCCTCGAGATTTGCGGTGGTGAGATCGGGGACGACCTCCGGGTGGGCTGCACGCCAGACGTTCCACTCGGCGACGCCGCGGGAGAGGATTTCGAGATGATCAGCGTTGGGCATGGTTGGGGATGGGGTTGGGCCTCCGGGGGCGTGGGGTCATCCGGCGATCAGCGCGGCTGCGATCTCGAGGCGTCGCAGCACCCGACTGCGACCGAGGATATCCATGAGGTGATAGAGGCTGGGGCCGACGCCGCGGCCGGTGCAGGCGACGCGGCAGGGTTGCACGAGCGGGCCGGCCTTGATGCCGAGTTCGGCGGCGAGTGCCTTCAGCGCGGCTTCCAGCGTGGACGGCGTGAATTCGGGCAGCGCGGCGAAGCGTTCGCGGAGTTGGGCGAGCAGCGGCCTGGCGGTCGACACGAGGGCCTTGTCCTTCGCCTCCGGATCGAACACGAGCGCGTCGTCCGCGAGGAAATAGAAGTCCACCCAGCCGGGGAGTTCCTTCAGCAGCTTGCCCTTCTCCTGGACGGAGCCGATCGCGGCGGCGATGTAGGCGGGGGCGAAGGCCGACAGATCGAACCCGGCTCGGGCCAGCACCGCGGACCCGAGTTCGACAAACCTGGGCGGCGCCAGTCGGCGGACGTGCTCGAAATGGAAGTGCTCGAGTTTCTTGAGGTCGAAGCGGGCATTGCTGCGGTTGACGTCGGAGAGGTCGAACGCGGATGCGGCCTGTTCCTTGGTGAACAGCTCGCCACCTTCCTTGGGCGTCCAACCGAGCAGGCACAGGTAGTTGGCGACCGCGTCGGGGAGATAGCCGTCGTCGATGTAGGCCTGGATGCTCGCGCCCTCGTCGCGCTTGCTCATCTTCGAACCGTTGGGATTGAGGATGAGCGGGATGTGGGCGTAGGTCGGCGGTTGGACGCCAAACGCGCGGAACAGGGCGATGTGCTTGGCCGTGTTGCTGACGTGGTCCTCGCCCCGGATGACGTGTGTGATCCCCATCTCGATGTCGTCGACCACATTCACGAAATGGAACACCGGCAGGCCGTCACGGCGCACGATGACGAAGTCCGGGTTTTCCTCCTCGCGGTCGGTCAACGCGCGGGCGATGTCGCCGATGATGCGGTCGTGGATGACGATCGGTTCGCGCGTCATGCGGAACCGCACCGCGCCGTCATCGTCGTAGGCAAGGTCGCGATCGCGGAGTTCCTGGATGCGGCGGCGGTAGATTTCCGAGCGCTGGGATTGGAAGTACGGCCCGCGATCGCCGCGGCTGGGGCCGGTGGGGTTTCCGTCGGCAGGGCCCTCGTCCCAGTCGAGCCCCAGCCAGCGGAGTCCGCGAAGGATGACGTCGGTCGCTTCCTGGGTGTTGCGGGCGGCGTCGGTGTCCTCGATGCGGAGAAGGAAGGTGCCGCCGGTGTGGCGGGCATGGAGCCAGTTGAAGAGCGCGGTGCGGGCGCCTCCGATGTGGAGGTAGCCGGTGGGCGATGGGGCGAAGCGGACGCGGACGGGAGACGACGACTGCGACATGGTGGGAGATTAGGAGGCGGGACTGTCGCTGGCGAGTCGGGAGCGGGGGAGGGCGGATAAGGGGGCGGGTGATCCGGGCTCAAAGGGCGAAGACACCTGCATTTTTCGAGATATCGAAACAAAGGGACAGGCCTTGCATAAGATTCCACGGCAAATGAAGGGACAGGTCTTTCATTCAGCGTGAACTGGGCAGTGGCGACGCCGAGGTCGCGCAAGGGGACAGGTCTTTCATTGGATTCCATGGCGGGCGGTTCAGAAGCGGGACGCGGTTGGCTTGTGGTGATCCGGAGGGTAGAGTGGGTTCATGAGCGACGCTGAACAAAGGGCATTGATTGGCCTTTCACTCCTGGCGGCCTTTGCCGATGGCACCAATTCCGACGCTGAACGTGACCGGATCCGGCAGTTGCTCGAGGGTTTCAAGAATCCCGGCCTGAATGCGCTGGAGCTTTATCGCGAGGTGTTGATGCGGCGGGTGACGATCGCCCAACTTGCCTCCCAGCTGACGAGTCCCGAGGCGCGAATGCTCGCCTACGAGATGGCTTTGGGCGTCTGTGAGGCGGACGGGCGGCGCAACGAGACCGAGGCGGCGTTCCTCACGCAGCTTCAGCGCGAACTGGGCATTGGCGATGCCGTGGTCGCGCCGCTGGACAGGCAGTCGGATGAGATTACGTCGGGAGGTGTGCCGCCGGTGATCGGTTCGGCCTCGCGTGGGGTCGGTGCATCGGTGGCTTCAACCCAGGCGGGCGTGGGTTCTGCTGCGAACCCGGAGATCGAGTCCATGATCCTGAACAACTCCATCCTGGCCGGCGCACTTGAAATGCTTCCGGGATCGCTGGCGACGATGGCGATCATCCCGCTTCAGATGCGGTTGGTTTATCGTATTGGGCAGCAATATGGGCACGAGCTTGACCGCGGGCACATCGGTGAATTTCTGGCGGCGGCTGGGATCGGGATGACCTCGCAGGTGCTGGAAGGTTATGCAACGAAGCTGATGAAGGGCCTCTTGGGAACGCTGGCGGGGGGACTGGGCCGGGGCCTGGCGGGTGCCTTCACCGGGAGTGCGATGGCGTTCGGGACGACCTGGGCCCTGGGCCAACTCGCCCACCGGTATTATGCCGGCGGGCGTTCGTTGAACGGGCTGCAGTTGCAGCAGGGATTCCAGTCGCTCCTGGGTCAGGCGCAGTCGTTGCAGCAGCAATACCTGCCCCAGATCCAGCAGAAGAGCCGCGGCCTCAATCTGCTCGAGGTGGCGCGGCTTGCCGGGCGGAGCTGAAGGCCGGCGGGATGCCGGCGCTCCGGGCGGATGACTTCCCGTCCTACTTCCCGTTCTTCTCGACGAAGGCCTTGGCCTTGTCGACGAACTCGTCGGGGTTGCGGGCGAAGTCGGCGCTGTCGGTTTCGATGGCGAGGACGCCGGGCCAGCTGGTGCGGACGAGTTCAGCGAGGAGGTTCTCGAGTTTGCCGACGCCCTCGCCGATGTGGGTGTCGAAGGAGACGTCCTCGCCGACGGTTTTCTCGATGCGTTTGTCCTTCAGGTGGAGGTCATAGACGCGGCCTTCGTATTCCTTGAAGACGCGCGTGGGGTCCATGCCGGTCGAGGTGATCCAGCCGGCGTCCATGCAGACGCCGATGCGGGGATCGCGGTGCTTGATGAGGGCGCGGACGACGGCGGGGTTGCCGTAGAGGCTGCGGATGCCGTGGTTGTGGATGGCGATCCGGATGTCGTACTCCTTCACGAGTTCCTCGAGGTTGTCGAAGATCTTGTAGTCCGGGGGTTCGACGACGATGACCTTGATGCCCATGACTTTCGCGAACTCGAAGAGTTTGCGGTTGTCCTCCTTGTCGAGCGAGGTGCCGGCGACGCCGAAGGTGTAGACGTTGAGGCCGGCGGCATCGAGGACGGCCTTCTTGCGCCGGGTCTCCTCGAGGGGGGCCTTCGGGTCCATGTGGTTCCCGATCATCTGGAGATTCTTGATCCCGTGTTTTTTCGCGAACTCGACGACCTGCTCGAACTTCAGGTTGCGAAGGGTCCAGGTTTGGATGCCGAGTTGTTGGGACAAGTCGGCTGCTGTGGCCGACGCGGTGATGGCCAGCGCGGCGAGCGCGCTGAACATGGAGGCGAATAATGGCTTCATGGGATTGAGGTCTTGGGTGACGGGGCGACATGAGAGCCGAGGATGGTGCGCCCGGCAAGCCGGGGCTCACGGGAGATGATGGGACCCGGGCGCCGAGGGAAGCCCGGGGTTCATGCCCGCGCCGGGGCTTCGCTCCACGGGATGCAAAGCGGTGACGAGTCACCGCGCTCCATGCCGGAGACCGTCCTCGCGGGGGAAGGGGCGTGGTTTCCGGCTGTTACCGATTTCGGGCTTTTTCGATGAGGCCTGCCGTGCGCTCGAAGACGTCGGTGGGGACGCCGAGGGCGTGCTTGAGCTCCACGTCGCGGTCCCAGGGGCTCGTGAGGGACCCGATCTCGCGAGATTGGCGCAGCGTGAGGTGGAGCGGGAAATACCACGACGAAACCAGGGGCGTGTTGATGAGCGGGTAGTCCGTGCCATACACGAGCCGGCCTCGGAATTCCTCCGCGCCAAACGCCGCTTCCAGCGCGCCTTGACGGTTGAGGAGGGTGAGGGCGGAGATGTCTGCGTAGAGGTTCGGGAATTCGCGCATCAATCGGCGCAGTTCCTCGCTCGCGCCGCCGCGCGAAAGGCGGGCTCCGGGGGCGGTGTGGGCGGCGACGACGATGACGCCTTGTTCGAGCGGGAGCCGGAGGCGCCAGGGATCGGAGAGTTCGTCACGGGACGAGGTGAACGAATGTTCACTTCCGGTGTGGGAAAGCAGGATCAGTCCGTGTTGCCGGAGGCGCTGATAGAATGGGATGAGCCGGGGGTCGGCGGGATCGATGTCCATGGTCGACGGGATCCATTTCACCAGGACCGCGTGGCGGCGGGCGCAGTCGTCGACACGTTCCAAAGCGTCGAGGCGATGAGGATTGATCGATGCGCCGAAGAGGAGGTTGGTGTGGCGTTGGGTGGCGTCGGCGACGAATTCGTTGGGGACGTAGACTTCGGTGCGTCGGGTGTCGAGCCGGCCCTGGGGGTCGACCACGCCGTCCATGGCCAGGACGACGGCGGCGCGGACATGGCGGCTGCGCGCGAGGTTCTCGGACAGTCGATCGAGGAGGATCGAGTCTCCGTGGGTGGACAACTCCTGTTCGGTGGTCCCGAAGGCCTTGAGATAGGCGTGGAATCGGAAGTTGGAACGTAGGGCGGGTGAGACGAAGCAGCCGCTGTTGCCGGCGCCGATGCCGGCGGCATGGCAATGGAGATCGACGATCGGCGCGCCGGGCAGGGGTGTGACTTTCTGGAACGGGCCGCTGAAAAGGAGGACGCGCAGTGCGAGCAGCGACGCGGTGCCGACCAGCGCGAGGACAGGGAGAGGGCGGGCAATGCGGCGCCACCTGGAAAGGGCTCGCGATGCCGGGTTCACGGCGTTGTTTCGAGGATCTCGCGGGTGAGTTCCCGGTGGTTGGTCTTGCCGGTGCCGAGCTTGGGAATTTCGCGCACGAAGCGGAGTTCGCGCGGGGCGCAGAGATTGCTGAAGCCCTTGGCCTTGATCACGGCTCGGAGGTTCTCCAGGAGAAGCCTGGGCTCGTTCGACGCGGCGATCAGTTTCTCGCCCTTGTCCTCGTCGGGCACGGAGACCACCGCGATCTGGCAGCGTTGTCCGAATTCCGGGAAGGCGCCGGCGAGCGCATCCTCGACCGCGGTGAGGCTGACCATTTCACCGCTGATCTTGGCGAAGCGTTTCAAACGCCCGAGCACGTGGGCGAAGCCGTCGGGGTCGACCTTCACGATGTCGCCGGTGTCGTACCAGCCGTCGAGGGCGAGGAACTTGGCGTTGGCGTCGGCGTTGAGGTAGCCCTTCATGACATTGGGGCCGCGGACGAACAGCCGGCCGCCCTCGGGAACGCCGTCGAGGTTTTCGAGTTTCCATTCCATGCCCGGGAGGAAGCGGCCGACGGAACCTGGGCGTGGTTCGAGCAGGGAGTTGATGCAGACGACCGGGCTGCATTCGGTGGCGCCGTAGCCTTCGAGGACGCGGATGCCGAATTTCCTGGAATAGGTTTGGAACGTGGCGTCCTGCAGTTTCTCGGCGCCGGTGACCATGATGCGAACGGAGCGGAAGTCGTATGGGTGCGCCTTGCGCGAGTAGCCGTTGAGGAACGTGGGTGTGCCAAACATGATCGTGGCGTTCGTGTCGTAGACGAGGGAGGGCACGATCCGGTAGTGGAGAGGCGAGGGATAGAGGAAGCAGAAGACGCCGCGGACGAGCGGGGCCACCACGCCGGCCATGATGCCGAACGAATGGAACAACGGCAGCGCGTTGAAGAAGCGATCCTGGTCGGTGATGTCGAGGAACGAGAGGATCTGGCGGAGGTTTGCGAGGAGGTTGCGATGGGTGAGTTCGACGCCCTTGGGAAGTCCCTCGGAACCGCTCGTGAACAGGATCACCGCGGTGTTGTTCGTCTCGGGAACGCGATGCTCGAGGAGCGGCTTGAAACCATCGAGAAACGAGCGGGCGAACGCGGCGATTCTTTCGCCCGATGCGATCCTGTCGCGGACGTCGTCGAGATAGACCAGTTCGATGCCGGCGCCGGCGAAGGGTTCCGGGTCGATCTTGGCGCGTTTGAGGAACAGGCGGGAGGTGATGACCTGCTTCAGTCCGGCGAGTTCGCAGCACTTGAGCATCACCGCGGGGCCGGTGGAGAAGTTGAGCATGGCCGGGACTTTTCCGGCCGCCCACAGGCTCACCATCGTGACGGCGGCGGCATTGACGTTGGGCAGCAGGACGCCGACGTGGGGGTGCGAGTGCGAGAGCAGGGCGCGCCATTTTTCAGCGAGCAGCCCCGCGCCGACGAGCAGCTTGCGATAGGTGAGGGATTGCTGGGTGGCGTCGCGGAGCACGACGAAGCCCGGGATGCGGCGGCCCATTTCGACGATGGCGTCGAGGAGGTGGCCGGGGGCGAAATCCATTTCGGTCTGGAACTGCTGGAGGACCATCTGGTCCCGCAGCCAGGCGGTGAGTTTGCCGCGTGCCTCGGTGGTGCTGACATCCCCGGGGTGGGGTGGCACGAGGGCATTGCTGAAGTGGGCGCTGACCGGCGTGAAGAACCGATGCCAGGCGGGGTTGGGGGAGAGTGGAAGGCGGCCCGCGCCGCGGAGGTAGGCCGTGATGACCTTGGCCCGGGTCTTGAAGATCAGGAACCCCGTGCCATCGAAGAGCTTCATCAGGCTGCCCGTCTGCGACAACCGGCCCTCGGGGAAGAGGACCATTCGGCCCCCGTTCTCGAGGAACTCCGCCATGCGTTTCACGGCGTACGGGGAGGCGACGTCGATGGGGAAGGTCCGCTTGTTGATCATCATTTTCCGGTGGAGCCAGCTCGTCTGGGCGGTCTCGTTCGAGGTCACGAACTTCCAGTCGTCGTCGAGGAAGACGCCGAGGAACAGCCAGTCGAGCCACGAGAGGTGGTTCGGCAGCAGAAGCACCGGGCCGGGGGTGTCGAGGACCTCCGTGTTGTAGGCGCGGAAGCGAAAGAAGATCTGGGCGAGCCAGCGGAGCAGCGTGTTCATGGCATGTTCGGTGCGGACGATTTTTCGCGTTGGGGCCGGGGATGGGGGCGACTTCCGGAAAACAGAGCGGGAGCGGTGGGCGTGGTCAAGGCGCTGAAAGCCGGGGCGGGCGAGCGATCGGGAGCGGGCGGGTTGGGTCCACGCACCGGCGCGCGGGTGGCTTCCGGGGCGTCTCCGTGCTGGGGTGGGGTGCGCCGCTGCTCACAGGTCCGTGGTTCGAAGACCGTCGTCGGGTCGGTTGGTCGCGCGATCTTTGCGTGAGGTTCCCATCGCGGCATCGCTGGGAGCGGGATCTGCGGCCAGGGCGGGAGCCTCGTCGCTGGCCACCGCCGCGGCCTCGCGGGCCAGGCCTTGCAGTTCGTCGAGGAGTTGGGAAACGCGGTCCTCGGGGATGTCGGCCCACACGCGGTCGGCGGCGGCGTAGTAGTGAGGGTAGATTTCCTGCAGGAGTTCGGTGCCTTTCGGGGAGAGGATGACCTGATAGGCGCGACGGTCCTCGGGGTGATTGCGACGGACGACAAGCCCTCGTTCCTCGAGTCGATCGACCAGTCCTGTGGCGTTTGACCGATGCATAATCAACAGTCGACTTAGCGACGATTGAGATAACCCATCCGGCTCACCGCTGAGGAGGTTGAGGAGGTTGAATTGGCTGGGGCTGAGTTTCCAGCGGGCGAAGAAGACGCGGCTGGCATTCCAGAGGTCCTCGGCGGTCCGCAGGAGTTGGATCAGGGCGCGGTAACGGGTGCTTGTTGGACGGCTATCAGCCACGGGAGTGATGCAATCCTATCGACTGATGAGATGTCAACAATACAGATTAGGGGGGATGGCAGGGCAATGATTTCCGACCCTGACCGGGTTGCGCCAGGGGCGAATCAAATGAAGGGACAGGTCTTTCATAGCTATTCCGGGAGAGCGCAGGCGGGGCGGGGCTTCCATGGGATGTCGAGGATCCGGGAATTGCCGAGGAATAATGTCATAAAAGACCTGTCCCGCTATGAGTCACCGAGGTTGATCTCGGCCGCGTGGGGCCATCCGGGGCGAGCGATTCTGATCAGCGCCGCAGTTTGTCGTTCCTGAGGCCGTCGGGGATGGGTTCCGCGCGGCCTCCGAGGTGTTTGGCGAGGAAGGCCTCGACCTCGGCGGCGAATTGGAGGCGATGGGTGAAGTCCCGCAGCGCGGCGGTGTCGTCGGGGAAATAGAGGTAATCAACCGAATGGCCTTCGGCCCGGATCGCGGCGACGAACTGGTCCATTTCCTTGAGGTCGATCTGGGGATCCCGGCCGGTGGTGGCGGCGAGGAGAGGTGCGATGATGGCGCCGGGTCGTGACGCGGGGGATTGGTTGCCGAGTTTTTCCGCGTCTGTCCTGGGATGGCCGACCCGTTTCTCGAGCAACTTGCGCATGGCGCTGGTGGTGCCCGGGAAGGACTCGATCATGGTGGGCAGGCTGGGCGGGCCGGCGAGGCTGACGCCGGCCTTGAACAGCCTGGGGTAGGAAGCGAGGGCGGCGAGGGTGGCGTAGCCACCAAAGCCGGAACCCATGATGGCCACTCGATTGCCGTCGATCGTCCCGTGCTCGACCGCCCAATTCTTCCCGTCGATCAGATCGGTGAGGATCTTTCCGCCCCATTCCTTGTCCCCCGCGTTGAGGTGGTCCTTGCCGTAGCCGGTGGATCCGCGGAAGTTGATCTGGAGAACCGCGTACCCGCGATTGGCAAGCCACTGGGCTTCCGGATCGAAACCCCAGGCGACGCGTGACCACGGGCCGCCATGGACGAGGACGACGGCCGGGAGATTTTTGGGCTCAAGCCCTGGGGGCAACGTGAGGTAGCCCTCGAGATCGGATCCGTCACGCGCCTTGAAGGTGATGGGTCGGACTCCGGCAAACGTGGCGTCTTCGAGCGCTGATCGTTCGGAGAAGAGCGGGGTGACCTTCCGCGTTTCCCGGTCGTAGAGCGCGTAGAGGACGGGCGCGGTATCCGAGGTGAAGCTCACCGTCCAGAGGCGGTTTCTCTGGTCGCGCGACAGGACGTCGACATCGGCGTTGCGGAATTTCCGGAGTGCCTCGAAGTCGGTCATCATCGAGGGATCGGCGAGGTGCCATTGCGCGCGGGATCGGTAAATCTGCACGGCCTGGAGGGTGTTCGACGCGGGGTGAAGCAGGACGGAGGTGACGTCGAACCTGGGGTCCTGGGCCGCGATCACCGTGGCTCCGGTGTCGAGACGGATATCGAGGAGGCGCGGGGCGGGGGCCTGGACGCTGGAGACGAGCCAGACATTGCTGCCACCTGGGCCGAAGCCGATGACGCGTCCGAGGGCATCATCCGAACCCCAGCGAAGGATGGGTCGCCACATGGAACGTGCGTCGGGGCGGGAGCCGAGGGCGAAGGTGCCGTCGGGTAGGATCAGTTGGGCGAGGCGGATGGACAGATCGGAGTCGGCATACCAGCCGGTCGTGTCCGGGGAACCTTCGGTGTCCATGCCGAGACCGCCGGAGCGGAGGTCGATGCGGAAGACATCGAGGCCTCGTCGGTCGCGGAGGTTCAGGGCGACGAGGATTTCGTCGGGGCGTTTGGGGCTGATGGCGACGATGCGGGCCTGGACGCCGGTGAAGGGGGTGAGGTCGCGGATGTTGCCGGACGCGACGTGGGCCTGCATGAGGTGGGGAGTCCCGGCGGGGTCGGTGTCCTGGAGGTAGAGCACGGCCTGGCCGTCGAATTGCCAGAGGGGCTGTTGGACGCTGCCACGGGGATCGCGGGAAAGGAGGCGGGTGTCGTTGGTGGCGACGCTGCGGACCCAGAGATTCGGGAGGCCGTTGGTGAGGGCGACCCAGGCCAGTTGTGAGCCGTCGGGGGAGATGAGCGGAGCCTCGGCTTCGGCGGTTCCGAGGAGGGTTTGGCGCGGGATCAGCGGGGGTAGTTCGGCCCGGGACACGCGGGCCAGGGGCGCCGTCGCGGTCGCGGCAAGGAGGAGGGCGAGGGCCAGGGGGCGTAGGGGGGCGTGGGTCCGGAGGTTTTTCATCGAGGGCGGGGGGCAGTCAGCCAACGGCGGGGGCTGTGGAGCAAAAGGAATCTGCGGTTGGGGGCTCGGATCCGAGCCGATTTGGAGTGCGGCAGCTTGCTGCTGCTTTGCAAGCCAACCGCAGTCCACATCCGAATCGCGAGCGGTCGTGCAAAGTTCGTGGGGCGAGAGCGCCGTTGCGTGTCCTGGCGAAGTGGGCCTAGTTTTGCGGGGTCGAGAGACGCACATGACATTGACCGAGAAACTCCTCGCCCGCGCGGCCGGCAAGGCGCGCGTGCAGGCTGGCGAAAACATCTGGGTGAAGGCGGACGTCCTGATGACGCACGACGTGTGCGGCCCGGGAACAATCGGGGTTTTCCAGCGTGAATTCGGGCGTGACGCCAAGGTCTGGGACCGGGACCGCGTGGTGATCATTCCCGACCACTACATTTTCACGGCTGATTCGAAGTCGAACCGCAACGTCGACATCTTGCGGGACTTCGCGCGGGAGCAGGAATTGCCGTATTTCTACGACGTGGTCGACGATCCGAAGGGGGGTTGGAAGTTCGACACCTCGAAGGGGTTGCTGAAGCGGCAGTTCGGCAACCAGTACGCGGGGGTGTGCCACGCGGCGCTTGCGGCGAAGGGGCATACGCGTCCGGGTGAGGTGCTGTTCGGCACGGATTCCCACACCTGCATGGCGGGGGCCTTCAACGAATTCGCGACCGGCATCGGCAACACGGACGCCGGTTTCGTCATGGGCACGGGTCGCCTGCTCATCAAGGTTCCCGAGACCATGAGGTTCCGGCTCGAAGGCCGGCTTCAGCGCGGGGTCATGGCCAAGGACATCATCCTCCATGTCATCGGCGAGATCGGTTTCGATGGCGCCACCTATCGCGCCATGCAGTTCGATGGGCCCGGTATCACGAGCCTCTCGATGGATGACCGCATGACCATTGCGAACATGGCCATCGAGGCCGGTGGCAAGAACGCCATCTTCCCGTTCGATGCCCGCACCGCCGAATACGTCGAGGCCCGGACCGGCCTGAACGGAACCCGCACGTCGTTTGATCCCGTCGAAGCCGATGCCGATCAGGCGTTTCTCTCCGAGCACGTGGTCGACCTTGATCGTCTTGAGCCGACGGTCGCCTGCCATCCCGATCCGGGCCAGCGGAAGACGGCGAAGGAATTGGGCTCGGTGAAGCTCGACCGCGCGTACATCGGTTCGTGCACCGGCGGCAAGACCAGTGATTTCGTGGCGTTCGCCCAGGTGGTTCGCGGGCGGCGCGTGGTGATCGACACCTTCGGCGTCCCGGCCACGCCGGGGATTGTGCAGGAACTGCAGGGGACCCGCTGGGGTTCCGAGACGATCTGGGAAATCCTCGTGGGGGCCGGGGTGCGGATGACGGAGAACGCCGGTTGCGCGGCGTGTCTCGGCGGGCCTGTCGACACCTTCGGTCGCATGAACGAAGGCGGGCTGAAGTGCATCAGTGCGACCAACCGGAATTTCCCGGGCCGCATGGGACACAAGGAATCGCAGGTCTTCCTCGCTTCGCCTGCGACCGTCGCGGCCAGCGCCCTTGCCGGTCACATCGTGGACCCGCGCGAGTATCTCCCGAAATAGTCCGTCTGTCTGAACGATGACCGCGTTGCCGTCCACGGCCTCGGGTCGGGAATGGCTGCTGCGCCCGGCAACGACCGCCGATTCCGATGCGGTTCGTTCGCTGGTCTTCCGCGTCCTCGAGGAATACGGGCTGAAACCTGATCCCGGGGGCGCGGATGCTGACCTGTTCGATATCGGCGCGCATTACCCGCAGGTGGGTGGGTGGTTCGGCGTTCTGGTGGATCCGACCGATCACATTGTTGGCAGCGTGGGCGTGCACGCGGTGGATGGGACTACATTTGAAATCCGGAAGATGTACCTGGATCGCGGCTGTCGCGGGCGGGGCTTTGGCCGGGGGATGTTGGAGCGAGGCCTGACGGAGGCGAAGGTGCGCGGGGCGCGGCGGGTGGTGTTGGAGACGGCGCGGGTGTTGCGGGAGGCGGTGGCGCTGTACGAGCGGCGTGGGTTCCGCATCGTGTCCGGGAGTCCGAATGTCTGTCGCTGCGATCTGGTGATGGAGTTGGAGCTGGGTTGGGTGCCTGCGTGAGCACGCCCCAGGCCACCGCGTCGGGTCCGCCCGTGGCCGTCCGCCACCCCCACGTTCGTGAGTCGCACGGGGAGCGGTTCGTCGACCACCAGCGCCAAATCGGGGATGGACGGCCCGAGACGTCTCTCAGGGAATCGTCGTAGGACCCGGGGTGACGAGGATGTACAGCCGGCGGTGCTGGATCTCGGTTCGTTCCCTGCGGAACCAGCCGCCCCGGACCTTGACCGGGCGGTCGGCGATCGGGCCGCGAAGGAGCAGGCTTTCACCGGCGGCGAGGTGGGCCTCCCCCGAGGCCTCGCGTTGGCGCAGGCGGGGAAGTGGGAGGACGGCGGTGAGCGGGGTGGCGTTGGCATCGCCGTGGGTCACCGCGGGAAACGGACCCGGGTCGTCGTAGCCCAGGAACTCGGAAAGTCTGGCCTTCACCCCGATCCGCCATCGGCCATCGATCTGATCCGGCTGGATTTCGACCGTAGCCCCGAGTTGGACCGGTTCGGTCCGGTAATTGACGGCCGCGCCGTTGGTGCCGTGGGACGACGTGGTTCCCACGCCCGTGACCAAGGTGGTCAGGTTGCCCACCGAAAACATGGCGGCCACCCCACTCCGGGTCTGGATCCTGGGCATGGCGATGGTTTCCAGGCCCGGGCCTTTCTTGAGCCGCTCGCGGAGTTCACGGAGTTGAGGCTCGTCGATCACGGCGGTCTGGCCGTCGGTTTCGGAGAGGTCGATGCGGATGTTCGCCGCGTCAGCGGAGCGTGCCCCGGGAAGGTCCCCGGTGGGTTGCACCGTGCGCGCGGGCGGGTCGGAGGTTCCGACTGCGGGAAAGAGTTTTGCGAGCCAGGGGTTTCCGTGGGGGCCGGGATTGGGGCGCGCGCCCTCCAGATCCTCGAAGAACCTTACCTCGATCAGGACGGCGGGGCCGTTGGTGTCGGTTGGCGGCGTTGGCGTCGATGGCGGTGGGGTTGGGGAACTGGGCTGTGCCTCCGCGACCGCGGCCGCGGGGGTTGGGTTTGTGTCGGGCTTTGCGGGTGCGGCCGTCGGGTTGAGGACGAACGACGTCAGGGGGTCCAGCGCGGCGCCCGGCTGTGCGATGAGCAGCGTCGTCGCGCAAGTTGTGAACGTCAGGGCGGC
>CAIMTB010000304.1 GCA_903844265.1 uncultured Verrucomicrobiota bacterium
GCTCTTGGCTTTGACGTAGCCGATGACGCCGCCGATGAGCAGCAGCACGACATAGCCCCACAGGATGACTTCGGGTTTCATAGGAAAACTGGTTCCGGGACTCTTCTTCAGCTTCGGGCGGTGTCCAAGCCCAGAATCAGGGCGGAAATCCGGCGCCCGTCACCGCACTTCAGCCGGTGGGGCCTGGAGAGCGCGGGTGGCCTCGACCGCCTGCAGTCGCAGCGCATTGAGGTCGCCGGGCGTCGCCTGGCGTGCGTAGCGCGCCTGGTTGCAGGCCCGGAAGAGGGCATGCAGCGCGGCGACGGTTTCCGGGGCGAGTCCGTGGGCCGCCAGCGCGGTATCGAGGATTCCTTCTGTAATCGATGCGTGGGGTTGGCCGGTGCGCGCGGCCACGGCGTCCTGAAGCACCCGGAAGAGAGAGGCGTGGAAGCCTTCGGCGTCGGCCGCGAGCGATAGTTTTTCGAGGCTTGCAAGGCCCGAGGCGACCTGGCGCAGGAGGCGATCCTTGCGACGGGCTGCCGAATCCGCGGCGTGGCGATCGCGGAGTTTCCGCCAGGACCGGGCACTGATCCAGGCGAGGGGCGGCAGGAGGTTGAGGGTGAGGAACCAGGGTTCGCCAAGCCACGTCGCTGGGGTGGCGGCGGCGACGGGTCCGAGGTGTGCCTTGAGCGGGGCGAGTTCCGGCTTGCTGGGGGCGGCACCTGCGGCGGTGTTGGCCGGGTCAGGAACGTTCGGTGTGTTGGCACCCGGGGTCACATGAAGCGGGGTGACCGCGGACCGCAGCGTCTGGTAGGCGCGGCGGCTGGGATTGAAGAAGCTGAACAGGAACGGCGGAAGCTCGGTGATGTCGGACGATTCCGGGGTGAGGACCTGCTCGAATTTTTTCAGGCCGGAAAAACCGAATCCATCCTGGGGCTCGAAGTTGGAGGTGGGGGGATAGGTGCGGAAGGCGCGCCAGGCCGGTTGCTCGGGGATGGCGACGGAATCGAAATTGCCGCGGCCGGAGATGAGGAGGTGAAGCGTGATGGGATCACCGGCCTGGAGGTTGGTCGGGGAGGCGCTGAGGGCGAGCTGGAAATCGCCGACGGCTCCGTTGAACCCGGCCGGTTGTCCGGCGGTTGGAAGCGGCAGGACTTTGAGCTTCACGGGGTCGGTCACGAGGCTGAGCCGGCGCATCTCACGGCCTCCGAACATTTCATCGAAAGCGTCCGTGAATCCCTGTCGCCTGGAAACCTGGAGGTTCAACACGCAGTTGTTCGCCGATACTTCGAGGTCGCCGGCCCGGGCGGCGGTCATCGGGAGAAGGAACCGGACCCGGCTGTAGACGCGATCGTTGGTGCGGATGTTCGGCTCGGCGCGGAGGTTCTGCATCTTGCCGACCGTGAAGCCGTCCGCCCCGATCTGCGGGGCCTGCTCCACGCTCCCGCCGATGGCGTACAGATGGACTTCGGCGACGAATGTCTCACCGACGTAGACCTCGGGCTTTGGCAGGACGAGCTGGATGAACGCGGCCTTGTCGAGCCCGTCCTTCCGGGCGGCGGCAGGATCATTCGCCGCCACGACGCGAAGACCCAGCGCCTCGGTCGCGTACGTCCTGCCGCTGATCTTCACCGTGATCGGTCCGATCCGGTAGGTGCCGGTCTTCTGGGTGCCGACCGCATAGCCCAGCTGGAGAAGCGCCGACTGCTGGCCGTTGACGAATTGGATCTGGCGGCTGGTTGAGACGCGCTGGATCTGGAGCCCGGGAACATCCGGGATCTCGGGGAGTTCGTTGCCTCCGCCATCCACCTGGACGTTGAGTTGAACGACGTCGCCGAGCCCCACAACGTCGCGCTCGAGCGTCGCGGAGATGCCCAGCGCAAAGGAGGAAATCGCCGGGCCGAACAGCGGGAGGAGGACGAGGGCGATGAGGGCCCAAAAGGCCGCCCCGTGCCGGCAGGAGGTCATCCCGACCGGGGGAACCTCGAGGAGGTTCTGCCCCGCAGAGCGTGGAAGATCGGAGTCCTGCATCTCACCAATCCTTCACCACGCGCGCTCGGGCGCGGCGTTTCTCGAGTGGCATGATCTTCTCCTCGCCCCGCGCGGTCTCAAGGAGGCGCATGGCCTGCTTCGGGGTCATCTGGCCGGGAGGGGCCTGATCGCCGGCGTCCTGCGGTGCCGAATCACCCTCCTTCGGCGGGTCCTTCGCCTCGCTACCCTGCTTGGACGGGTCCTTGCCGTCCTTGGGCTGGGGTTGGTCCTTCTTCGGATCCTTCTTCGGATCCTCGCCTGGCTTGGGCTCGTCCTGCTTCGGGTCCTTGCCCTCCTTGTTGTCGTCGGAGGACTGCTGATCCTTGGACTCGTCCTCCTTGGAATCCTTCGGGTCCTGCTTGTCCTGTTTATCCTGCTTCGAGTCCTTCTTCTGCTGGTCCTTATCCTTATCCTTGTCCTTATCCTTGTCGTCCTTGTCCTTGTCCTGATCCTTGCCATCGCCTTTCTGCTGCTGTTGCTGCTGCTTCAATTCGTCGAGGCGCTGGCGGACGAACTCGAGATTCTGTCGGGCACGGGGATCCTTGGCGTCGAGCTTGAGGGCGGATTCGAAGCTGCGGATGGCCTGTTCCCATGAGGATTGTCGGACCTTGGGATCGGAGACCTGTTCGCCGAGGCGGTATTCGGCGTTGCCGAGGTTGTAGTAGCCGTCGTGTTGGAGCTTGAGGTCCTGGGAGGACAGGGATCCGAGGAAACCCTGGGCGGCGTTGGTGAAGTTGCCGGACCGGTAGGCGGCGGTGCCGGCGTTGAAATGGTAGCGCGGGTCGTCGGGTCGGGATTGGGCGAGGCGCTCGTATTCCTCGCGGGCGGCATCGTATTCGCCGCGGTTGTATTGGCGGAGCGCGGAGCCTGGGGAGGCGATGGCGGTGCCTGAGAGGGCGAGGCTGAGCGCGAGGAACAGGAGGGGTGCGATCCCGGAGCCCATGGCGGGATGGGAGAAACGCATGGGTCGCAGGGCGCCTTGGGTACGGGCACGTTCGGGCATGAGGGTTTCCCAGATGAGAAGCAGGATCGCGAGACCGAGCGGCCATTGGTAGCGCTCGTAGAACTGGTCCATCACGCGGGACGCGATGTCAGCGCGTGGAAGCGGCTCAAGGCCGCGGGTGAAAAGCTCGTTCATGGCACGGGCGCCCTGGAGCGGAAGATAGAACCCGCCGGTCTTGGATGCCACCTCGCGGAGGAGCGTCTCATTCAGCGCTGATTTCACGACGTTGCCCTTGTCATCCTTGAGGTAGGAAGTGGCGCCGTCCTTGTCATGGATCCGTATGATGTCGCCGCGTGCGGAACCGACGCCGACCGTGAAGATGCGGAGCCCGTGGTTGGAGGCACGTTCGGCGGCATCCACGGCGCCGGTCTCGTGTTCCTCGCCGTCGGTGAACATCACCAGCACGCGGACGTTGTCGCGATCGGTGCCGAAGGCCTCGAGAGCGGAGTTGATGGCCGGGCCGATGGCGGTGCCGCCCTGCTGGATGATGCCGGTATCGAGGGCGTCGACACTCTGGCGGAACGCCTCGTCGTCGACGGTCAACGGGCACTGGAGAAACGCGCTGCCGGCGAAGGCCACGAGCCCGACGCGATCCCGCTTCGCCAACTTGGCCAGGTCCAGCGCGGCGAATCGCGCTCGTTGCAGCCGAGAAATGCCGGGGCCGGCGTCCTCGGCCAGCATCGAGCGCGAGGTGTCGATGGCGATGATGATGTCGAGCCCGCGCTGCTTGACCTCCACGGCGCCAGCTCCGAGCCGGGGACGGGCGAGCGCGACGAGGAGGGCGGCGACGGCCAGGACCAGGATCGCGGAGCGACCCGCGGCGCGGCGTGGGGAGAATCCGACGGTGAGAGTGGCCTGAAGCCGGGGCGGGACGAATTCACTGATGAGCCGGCGGCGAGTGCGCCAGGACCACCAGAAAAATCCGGTGAGCAACGGGACGAGAAGCGTGACGAGGAACAGGATGCCGGGATGTCCAAAGTTCATGGCAGCTTCCTCCAGACGGTGTTGGCGAGGGCGATCTCGAGCAGCAGCAGCACGAAGCCCGGCACGGCGAACCAGCCGAAAACCTCGTCGTAACGCTGGTATTTCTTCACCTCGGCCTCCGTCTTCTCGAGGCGGTCGATCTCGTCGTAGATGTGCCGGAACGCCGCGGTATCGGAGGCACGGTAGTATTTCCCGCCGGTGCGATCGGCGATCTTGCGAAGGAGATCCTCATCGATGTCGACCTGCATGGGGACGTACCGGACTTGTCCGAACACATCGGTCTGCGGGTACGGAGCGACGCCGCGGGTGCCGATGCCGATGGTGTAGACCTTGACGCCGAGGGCCTGGGCGGCATCGGCGGCGGTCATGGGCGGGATCTTGCCGGCGTTGTTCTGGCCGTCGGTCATGAGGATCACGATGCGGCTCTTCGACGGGAGGTCGCGGATGCGATTGAGCGCCGCGGTGAGGCCCGATCCGATGGCGGTGCCATCCTCCACCACGCCGAGCCGGAGCTGGTCGAGCCGCTGGAAGAGGAAGCCGTGGTCGAGGGTCATCGGTGCCGCCACGTAGGCGCGACCGGCGAAGACCACGAGACCGATCCGATCGCCGTCACGTTTCTCGATGAAATTATGGAGGACGTCCTTGAGGACCGCGACGCGGTTGGCGCGTTTGCCGGCGAGCTCGAAATCCTCGGCCGCCATGCTCATCGAGAAGTCCATCGCGACCACGATGTCGATGCCGCTGGCTTTCACCGTGACATCGCCTTCGCCGAGGCGCGGCCGGGCGAGGGCGAGGATGAGGGCGGTCAGGGCGAGCCAGCGCAATTGCCGGAGGACCGTGGCGGCGCGGGAGCGGGTGAGGGAGGCCACACCGCGGACAAGCTGGAGCGACGAGTAGAGGAACGCCGTGTCGCGGACCTTCCGCCGGCGCAGCCACGCAAGCAGCGGCAGCCCGGCCAGCAGCAACAGGAACCACGGATGCGCGAACGACAGGTTGAAGTTCGGGTTCATCACGTCGCTGTCGTGGGTCCGGCGGCCAGGGTCGCGCCTGCGGATGAAAAGCCCGATGGAGGCGGAGGAGGAATCGTCTCGGACACGAATCGAACCGCCACGAGCTGGAGCGCGCGGAGTTCGTTCTCCGTGGGTTCGTATCTCGCGAATTTCACGAAATCGCAGCGCGTGAGGAAATCCTGGAGCACTTCCTTGTGGCCACCGCCGAGTTCAGCCCGGTCGCGCACCTGGAGCAGGAATTCCTCGGTGGTGCGGTCGGGGGCGTTCCACCCGAACCGTTCCTCGACGTATTCGCGGAGGATGACCGAGACCTCCGTGCAGAATCGGTCGGGGTCGCCGATGAACCGGAGCGCGTCGTCGAGGCGACGTCGAGCCCGTTCGTGGGGAGGCAGGGGAGGCGGTCCCTGAGGCAGGGCGGCGAGGCGCGCCTGTCGGCGTTTCCACCAGATCCGGCCCAGCCACGCGGCGAGCGCGAGGACGACCAGCGTGACGGCGCCGATGAGGAGCAGTTGGCGGACGTCGACGATACCGACCGGCCCGACGATGTCCTGCAGTTGCTGGGGGGCGGGCGGGTTGGTGCCGGCGATCGGCGGTGGGGCGTTGGTCTTCATCGGGTCGCCGACAGGTCAGCCGCGAAGCCGGCGCTTTTCTCGGGTCTCGAAGAATTTGGCGAGGGCGGAGCCGTAGGGTTGGTCCGTGCGGAGCTGGATGAAATCGATGGCGGCGGCGCGGAACAGCTTCTCGAGTTCGCGCTGGGTACGGCGCTGGCGTTCCTTGAAGGCCTCGCGGCGGATGCGGTTTCCGGTGTCGATCTCAAGCACCTCGCCGGTCTCGGCATCCTTGAAGATCATGCGGCCCAGAGGCGGCAGTTCGAGTTCGAAGCGGTCGACCACCTGGACCGCGACCACGTCATGGCGGCGGCGGGCGCGGCGCAGGGCGGAGAGCGAGATCTGCCCGAGGGTGCCGCTGAACACGACGCCCCGCTGGAGATGAGAGGCGATCTCCGTCCGCGCGGTGTGGGTCTGGCCGAGGAAATCGGAGACGAGCACGACCACCGAGCGGCGGGTCTGCACGCGCTGGAGAAAATCGAGCGCGGCATGGACGTCGGTGCCGCGCTTCTGCGGTTCGAAGAACAGGATTTCGCGGATGACGCGCAGGACGTGGCGCCGGCCTTTTCGCGGGGGGATGAATTTCTCAACGCCCTCGGTGAAAAGGATCAGGCCGACCTTGTCGTGGTTGCGGATGGCGGAGAAGGCGAGCACCGAGGCGATCTCGGCGGCGAGCTCGCGCTTGGTGTAGTCGCAGGATCCGAACAGGCCCGAGCCGCTGAGATCGACGACGAGCATGACCGTGAGTTCACGTTCCTCGACGAACTTCTTCACGAACGGATGGTTCATCCGCGCCGTGACGTTCCAGTCGATCGAGCGCACGTCGTCGCCGGGCTGGTATTCGCGGACTTCATCGAAGTCCATGCCCTGCCCCTTGAACGCGGAGTGGTACTGGCCTGCGGTCGACTCCGAGACGAGCCGCTGGGTGCGGATCTCGATCTGCCGGATCTTCTTGAGGATCTCGCGCGGGATCATGGCGGGGGAATCGGGCTCGTCTGGAAAGCGGTGGCAAGCCACCGCACTCCAAAACGGATGGGGAGGGAGCGCCTGTGATTCATCGGACGTCGTCGCGTGCCGCGGGTTGCGACGCGCGTTGGGACCCTGAACCGGTGCAGGGGGTAGGGCGCGCACTCCGCTGCGCGCCGGCCTTTGGAGGCTCACCTTCAGGTAGCCCCGGCAGGGCGGCGGGCAAGGGACTGCCCGCCCTACCTTTACGGTTCATGGAGAGGTTGAGGTTCCGGGATCTGGACACGGACACGGGGGGACTCCTTGTTCTCAGGTCAGGGAACCGGCATCTCGTCGAAGATCTTCTGGATCACCGTCTCGCTGGTCTTGTCCTCGGCCTCGGCCTCGTAGGTGACGGCGACGCGGTGGCGGAGGACATCCATGCCGATGCTCTTGACGTCCTGGGGTGTGACGTAGCCGCGGCCCTGGAGGAAGGCGTGGGCCTTGGAGGCGAGCGTGAGCGCGATCGTGGCGCGGGGTGAGGCGCCGAGATGGATGAAGTCCTTGAGGTCGATCTTGTACGCCTCGGGGTCGCGGGTCGCGCAGACGAGGTCGACGATGTAATCCTTCACCTTGTCGTCGATGTAGACCTCGTTCACGACGCTGCGGGCCTCGAGGATGGCGGCGGCGTTCACGACGGCCGAGACCTTGGGAAGGTTCACGGTATGGGCCATGAGGTCGAGGATCTGGCGTTCCTCGGCGCGCGTGGGGTAGCCGATCTTGAGCTTGAGCATGAAGCGGTCGACCTGCGCTTCGGGCAACGGATACGTGCCTTCCTGCTCGATGGGGTTCTGGGTGGCGAGAACGAGGAAAGGTTCCTCGAGCTTGTAGGTGTGGTCGCCGATCGTGACCTGCTTTTCCTGCATGGCCTCGAGCAGGGCGCTCTGGACCTTGGCAGGGGCGCGGTTGATTTCGTCGGCGAGGACGAGATTGGCGAAGATCGGGCCTTTGCGGGTGGTGAAGGCACCGGACTGCGGGTTGTAGACCTGGGTGCCGATGACGTCGGCAGGGAGCATGTCCGGTGTGAATTGGAGACGCGAGAAACGCACCTCCAGGGCGGCGGCGAGGGACTTGACCGACAGCGTCTTGGCGAGGCCGGGTACACCTTCGAGGAGGACGTGGCCGTTGGCGAGAAGGCCCACGACGAGACGATCGACGAGGTACTTCTGGCCAATGATGACCTTGTTAATCTCGGTGAACAGCGGCCGGACGAAAGCGGCGGCGCGCTGGACTTCTTCGTTGATCGCGGTGATCCCCGTGCTCATGCGTTGAGAATTGATGCCGAACGGACAGAAGGCGCGGCAAGTTTGTTCAAACTTAAAATTCAGGGCAACCCGGTCGGCGGTGGGGCGCGCACTCCGCTGCGCGCCGTCCTTTGCGGGCACCCCAAGGCGCGGCGCCCTCGGAGAGGCCGCCCTACCGCCGAGGGGTCGAGGATGCAGTGTCGGAGGGCGGAGTTGCACTTGCCCGGTCAGGGCTGGAAGGCCACGCTGCGGCAGACCTTGGCAGCCGGAAGGACTGCACGGCTGCGGCGTGCGTCTGGAATTCACCGGCCGTGGCCCGGGAATCCATGCACGCAACGAATCCTCCAACCGACGAATCCCGGCCGCGCGCCATGACATTCTGGGTGGGCACGAAGCACTTCATGCGCGGGAGTACGTTGGCGTTGGTGGTATGGACGGTGTTGGCCTTCCTGTTCGCGGGGCAGTTCTACGCGTCGAGCGCGATGATGGGGCGTGCGGTTTCGTGGAGCCACGCGCTGAGCTTCGCCTTGGCGGACTGGTACGTCTTCGCGTTGCTGGCGCCGCCGGTGGCGTGGCTGGGACGCCACGTGCGGTTGGAATGGCCGGTACGGACGCGGCACGTGATCATCCACGTCAGTTCCTGCGCGGCGTTCATGATGGCCTACCTGCTGTTGCGGGCGGCGGTTGCGCTTTGGCAGGTGCGGGTTTCGGGGGCTTCGGTGGGATTTTTCGATGTGTTCGAGCCGTTGCTGGTGAAGACGCTTCCCCACAGTCTTCTGGTTTATTGGGCGATCGTGTCGGTGCAGCACGTGGCGGCGTATCAGGAGCGGGCCCGGGAACGGGAACGGCGCGCGGCTGAACTCGAGCAGCGCCTGACGGCAGCACGGCTCCAGGCCCTGCAGATGCAGCTGAACCCGCATTTCCTTTTCAACACGCTCAATGCCATCTCGTCGCTGATGCACCAGGACGTCGACGCCGCCGACCGGATGGTGGTGCGCCTCAGTGAATTGTTACGGCGCGCATTGGACACCCGCGACCGCCAGGAGATCCCGTTGCGCGAAGAACTCGAGTTCCTCGACCGCTACCTCGAGATCGAGCAGACCCGGTTTCGCGACCGGCTCACGGTGAAGCGCAGCATCGACGTCACGTTGCTGGACGCGCACGTGCCCAACCTGGTCCTCCAGCCGCTGGTTGAGAACGCCATCAAGCATGGCATCGAGAAACAACGGAAGCCGGGCATCATCGAACTCGGGGCCCGACGCGAGGAAGACCAGGTGGTGCTGACGGTCCGCGACAATGGCCCCGGGCTCGCCGCTGCGGCCGCCCGACCCAAGCGCAAGGGCCACGGCATCGGCGTAGGCAACACCCGCCGCCGGCTCGAGCAACTCTACGGCCGCCGACAGGAATTCCTCATGCGCGACGCCGAGGGCGGCGGAACCGAGGTCATCGTCCGATTCCCGTTCCGCGGGTCCGCGCTGCCGTCGGCGTGATCGGCGGCAAGCCGCGGCGCAACATCATCGCCACCCGGAAGGAGGACACCGGCTCATTTGTTGTGGCGGAAGTTCAACAGGTCGTAGTCCTGGACCACGTATTCCTTGAGCTCAAGCCGTTGCTTGCCGGCGCGCTTGGCCTCCGTCTCGCCACCCGCGGCAATGAAGTCCGCAAACCCCAGGACCTCCGCCCGGATGAATCCCTTCTGGATGTCGGTATGGATCGTGCCGGCGGCGAGCCATGCGCTCGCTCCCGCGCGAATGGGCCAGGCACGGTTTTCCTTCCCGCCGACGGTGAGGAAGCTGATCCAACCGGCCTCGGCGAAGGCGCGGAGCAAGAGGGCGTCGGGCGCCTCCAAGTCGGCATCGGTTGCCGCCACGACGGCCTTGTTGGTGAGGAAACCGTGCGCGGACACGGCCAGGAGTTCCTCCGCGGTGAGGCCGGCGCGACAGACCGGGACCTCGTTCATGAGCAGTTCCGAGAGCTTCTGCAGGACGACCTTTTCCGCATCCGACGGGCCACGGCCCA
>CAIMTB010000305.1 GCA_903844265.1 uncultured Verrucomicrobiota bacterium
CAACCGCCATGTGCGCGCCGGGTTGGACCCCAGGCGGTCAGAGCGGACGCCTGAAGCGTAGCTCCCATCGACCAGAAGCGGTCTTGATCCAATCCGGCAATTAACCATCGCCGCGGAATTCCACCGGTCGAGAGACCTGCGACTACTTCACAGCCAGAATCACCCTGGGGGCAGGCGTACCCTGCCCCCCCTTCCTTCAAACGCTGCCACCCACGCAACAAACACTTCACACGGCCATGAACTCCTCCCCACAGACGATCCCCGACACCCACCCACCTGAAGCCAGCGGCGGTGAAGCTCCGGCGGAACAAACAAACACCGAGGCGCCGGACCGTTTGCGATTGTTGCTGGATGCGATTCGGTACGACTCCAACATCGGTAAGGCTCATTCGTTCTCCAAAGTCCTAGCCAAAGAACACGGCCCACAAGCCGCCATTCTGCTCAAATACATCGCCTACCGTAGCCGCAACAGCACCAATATCCGTGAAGACCGCCAGTGGCACTACGAGTCAATCGACGATCTCGCGGAGCGGTACCCATATCTTTCTGCCTCTGCGATCCACCAGACCCTACGCCGCCTGGTTCCATCCGTACTGATCCGATCCAATTTCAACAAACGAAGAGCGGACAAGACCTGTTGGTATGCATTTGTAAGCATGGAGGTGGCTGCCAGCGCCGAGAGAAATCTCCTCTACTTCGATCCAGGCCACGCGAAAGCCTATGGGATTCCCGAGGCTTTGGTCCTGCACAACATCCGGTACTGGCTTCGCAAGCACGCCGAGAAGGATCCGAAGTGCAACCTCCACCGCACCTCGCCAACTGAACTCGCCAAGGTCCTCCCACTATCCCGCGCAACCATAGCACGCGCACTGACCAACCTCGTGGACGCCGGAGCGATCGCGAAAAACAGCAGTCCAGCCGGGAAGATGCCGGAGTTCTCGTCTCCCGGGGTTCCTATGCTTGGCATGTCCGTGGAATGTGCTATTCGGGGCCAGGCAGTCAGAAGCTCAAATCAGGACCCGTCGCGCTCAATTCCATAGGTGTCGCGCTCAAATCCGGAACCGTCACGCTCAGTCACACACCGTATGGTCTCAAGACGGGACGTGTTCGTTCAAATCAGGAGCCTCGACGCTCAAGACGGGATCTTACAATCTCAAGTCCACACCTGACGCTCTCAAAGCGACATCGGATGCGCTCAAATCGGGACAACGTTACCTATTAGCAGAACCTTTGTAAGAACCGTTGCCAGAAATCATTTCCAGAAACCTTTCCAGAACATTTGCCAGAACGTTAAAAGAACAAACAAAGAACCGTTCGAAGAACGGATGAAGGACGGGGCCGACCAAAGTCGCCCCCGCCTTCGCTGCGCGGCGGTCCTTTTTGGCCGGAGAGACCCAAATGAGAACAAACTACACCAGTCAACTACACCATCTCAGCACCATCAGCAGCCAACTGCCCATGGCCGCTGTTCAGGAACTCAGCAACCAGGTGATCCTTCTCGGTTCAGCCTCCATCAGTGCGATGCCAGACAAGTTGATCAAATGTTCCGAGTCTTGTGACACCGTCGACTCGATCTTCGAGCTCCTCCAACCCCACATCCTCGGGTTTCTAAACAGCCAAAGCCTTCAACCTTCTCCCGGGATCACTATTGACACCCTACGCTCCGCGCTCGTGTGCATGGTCATCCATTGGTTCGGGGTCAGCTTCGCAATGGTCAGCGATGACTGCATCCTGCCCAGTACTGAACCCTTACTCGCGGATGTTTGGGATCGTCGAGATGCTTGGTCATTCGAGGGAAAGCTCAAGGAACAGTTCGAGCTTCCGGGTGATCGGGTGAAGGAAGGTCAGACCTTTAGCACTCCTCCTCCCAGTCCAACTCGCTCATTGGAGGACGTTGAGAACCTTACCCCGCAAGTGAAGGTCAATGTGCTTCGCAACTGCATGGACGCCCTCAACAAGGAACCGGTTAGGGTCTGGAACGAAACCTGGCGAGTCAACGTCATCAAGTACCACCCACGGAGTCTGGAGGCTGCTCGACGCCTGTTTGCCGCCAACCCAACCTTCACCGTAAGCCAGCTGTCCCAGTTTTTTCATGCTTCCATACACTTACTTGAGAATATCGAAATCTGGAAGACGGATCCTTCTGGCCGCCACCTGAGGCGCTGCTGGAATCTCGCCTACTTGTTGAAACAACTTAAACAAGTGGCTGAGGAATGGCCACATTTTCCAGAGCCCTTTCGATTCCTGAGCAAGGGAGAGCTCTTTGGAACCCACGACCGCAGTTTGGAGGACGATGTGGAGGTTGATGAGGGGTAGAAGTGCTTTGGTCGTGAAACTTTGGGCCTTCGGGAACGACCCAGGATTAATTCAGAGCATTTATCCGCACCAATGACCTTCCCGGGTATTCCAAACGCGCGATATTGGATCCTGGAGCGATTGCTGGGCATTACAGATATTCCCTATACCTGAGCATTTCTGGGATATTTTCCGAATTCCTTTTTTCCGACGGCGCTTACCCCCTTGGAAACCCCTGTTGATGCGGTGGGACTGGATTTCGGGAGCGGCATCAGCACTTTCCCCGCCACCAAGCCATTACCGCATACCACCACCGCCCAAGTGCTGCTGAAGGTGGGACAGGGCTTCTTCCAGTGCCGGCAACTTCTTGGCCACCCGAATTTCGTTCCCAAGGGCTCCACAGACTCCCTCAAGCACCGATCCCCACTTCGGGTTGCGAAGGATGATTTGCCCTCGGAGTCATGGCGACTTCTACAAGAGGGACACAAACACTTCCCCCGTAGCCACCCCCGGAGCTGTTGGACCCGGTTTCCCGTCGCCCCCGATCACGAACCCACTCATGGAATCTACGAGCAGCCCCATACCCACGAAGGATCGCCTCGTGTTCTCGATCACAGATGCTCTTGGCATCAGCGCCGAGTCAAATTCCTAGGCCAGACCCGGGCTGCGGTCCAGCTTCTGCAATCGATCGAGGTCGCGGGTGGGTGTGAAGGCAGACAACGGCGGCTCGGGCAGTCTCAAGCACGGTCGCCAGTCCAGATCGGCCAGGGTCA
>CAIMTB010000306.1 GCA_903844265.1 uncultured Verrucomicrobiota bacterium
ACCGGGAAGCCGCGGAGCTCAATCGACTCATCTCACCCAACTATCTCGATCCCCATCTGATCCGGCTCGAGGCGCGGCTGTTTGGCGGTCAGCCGTCACTCGAGTGGATGGAGCGGTTTCCCTACCGGCCGGTTGCCGAGATCCTCTACGCCTCCTATTTTTCGTACTATCTCATGATCGCTGGGCTGGGGATCACCCTGTGGGTCAGGGACCGCCGGCAGTTTGACCATTACGTGACGGTGATCTCGTTGGTCTTCTATGCCTGTTACCTCGTCTACATCGTGTTCCCGGTCATTGGCCCTCCGCTGTTCTTCGAGGACTGGCGGGCGCTGGGCATTCCTGCCGAGGTCATTCCCGCCGGAATTTCCGAGGCGCCCGAGGCGGTGCGATCGGCGCTGTTCTTCCGGTTGATGCGCTGGATCTACGAGGTGTTCGAGGCGCCTGGCGCGGCATTCCCCAGCAGTCACGTGGCGGTGGCGGTGGTGACTCTGTATTTCTCGGTGAAGTATCTTCCCAGGATCGCCCTGGTCCATGGCGTGGACGTGGTGTTGCTCTGTGTGGCCACGGTGTACGGCCGCTATCACTATCTGCTCGATGTGATCGCCGGGCTGCTGACGGCGGCGGTGTTGTTGCCGCTGGCGAATCTTGCCTGGCGGAGGACTGGGGGCGGGGGTGGTCGCGCATGGACCTCGGGCTAGCAGGTGCGCTTCACGGTCATGCAGCGTTTGAGTCTCCTGACGTCGACTGCTGCGGATCTTCGGCGTGCTGCGAACCCGACTCATAGAGGCGGTACACCTTGGAAACCTTCCCGCCCTGGTGGGCGATGGTTTGTTGGACGGGGATGTTTTCCTCGAGAACCCACGAGGCGTCGGCGCTTTGTAGCTTCAGGCGGTTCACGGTCTGGAGCGCCCGGTGAAGCATGACCGTCTCGATTCCGCGGCGCCGGAACTCCGGGCGGACCCCCAGCGCGATGACCCGGCAGGCGTCGGGGGTTCGCAGGTTGAGAAGATAGGGGAGGGCCCGGAAAAGTCCGCGGCTGAGGAGGCGCCCCCGGAGCGGTTGGAGGACCTGGTTGTAATCGAGGATGATCAGCAGGAAGCCGGCGGGTTCACCGCCCTGGGTGGCGATCCAGACCAGTCCTTCGGTGAGGAGCGGCTTGAGGCGGACGGCCAGGAAATCGATCTCTGCATCCGTCATCGGGGTGAAGCCCCAGTTCTTTTCCCAAGACTCGTTGTAGATCCGCTTGATGTGGGGAAGTTCGGCGTCGAGGGTGCGCTTGAGGACGGGTCGGAGTTCGAGTCCGGGATTTCGCTTCTCGAATCGCAGCGCGACGCGCTCCATGCGTTGAGCCGGGCTGCCAGCGACCTGGATATCGAAGGCCAGGAGGTCCTTGGCCTTCTGGAACCCGGCCGCCTCGATGAGTCGGGCGTAGTAGGGCGGGTTGTACGTGGTCATCAGCGCGGGGGGCGTGTCGAAGCCCTGGACCAGCAGTCCGCACTCGTCGTTGGCGGATGGGTTCATGGGGCCGAGCACGCGCTCCAGGCCTCGTGCCCGGGCCCAGTCCTTGACGGTGCGGAGGAGCGCTCCCGAGATGCCAGGGTCGTCGATGCACTCAAAATAGCCGAAGAAAGCCGTCGGTTGGCCGGACGGCGGGTGGAAATGATCGTCGACGATGGCCGCGATCCGGCCGACGTCCCTTCCCCCGGCGCGGGCGATCCAGAGTTCGATCCTCGCGTGTTGATAGAAGGGATTACGGCTGGAGAGGGTAAGCAGCGCGTCGCTCTCCAGCGGGGCGACCCAGAGCCGATCGTGGCGATAGACGAGATAGGCGACCCTGAGGAAGCGGCTCACCCCCGGGCGGTCGAAGGGAACCCGGACGATCTCGGTGTCGTTGGTGTGGCCCATGTAAAAGACCTGTCCCTCTATGTGTCCATGGGAGAAATGTGACCTTGTGGGGACTCGGACATGATTCTGCCGGAGTAGGGAATTAGAGTGTTCGAAGGTGGAAGCCTCCGTCGACATTCAGCACCTCGCCCGTGCTGAAGGGGAACAGGTCCCGGGCGATGGCAGCGACCGCGCGCCCGACGTCCTCGGGGGTTCCCCATCGGCGGATGGGAGTCAGTCCGGCGGCGATGAGCGCGTCGTATTTATCCTTCACGGAGTCGGTCATGTCGGTGGCGATGATCCCGGGTCGTATCTCGAAGACGCCAATGCGGTGTTCGGCGAGGCGGGCGGCGAAGAGTTGGGCGAGCATGGCGACGCCGGCCTTGGAGACGCAGTAGTCGCCGCGCTCGACGGAGGCTGTGTAGGCGCTGATGGACGAGATGAAGATGATCTTGCCGCGGCGCTTGGCGGCGATCATGTCCCGGGCCACGGATTGGGTGAGGAAGAGCGGTCCCTTGAGGTTGGTGGCGAGGAGTTGGTCGAAGCTGGCTTCGTCGGCGTCGAGAAGATCAGTCCTGGCCTTGGGGGCGATCCCGGCGTTGTTCACGAGAAGCTCGATGGGGCCGAGCGTGTTACGGACCGACTCGAGCAGTCGTGAGCGGTCCGCGGCAAGGGAGATATCGGCCTGGAAAGGAATGGCGCGGATTTCGCGGCCGGTGCCACGGGCGGCCTGATGGCAACCGGCGATGGACTCCTTGGCGGCCTCGGCGTTCGAGGCGAAGTTGATGGCAACGTCCCAGCCTAGCCGGGCGAGTTCCATCGCGATGCCACGGCCGATGCCGCGCGAGGCCCCGGTGATGAGCGCGATCGGGTTCACAGGCTCGACGATAGCCGGTCAGGGGTGCCGAGGCAGCGGGAAAGCGCCGAAAAATGCCCGGGGTCGAGATTCTGCTGGTGAATTGGCGGGGCAGGGTGGA
>CAIMTB010000307.1 GCA_903844265.1 uncultured Verrucomicrobiota bacterium
CTTCGCCCGCAAGGTCTGCCTCGCGAAATACAGCATGGGCTTCGTGTATTTCCCCGGCGGCTACGGGACACTGGATGAGTTCGCGGAAATCATCACCCTCGTGCAGACCCAACGCATCCCCAGCTTTCCCATGGTCCTGTTCGGCCGTCGTCATTGGCAGGGACTGGTCCGCTGGATCGAGGACACCCTGCTGGTGGACGGCGTGATTTCTGCGGGCGACGAAAAGATGTTCCGTGTGACGGACGACGTGAACGAGGCGGTGGACTGGTTCCTCGATTTCCGTCGCGAGTCCGGCACCCCCCGTCGCGCTCCCAACGCATTCCGCTGAACCCCCGCCCGTGCATCGCGTCACTCGTCTCGAGAACGGTCTGACCGTCGTCACCGCCCGCATGCCGCACATGGCAAGCGTGAGCGTGGGGTTGTGGGTTGCCGTCGGTGGCCGGCATGAGCCTCCCGCCGTCAGCGGCGTGGCCCACTTCATTGAGCACATGCTCTTCAAGGGGACCCGGCGCCGCACCGCGGAGAAGATCTCCCAGGACGTCGAGGGGATCGGAGGCTACCTCAACGCGTTCACCAGCGAAGACCACACCTGCCTCTACTCGAAGGCCCTCCACGACCGGCTCGACGACCTCGTGGACGTGCTCTTCGACATGCTCCTGAACTCGCGCTTCACCCCGACGGACATCCGACGCGAACGCGCCGTGATCCGCGAGGAAGTGGCGATGTACCTCGACCAACCCCAGCAGCACGTCCAGGAACTCCTCAACGAGATGATGTGGCCCGACCACGCGCTCGGCCGCCCCCTCACGGGGACCTTCACCTCGATCCGCCGCATCGGCCGCTCACAGATGCTCGAGTTCCTCCGATCCCATTACACGGCACCCGCCGTCGTCGTGGCCGCGGCCGGGGCCCTTGAACATGACGAGGTCGTGGAGGCCGTGCGCCGCCGCTCCCGCCGCATGCCCGTCGCGGCGCGTGCCACGAGCGATACCCCGTCCGAGAGCGTCACGGAGACCCGCGTCCAACTCGTGCAGAAACCGACCGAACAATCCCAGCTCGCACTTGGTTTCCGGGGATGTTCCCGACTCGACCCGCGCCGGTTCGCCATGCGCCTGCTCAGCATCGTCCTCGGTGAAAACATGAGTTCACGGCTGTTCCAGATCATCCGCGAGGACCGCGGCCTCGCCTACTCGGTCTACAGTTCGCCGAGCTTCTGGGATGACGTCGGCGACATCGTGATCTCGGCGGGGCTGGACGCCTCCAAGGCCGAGGCTGTCCTGCGGCTCATCATGCGGGAAATCCGACGCCTCGTATCGACACCTGTGGGCCGCTCCGAACTGCGCCGGGCCCGGGACTATGCGATCGGGCAGATCGACCTCAGCCTCGAGAACACGGAGCACCACATGATGTGGCTCGGCGAGCAACTGGTCGCCTCGGGCCAGACCCTCGCCGTCGATCACCTCAAGGATGAACTCAGCGCGGTCAAGGCGGCGGATATCCAGAGCGTGGCCCGCGACTTCCTCCGGCCCGACCGTTGCGTGCTCGCCGCGGTCAGCCCGCTTCGTTCGGATCGCTGTCTCTGGCGCGGACTCGGCGCCAGCTGATGTGCCATGACCACGCTCGTCGAAACAGTGGTCACGGCGCACACGCCGGAGACCCTGGTCGACAGGCTCCGAGGGGAACCCGGCCTCGTCCTGCTGCGCAGCAACGGCTTCGAACATCCCCAGGCCCGCTATTCGTTCCTGGCGGCGCGCCCATTTCTCAGCCTCCGATCGAGCGGTTCCCGCTGTGAATTGGCCTCCCCCACAGGCCCGTCGCAGGTCTGGTTCGGCAACCCGTGGCGGCTGCTCGAGTCGCTGCTCGCCCGATTCGAGCTTCCCGACGAGGTCGATCTTCCGTTTCCGCTCGGTGGTGCGTTCGGTTTCTGGGGCTACAACCTTCGCCGTTTAGTCGAGCCGAGGTTGGGTCCGGGTCCTGCCGACGACCTCGAGCTTCCCGATTCCTGCATCGGGTTCCACGACAGCCTCGTCGTGTTCGACCATCACACCCGCTCGGTCCGGATCGTCGCCACGGGTCTCCGTCGGGACGGCTCGCGGGACCTGGACGCTGCGCGATGCGCGGCCGGATACTGGCGTGACCACCTCGTGTCGGAACCCGCCGACACCGCGACAACCGTGCGGCTGTCGACCTTTCCCGCGACATCGCCCACCTCGAATTTCACGCGCGAATCGTTCTGTGATGCGGTGCGGAGAGCCCAGAAACTCATCCGATCCGGGGACATCTACCAGGTCAACCTCGCCCAGCGCCTCAGCGCCGCGTGCCCGGAACCGCCGTGGGAGTTTTTCCAGCGACTCGCCGCCGTCTCATCGGCCCCGTTCACCGCGTTCCTGGACGCGGGCGATTTCCAACTCGCCTCCGTTTCGCCTGAACTGTTCCTGAAAATCAGCGGCCATCACGTTCTCACGCGCCCCATCAAGGGCACTCGCCCCCGGTCGTCCGATCCAAACACCGACGCCCAGCTCACCTACGAACTTCAAACCAGCGGCAAGGAACTCGCCGAACTGCTGATGATCACCGACCTCCTGCGGAACGACCTCGGGCGGATCTGTGAATTCGGATCGATCCGGGTTCCCGACCTGATGCGGCTCGAGAAATTCCCGCAGGTCCAACACCTCGTCTCGACGGTCGAGGGCCGGCTGCGGGCTGGCCTGACCCACGCCGCGGCACTCGAGTCCTGCTTCCCCGGTGGAAGCATCACGGGCGCTCCGAAGATCCGGGCGATGGAAATCATCGACCAGTTGGAGCCCGTGGCGCGCGGGCCCTACACGGGCTGCGCGGGTTACCTCGGGTTCAACCGGGAATCGCAGCTCAGCATCCTGATCCGCACCGCGGTCCTGCGGGAAGGCCAGGCCTGGTATCACGCCGGAGCCGGAATCGTCGCCGATTCCGACCCGGACGCGGAATTCGACGAGACACTCGCCAAGGCGTCCGGATTCACGGCGGCCCTTTCGGAAATCGCCCGGACCCAATTCCACCCCACGGCTTCAACCCCCACCCACGCCCCTCGTTGAACCTTCCGCCCATGTACGTTTTCCTCGACGACCGCTTTGTTCCCGCCGAAGAGGCCACGGTCTCGGTGTTCGATCGCGGCTTCCTTTATGGCGACGGTTTGTTCGAGAGCATCCGAGCCTACGCGGGACGACTCTTCCTCTGGCCAGCCCATCGGGAACGGCTCGAGCGCGGGGTCCAATCCCTCGGCATCCGCCTCCCGTTGCCCGCCGAGGAGATCCAGGATCACACCCTTGAACTCCTGCGCCGCAACCGTGTCCCGGATGCCTTCGTGCGGGTCGCCGTGTCCCGCGGCGCGGGCCCGCGTGGCTATTCACCCCGCGGCGCCAACCAGCCTACACTTGTAATCACGGCCCACCCGGCGCCCGGCCTCGATGCCGCCCCGCCGGCCCCGTGGAATCTGCGCACGTCCCGGCATCGCGTTCCCGCGGGGGATCCGCTGACGTCGGTGAAAACCGCGAGCAAGCTTCTCAACGTGATCGCACGGGCCGAGGCCGAGGACGCCGGTGCGAACGAGGCGCTGCTCCTCAACAACCACGGGCACATCGCCGAGGCGGCGGCGGCCAACATCTTCTGGTTCGAGGGCGGCACGCTCTGCACTCCCGGCCTCGAACAGGGCGCGCTCGCGGGCATCACCCGCGGGTTCGTCATGGAAACCGCGTGCCAGCTTGGCTGGACGCTTCAGGAAACCGCGCGCGGCCCGGAAGCCCTCCACGCTTCGGACGGCGTCTTTCTCACCGTCAGCACCCTCGGCCTGGTTGCGGTGGATCGTCTGGACGATCTCCCCCTCCGTTCGGACGCGCGCCTCGAAATCCTGCGATCAAGCCACCGGGACGCCGTACTTTGCTCCCTTTCCCATTGAACCAACCCACGCGCCTCGTAGGATCAGCGTTCGGCGATGCGCGCGCTTCTGGCGGAAATCAGCACGGGCGCAACCTCCGACCCCTCGCTTGGGGTCCCGGGGCGTGACCTCGTTCCTGCCCTCCTCCTCCTCCTGATCGCGGCGGTCGTGGTCCTCGGCGCGGTATCCCTCGTGTTGACCCTGCATTTGGTCCGGCAACGCCGGCGCGAGCGCGAAGGCGATTCCCGCGTGGACCCGATACCACCCGCACCCACGGCCCTGCGCAGCAGCGCCACGCTCCTCGTCCCCGCGCGATGGATGGCCGTCAGCGCCACCACGGTCCGCGAGGTCCGCCATGCCCTCGACCTCTCGAATCCCACCCCCTGCACCATCCAGGATGGACTCGCCGGAAATCATCAGCAGGCCCTCTTCCTCGCGCCTCCGGTGGATGGCTGGGTGCTCATCACCGGACCCGGCATCCCGGATCCCGCCGAGGACATCGACGAGGTCTACCACCTCGTCCGGGCGCTGAGCATCAAGCTCGGGGCCGCACAGTTCTTCTGTTTCAACCGCGTCCTCGGTCATCACGGCTGGGCCTGGGCCCGCGGCGGAACCATCGTGCGGGCGTTCGCCTGGGCCGGCACAACCCTGTGGAACGAGGGCGAACCCACTCCCGCGGAACGCACCCTCCGCCTCCGTTCACCCCGCTACAGCGATCCCACCCCAACCACCGCCCTCGCCCGCGAATCAATCCTGTCGAACCTCGACAAGGTCCCCATCCTCGCCGGCCGCTGGAGCGTCGACCCCGTCAGCGTCCACCAGCAGGTCCCCAACGGCGTCGGTGTGGCCGGCGAATTCACGCGGATCAGGTCGTCGTAGCCCCGACGTTCCGGACGGAATCAAGGCGGCGCCCGGAGCTGGCACCGGGCAGCGGCATCCCCGAAATGGGAATCCTCCCCGCCGGATACGGATCATTGGCTACCGCCTTCCCGACCTCTCCACTTTCACCGCGACGTACCGCGCCTCGGTCAGGATGAATTTCCTCACCTCGACCTGCACCCGCGCCGCGGCGAATTCACGCAACACAAGATCCGCGATCTCGACCGCGAGGGTTTCGATGAGGCGCCATTCGCGGCCCTCGCCCAGGGCGAGCAGGCGTCGCGAGACGGCGAAGTAGTCGATGGTTTGCGCAAGGTCGTCGGCTGCGGCCGCGGAACCGAATCCATCCCGAGGCTCCATCTCGAGGCTCAACAACAATCTCTGCGGACGGGCGCGCTCGGCGTCGGGAACCCCCACCCTGTAGAAAACCTCCAGCTCCGAAAGGACGATGGTGTCCGGCATCGTTGCGGCGCCGCTCATCGCAGCGCCTCCAGCAACACCCGCGTCGGACGGTTGACATCGAGTGTCAGGGCCTCCTCAAGCGCGACCCAGCGAAACTCCTGCGCTTCCTCGTTGAGCTTCACCGTCGTGGTGCCGGCGGCATGGCAGCGGTAGTTGAGGAGCACGAAGTGTTCGTCGCGGTAGAATTCCACGGACTGGATGCAGTCCTGCACGAGCACGAATTCCACCTCCACCACGTCGAGGTCGGTTTCCTCCTTCAACTCGCGCACCAGCGCGTCATGGCAGGTCTCCCCAAACTTCACCTTGCCGCCCGGGATGCCCCAGCGATTCGACCACTTGTGGGTCCGCACCATGAGGACGCGTCCCGCATCGTCAAAAATGGCCGCGCCCACCGTCACCACGGGCGCACGCTTCACGGCCCGGGCGGAGCCCGCACCGTCCGGCGCGCAGAGATTCATGCCATGGCGCTCGAGGATTTCACGCAACTCACCGAGATGCTCCACGATCAGCGCCGGCGCCGCCTCACGAAGCTGCTCGAGCGTGTTGTAGCCCGTCAGCACGCCAATCCCCGCGATCCCGCCGTGCCGCGCCGTGGCCATGTCATGCTGCATGTCACCGATGAACACGGTCTCCGCGGGATCAAGCCCGTGCGCCGCGAGGATGTCGTGGATCTTCTCCCTCTTGTCCCAGACGCCAAGATACGGGTGGTCCAGATACCGATCGAACCCTGTCTTGCCCGCCTGCTTCGCAAAATGATCCGGGTGCAGCGTGCTGAGCAGCAGCGTGCGCAACCCGCGCGCGCGGCAGAACTCGAGGAACGCCCGCGCATGCGGCAGCTCCTCCACCGTGTCCTGGATTTCCCGGAACCGCGCATGAAACCAGGCCTCCAGCTGCGGCAGCGGAATGTGCGGCGTGTACTTTTCGTAGAAACCCGTGAACGGCAGCTGGAACTCCGCACGGAAACGATCCCGCGTCATCTCCGGAAGCCCCGCGAGTCGAAAGACGTGATTGCTCGCGTCCAACACCGCCGGCAGGTCGTCCACCAAAGTCCCCGACCAATCGAAGATGACGTTCCGAATCACCGGGGCATCGTAGCAACGGAATCCCCCGCGTCCAACTGTCGCCCTCCATCCCCTACGGCATCGCGGCTGCCTTGATCGGGATCTCCTCCCACTTCAGGTCGTAGTCGAACCGATCAAAGAACAGGTTCCCCGACGGGCTCTCAACCTCGCCGCGTTGGAAATCCACAAGGTCCGAGCGCATCCACCGCTTCGTCGGCCGCAGGTCCTGGTTGTGATCCGCGTTCGCCGTCATCCGGTACTGCGTGAGACCTCCAAGGTAGAAATCGCGCAATGCCTCCCGCTCGGCGGGCTTCAGCGCCTCCGCATACTGCATCGCGTAAACCGCCATGTACGGGTCCACCGGCACCCACCCCCATGGCTCCAGGAAAATCTCGCACCAATCATGGATCGTCTCCTCGCCAGGAAAAATCGACCAGCCCGACTGCCATCGCGCCGGAATCCCACCCGCCCGACACAGGGTCATGAACAGCAACGCCATCTGGCCGCAGTCCCCGCGCCGCGCCGAACGACAGGACTCGGCCAGGTCCGGGATCGTGGAATACTCAGGCGAATAACTGTACCGGATGTTCGTGGCAATCCATCGATGAAACCCACGTGCCACCAACACGGCATTGGTCTCCTTGCCCGAGATCGCCGCCGCGAGTTCCCGCATCGCCGGGGTGAACCGGACATGCGGTGATTCCGCGAGGTAAGCCTCCAATTCCGGCGACGACGCCACATCCACCCGCCGATTCCGCGCCGGATTCAGGTCGAACCACACGCCCCATGACGTGTAGGCGTACTCGACTTCGAACATCGCAGAACCGTCCGGGTCGGCTTTCTGCTCGAGATGCACCGACCGGATCGGGCTGTCCGCCGCCTCAAGACCGCGCACCGGAGAGGAGCTGCGCAACATCTCAAAAGCGTCCTGGTGCGGATATCGCCGCGGAACCGGCAACCACGCCGACACGGTCTCCCCGGCCTTGGCAGAATGGCTTTGGACCCCAAGTGCCATCCGGATCCGGAATCGTTTAGGCAACACCCGCGACCGTCCGGATGCCAGTGCCGCGTCGCGGATCTCCTCCGCGTTGCGCCGATACGATTCCTGCGCCAGCACCGTGGACCTCGGCTTCACACGGCGTGATTCCAGATCCGGTCGGCGGAAGAACAGGTTGCTCAGGCTGGACACGAAGAACCGATCCTCGCCGTCGATGCGCCGGACATCGAACAGCCCATCGCGGATCCACCCCTCGAACTCGGCCGAGGTCACATCCCGGACGCCGTCCCGGAGCGACTCGAAAACCTGGGATCGGGTCAGGCGGAAATCCCGTCGGATCCGTCGAAGACGCTCCCTCGCAAGCTCCAGCGGTTCACGCGCGGCACCGGTGGGGACATCGAGCGTGATCGCCTCGGCCAACACCGCGTCGGCGGCCGCGAAATCGCCCGAGGCCTCGTCTCGTGCGGCCTTCCGCAGGGCTTCATCGAGGGTCGTCGCACCCGCCATCATCGTCACAATCCAGACAATCCACCCCAGCACCCCAGCCCCGCAACGCCGGATTCCGGCGCTGCAGACACACGCCCGCCCGCTCCTCGAGTTCATGGCGTCCATGGTTGCAACCTGGGCCGCTTCTTGGAAAGCACGCCCCTCCAACAACGAAAAAGCACCCCCCACTTTCGCGGGGAGTGCCTTGTGAAGCGCGGAAAACCGCAGCTTTGGGCGGGAGCCAGGCCCCCATCCCATCGATCAACTAGGGTTCCCGCACGTACGGGGGAACGTAGGGATTGGCGATCGAGTGGACCTTCTTCGGGCTGAACTCCGCGTCCGCGCCGTGGCAGATCGCACAGGTCTCGACTTCGTCACCATTCCACGGATCCGCCGGGGTCGGGTCCCAGGTCATGAGTGCCCCATGCGTGGTCGCATCGGTGCTGTCATGGCAGGCGAAGCAGGCCAGGCGCGAGGGCTTCTCGTTCCAGGTCGTGTTCTTGGCGTCCGAATGGCACTTGGTGCAGTTCCGCAGGTCCTGCGGGAAGATGATCTCGGAGAAGGCGCCGCCGCCGTTCTCGTTGTTCTTCGCGAGGTACCGGCCGCTGTGCAGGCCGTGGACGCGACGGACGATCGGCGCGACACCGAAGCCGTACTGCGAGTTGGTCCAGTTGGTCTTGCCGACCATCTGATGACCGTAGTCATGGCAGTTCTTGCAAAGCTCGGGCTGCATCGTGAGAGCGCGGGACGTTGCATGGATGCGGAATTCACCGTGGCAAGACAGACAGGCACTCGACGGGGTGATCGAGGTTTCGATGTTGGTGTTGCCCACCTGGAAATTGATGAAGCCGGTCGCGCCAAAGCCAGTGCCAGGGCGGAATTCGGCATACACCGTGTACGTGCCCGCGACGAGGTTCGTGATCTCGCTGAGCTGGTAGTTGATGGCGTCATCCGTGCGGGTGGCGGCCTTGTCCATCTTGGTCGGATCCTTGAGGATGCGCAGGTCGTTGTTCGCGGTGCTCTTGGCCGGGTCGTTCGCCGAGGTCGTCAGCACCGGCACGGTGTGAGCGCGGGGCCCGGAAACATAGAGGTTCGCGGAGCGCCACTCGGAGGCCTGCAC
>CAIMTB010000308.1 GCA_903844265.1 uncultured Verrucomicrobiota bacterium
AACCGGCTCGATGGCCGCTCCAGAGACTCCAAGGCAATGAGGTTCTCGACCACGAATCCTTCCCACGACATCCCCCGTAACCCGGACCGCTTCAGCGCCTCGACATCACGAACGCCCAGCAGGTGATGGAGCAGGCCGCTGTCCCGGACGTAGATCTTCGGCGCCTTCACCAAACGCTTCCCGACGTTCGCGTGGTACGGTCGCAACCGGCGCACGAGGAAATGCGCCTCAAACAGATCCACCGCGATCTGCAACGTGTGGTGGGAGATCCCCAACGCCCGCGCCAGGCTCGAAGCGTTCAGCAGTCCACCCTGTTGCCCCGCCAGCATCGACAGGGGGGAGAGTGGGGTCAAACCTTGACTGTTGACATTCCAACCTTGGGCCGTCACGCGTCGCCACCAGCGTTCACGAGACGCGTCGATCCAAATGTCGACTGTCAATGTTTGACCCCATCGCCTTCTTGCTCGATGGCGAGACACGCGCGGAAGCGCCCCAGCGCGCCTTCCATGTCGCCCTGTTCCTGGAGCACCGACCCGAGGTTGCTGTTGGCCGAGGCCAGCTCGAGCTGCCAGTCTGCGTTCCTAGGATCCAACCCGACGAGCCGTTCGGCCAGTCCGAGGTAGGTGCGGAAGTGGTCAAGCGCCGCCTCGAGGTTCCTCCGTCGCCACTGCACGTAACCCACCCAGAAGCGGCTCTGGGCCTGCTCGAAGATCCGGTTACCGTCGTTGGGGTCGCGCGACACGAGCGCCGTCGCGAGTGACAGCGACTCTTCGAAGGAACGCGTCGCGGCCTCAAGCTGCCCTTGCGCAACGCGCACGGTGCCGATCTGGTAGAGGGCAGTCGAGCGCCGCAGCAGTTCCTCGTCGCTCAACGACGATTCCGGCACAGCCGCGAAGTAGTCCATGGCCTTGACGCCGACCTCGTCGAGGATGTCGATGCGCCCCACGGCCTCGAGCTTCTTTCTCAGGTCACCGAGCATGAAGCCGATGAGGCCCTCGGCCTGGGAGCGACGGCCGTCTGCCTCCGTGCGCGCGGCCACCGCGGCGGTGCGTTCGCGTGCGAGGTCGGTCGTGTACTTTAGCGCGGCCAGCACGACGACCCCTCCCGCAAGAACTACCGCCAGACGTCGGGCGCGCCGCTTCGGCCGGGCGTGGATCCATCGCAGCCGTTCCAACGCGTCGAAAGCGGTCGGCCGTTGCGAGGGCGCCAGCGACTTCAACCGGAGGATGAGCGTCGCCAGATCGGTTTCGAGCCCGACCGGCGCTGGCGTCTCGCCCCTCCGGGCCTTGTCGAACAACGCCTGGCGATCGAGCCCAGGTTCGTAGGGCGGCCGGCCCGTGAAGAGCTCCTGCAGCAGCAGGCCAAAGGAGTACATGTCGCTCGCGGGGGTCGCCAGTTCGCCGCGGGCCTGTTCCGGGCTCATCCAGGCAGGGGTCCCCATCACGGCGCCGTGCTCGGTCCGGAATTCGACCGGCGTGTTCCGCGCCGGCGTGCCGGAGCACCTGGCCTCGCCCGGACAGTCCGGGACCCACGCCTTGGTGTTGTCGAGCAGGGTCTCGGCGATCGCGACCGTCGCGTCCATGGCAACGGTCGCCGCAGCGTTCTGGACGAGCCCGAGGACCGCGCGTGGGACGGCGGACTCGCCGGTGCCGGGTTCGAGGCCGAGGTCGGGTTCCCGGAAATCCGAGCGGGCCAGGCCAAAGTCCAATACCTTGACCTCGCCGCCACGACCCAGCATCACATTTCCAGGCTTCAGGTCCCGATGCACGATCCCGGCCGCATGCACGGCGACGAGCACCTGGGCCACCTGCTCGGCGATGCGCAGCTTCTCGGCGCGCTTGAGCCCCGCATCCATCGCGCGACGCAGATTCTCGCCCTCGATCAATTCCAGAACCAGCCAGTCGCTGTCCGCACCCTCGATGAAGGGAGAGTGGGGTCAAACCTAGACTGTTGACATTCCAACCTTGGGCCATCGAGTGTCGGCACCCGCCGAGCGCCTAAAGCAGTGCATGACCGCCACCTCGGCGGCACGAGCTTCCTTCAGACTCGTCGATCCAAATGTCGACTGTCAATGTTTGACCTCATCGCCTTCCTTGTTTGAGTGAACTCATCATGATCCCTCCAAACCGGTGCCGGCTCCATCGCTTGATTGGCAACTTCTGTCTGGCCATTCTCATCCTTCCGTTGCTTCTCGAGACCTCCCTGACGTGCCAGGGCGCCTCCCCGTCCGACAACGTCTCCGGCGAATATTACGACTGGACGAAGACGCTCAAACCCGAGCGGCCATGGATTCGCGACTACAACCAGACCCTCGTCATGAAGTTCTTCCTCTGCAACCGCGATGACCGCGGCAACGTCAGGAAAGTCCGCCTGACCTTCTCGGACGCTTTGGAGGTCGCGAAGAGGGTCGATACCCTCACGCTGGGCCTTCCCAAGATCGCCTACCTGATCGGCTGGCAATACAGCGGCCACGACTCCAAGTACCCTTCCTGGGACGTCGTCAATGAGCGCCTGAAACGGCCGGAGGACGCCACAGCGCTCGACAGCCTGAAATGGCTGATCAAGGAGGCCAAAGTCTATCACACCACCATCAGCCTCCACATCAACATGATCGACGCCTTCGAGGAGAGCCCTTTGTGGAGCGAATACCTGGCCCGGGATATCATCGCGAAAGATTCGGCCGGCAAACCGATCAAAGGCGAGGTCTTCGAAGGCATGCAATCCTACCAGATCAGCTATGCCCAGGAATGGAAGCTGGGGTATACGCAGAAGCGCATCGACCGTCTCGTGGCCATGATCCCCGAGCTGAAAGCAGCCGGCACGATTCACGTCGACGCCTTTCATTCCATGCGTCCTTCCGGCCCCGGCCAGCCCATCAGCCCTTACCTCGGTTTGAGCGTCGAGGATGAAATGGCCGCCCAGCGCAAGATCTTCCGTTACTGGAGAAACCACGGCATCGATGTGACCTCCGAGGGCGGTAAGTATTGGCTGCGACGGGATCCGTTCCTGGGCTTGCAGCCCTTGAGCTGGCACTACGACGAAGCCACCTTCGCCCGCGAAGACTGGCCCGGTAAACCGAAGGTCTTCAACTCGCTCCCGATCGAACTCTGCGCCTATACGCCCATGCAGGCGGAACCCAGCATCATGAAGGACCCGGTGCTGCTGCCGGGCTTGCTCGAGCAGTTCTGTTTGCAAGTCGTGCCGTGGTACTACAAGCGCAACGGGGACCCCTCCAAGGCCGGCACTGTCATCATTGCCGATGACGAAGTGGTCTGCCCGGCCCTCTGGAAGCCACGGACCATCGTGGCTTACAGCCAGACCGGTTTCACCGGGAAAAAGATTCGCCTCCCTTCGAATTGGGTGGATGTTAAGCAGGTGCAGGTCTCGCGCCTCACCGTCGGTGGCCTGGAGCCAGAGGTCACCCTTCCCGTGGAGGGCGGGTTGATCACGCTCAGGTTGCCGGCCAATCGCCCTACCGTCATCTCCGCGTTCTGATCCGATCCGCCACCTCAATGGAGACTGGGGTCAAACCTTGACTGTTGACATTCCAACCTTGGGCCGCGACGTGTCACCTGCCGCCGAGCGCCTGAGGCAGCGAATGACCGCGACCTCGGCGGCGGCAGCGTCCTTGAGACGCTTCGGTCCAAATGTCGACTGTCAATGTTTGACCCCATCGCCTTTCTTCTGGTAGACGCGCACATAGTCCACCAGGAACTCGTCAGGGAATACGGTGTTCTGTATCTCCTCGGCCTTCGACGGTATCTCCATGCTCAGGATCAGGTATTCCTCGATGTGGGAGATTCCCTGGGTGACTTCGTAGTACCGGAGACCGTCGACAAAGAACACGTACTTTTCAGGTGTCCACTCGAGCGCGAAGGTGTGAAAGCCGTCGCCTACTCCCTTCCGGTAGCTCTGCATTCCGCGGGTGGACTTCTGGTGAGGCCCGTAAGCCCAGTGGACGTTGTGCGAGACGATGTCGGTCCCCAGCTTCCGGAAGCATTCCAGGATGTCGATCTCGGCGCCGTAAACCGCGGGGTCCTCGCCATTGGAGATTTGCGGTGACTGGATCCAGAAGGCCGCCCAGACGCCAGGGGAGCGTTGCACCTGGGCCCGGCATTCGTAGTACCCGTACCGGGGCATGAAGCGACCCTGCGTCCCCACTGCTCCCAGCAGGATGCGTCCGTCTTTCCGGAGGGCGCCGAGGCGCAGCAATCCATCGGCGACGCGGACGGCCTCGGGAGAGACGAACCCCAGCGCCCGGGGACCGACGCCGCGCACTTCCCATTTTGCAGGGTCCAGGGCCGTGCCGTCGAACTCATCCCGCCATTTGAGTTCGTAACCGGCCTCCTCCGGATTGAACTTCACCTCGGAGAGGGGGTTCTGCGGGGGGCGCTGGGCGACGCACTCGGGCGCGGGCAATCCGATGGTGGCGAGCAGGAGGAACATCGACAGGCTTAGGAGTCGGGTCGGGCGGGGCAGGGTGCGGGTGGAGTGGGGGCGGCGCGGTGGGGTCATGGGGGAGTGTCCTTACCGAGGCTGCCGTGCGGGTGGCATCCGTGCAAGTGGAGGCGAGCCTTGACCGTGCGGTTCCGGGGCCGATGCTATTCGCCTCATGAAGGCCTTGTTCCTGAACGCGATCGCCCGAGGTGTTGGCCAGACGGCGGCGGTGCTCGCCTGCATCCTCTGCACCTCGCCGTCCTCGCCTGCCGACGACTGGCCGCAGTGGCTCGGACCGAAGAGGGATGGGGTCTGGCGTGAGACCGGTCTCCTGGAGAAATTCCCCGAAGCCGGATTGAAGTATCGTTGGCGGGTCCCTTTGGGTGGTGGGTTCGCCGGTCCCGCGGTCGTCGGTGATCGCGTCTATGTGACGGATCGTCGACTCGCGGTCGGTGTTTCCCTACCCAAGGATCCCTTCGCGCGGGGCGAGATTGCAGGCACGGAAAGAATTCTATGTCTGGACGATGCGACCGGAAAGGTGGTCTGGCAGCATGAGTATGACTGCGCGTACACGGTCAGTTATGGTGCCGGCCCGCGAACGACCCCGGTGGTCGACGACGGTAAAGTCTATGCCCTGGGCACGGAGGGCAATCTCACCTGTCTCGACGCGGCAAATGGCTCGTTGATCTGGTCGCGTGATTTCCGCAAGGAATACGGAATCAAGACCCCGCTCTGGGGATTCTCGGGACATCCTTTGGTCGACGGCAACCAATTGATCTGCCTGGCGGGCGGTGACGGCAGTGTGGTGGTGGCGTACGACAAAAAGACCGGGCGGGAACTGTGGCGGGCTCTCACCGCCAAGGAACCCGGGTATGCCCCGCCGATGATTTACGAATTTGGCGGACGTCGGCAGCTGATCATCTGGCATCCCGAGGCGGTGAGCGGCCTCGATCCGGAGAGCGGAAAGGTTTATTGGTCCCATCCCATCGCGCCCGTGGTTCGCTCGGGCATGAGCATCCCCAGTCCACTCAAGATCGGTGACCGCCTTTTTCTGACGTCCTTTTACAACGGTTCTCTGATGCTCCGCCTGGATGGCGACAAGCCCTCCGTTGTCTGGCAAAGCGCCAAGGTGAGCGAGATGGACACGGACGGTCTCCACAGCGTCATGGCGACGCCGCTCATCGAGAACGGATACATATACGGTCCGTGCAGCTACGGGCAGTTTCGCTGCCTGAATGCGGAGACCGGGGCGCGGGTGTGGGAAACCTTCGCGCCGACGAGCGGTAAATCCACCCGCTGGGGAAACGCCTTCGTGGTGAAGAACGGCGACCGGTCCATCCTCTTCAGCGAGAACGGGGATCTGATCCTCGCGCGGTTGACCTCGGACAAGTATGAGGAAATCAGCCGAACCCACCTGTTGGACGCCACCAATCCGGATCCCGGCCGGCTCGTGGTGTGGTCCCACCCCGCCTTCGCGAATCGCTGCGTCTACGCGAGGAACGATCGGGAGATGGTCTGTGCGTCCCTGGCGCGGTGACACTGCAGGACACACGGCAGAACCCGGAGGAACCCGACTGCGTCAGGATGTTCGTCCATTGACTTCCACCGTGATGGCCCTCCGGGAATTCACCAATACGAGGGCAGTAGAAGACCGGACTGTTTCCGGGTGGGATGCCGGGGCAGAGTAGTCATGTGACGCAAAGGCGTGCGAGACGTGGGATCCCACCTGGGGGAGGAGAGCGGCAACTGCCGCACGGGTCTTTCCTGGGGCGGATGAATTGATGAGCGGTTCAAATGAAACCGATTCTAGCAGCGGACGATTGTCCCGTGTTGCAACGGGTCGTGCCACGAGTCCTTGGATCCCTGGGAATATCCTGCGTGATGGTCAAGGACGGCCGCGAGGCGGTCTCGGAGGTCCATTCCCACGGCAGTGATTTCATGGCGGTGTTGCTGGATGTCGACATGCCTCATATGGATGGCATCGCCGCGGCCGTTGAGATACGCCGCGCGGCGCCCGACCTGCCGATCCTTTTCCTGACGGCCAGTGACCTGGAGACGGTGATGCGGAGACTCCCCAGAGGGTTCCGGGCTGAGTTCCTGATGAAGCCGTTCCGGATCTCCGAGCTGGCGGACGCCATTTCGGGTCTCCTCGGCGTGGCGCAAAGTTGACGGAAGAGGCTGTCATCTGGCCGGAGGCGGGAGGAGTTCGCAGGTGGACTTCGCCCAGGGGGGCAGATCGAGCTGCATTGACAGATCTCCGTTGGCATCGCTGCGGATCCTGGTCTCACCGGTACCCGTGCGCAGGAGTCGGTAGTCGGTCGATGGGGCCAGGCCAGACACGGTCTGCCGAAGGGGCAGGTCGCCGGCGCGGGGGTTGGAGATCGTCCACCGTCTGGTGGCAAGGGGTTCGGCAGGCCACGTCTCAAGCCCTACCTGGAGAGGTGCGGCGGTGGGTCGTGTGAGTGTCAACGAGGGGGTTGGACTGGATCCGTGGAAGCATCGGGCGGCTGTTTCGTCGACCGAGATGGCGAAGGGTTGGGTTGAGCGCACGGAGGCGCCGTCGACGGTGATTTGGCAGGCGTTCGTGCCGAGGGCGATTTCGTACTGTTGGCCGCGCAGCCAGTACCGGAGCCGTGTTCCGTCGAGCTCGGGTGTGATGTGCGGATCGAGGAGGAGCCGGTTCCACTGCGGTCGCACTCCATAGATGTTGCGGTAGAGCCCCACCAGCGGGGAGCAGTTGTTGGCCAGGATGTCATCGCCCGCGCCGCGCTGGTCCTTGCGGAGATATCGCTGGAACGCGAGGCCGTCCCGTTCGTAACGCTCGAGGACCTTGCGGATGTACTTCACGGCGATGCCCGGATCAGACGCGGCGTAGGCACGGGTGCCGGTTTCTCCCCAGGCCAGGAACAGGTCGCCGTTCTCGTAGGAAGGGAAGGGGAACTGAAGGGCTGCGCCTTCGTCCGGACGATAGGAATCGAGGCAGAGTGGCCAGAAGAAAAGGTCCTCCTGCCGCATGCGCGACTCCACCTGATCGAGGATGGAACGTGTGCGATCCGGGCGGTCGCACAGTCCGTAGGCGATGGCCATGAAGTTCACCGGCACGACGAAGTTGTCGCCGTGGATGGAACCGTCCGGTTCCCGCCAGTGCACGTACCGCCTGCCGGCCTCGTCCCAGAAGCCGCCGTCCGCCGTGGTCCTGTTGAACGCGTCCTTCAGGTGTTTCGCGCGGCGCTGGTAGTTCTCCGCCCTCGGGTGATCGGCGAGGATTTCCTCACGGTCCGCCCAGAGCACGAGGGCCTGGTAAAGCTGCGCGTTCACGAACGCGTTCTCGTGGGCAGCCCAGATGACGTCGATCCAATCGCTTCCCTTGCGCTCGATCCGCGAGTTTGTCGCCATTTCCACGAGACCATCCCCATCCGCATCCCGGCGCAGGAGGAAGTCGAGGGCGGCTTCGACCGACGCCTTGTGGCTCCGCAGCCAGGGGAGGTCGCCGGTGAAGTCGAACTGCTCGGCGACGTTGATGGCATAGCTGGGTTGGGAATCCATCAGGAGTCCCCACTGGCATTCGTAATAGCCGTGGGCGTCATAGCTCCCCGGCATCGAATCGCCCGCATCATAGGACCATCGCGATTTCACCCGTCCATCCGCCCCGATCGCATGGTCGCGCTGGTGGTCGAGCGTCCGCGAGAAGGCCGCGAAGTAGGCCGGGTCGTCAATGGCCAGGCCCAGTTGCGCAATCCACGGTTCGTGCAGGACGGCGTAGCCGCTGTAGTAGCCGTTGCTCCCCATGACGTCGTCGTCGACCGCCCCGATCCTCGCAATGGTCCCGAGGATTTCGCGGACGGCGCCGCCATCCACGCCCACCAGACGACCCCGGTCCTGGACCTTGTTGTAGTCCGGAGCCTCGATCGCAAGTTCCACGCTGATCACCCCGGGCCCGACCTGCCAGGGCGACCAGACGTCCTGGCGGTCGCGCAGGAAGCGATGCTGGCCATGCTTCGGCTTCAACCGTTCTTCGCTCGGCTCGTGGGTCAGGCGGAACGTGCCGTCCGGTTCGCGGCTGAAGCGGGTCGCCATGGACATCCCCGCGGGCGTGCGCGGGGTGGGGGTGATCCGGAGGCAGGCGGGTTGATCGCGGTTCCACAAGGTCACCGGGCCCGCATGGACGCCGTAGGTGGCGTTCGTCCGGTCGAAAAGCTTGGCCCAGGCAACGCCCCCGTGCCCGAGCAACCCGCCGGTCCACGTGCCCAGGGTGGCGAAGTCCCATCCCGCCAGGGCGACATCCTCGACCTCGCCCTTGCCGAGATATTCGCGATCGATGCGCCACAGGATGCGCCCAGCCTCGGTGGTGAACGTCCATGTCTCGCGGAATCCCAATCCCTCGCTGCGGGCTCCCGGGCACAGGATGTCCCGGATGACCGCCCCCTCGGCGGTCACTGAAACGGACGGTGAGGCGGGCAGTCGCGCGGTGGTAAGCCACTCACCACCGGCCTTGAGACCGGTCCATGTGCCGTGGTTCGGGGCCACGACATCGCGCCCGGCGACAAGGACCCGGTCGATCACGCAACGATGGTCGCAGCCAAGGTGCAACTCCAGCCGCCCGGTGCCGTCGGAGATGTCCACGGTCCGGGCCGCGGCGTCGTGCGTGACGCGGGCGGTGGCTTCGGTGGCGAGGGCGAGGCTGAGCAGGATGGCCTGCATTGCCCTGTGGCGCCGAGGCCGCCCATGCGGGCAAGTGCTGCCCGCATGGGGATTCGCCTTGTAATCCATACGTTCATCCGCAAACGCGTTGTTCATGACCAGAGGGTGTCTGGTCCAGAAGAGAACCGGCCAAGGCGCCTGATTCAACCGTCAACTGGAGTTATTCACGGCGCCATGGAAGCGGATCCCGCGTCCGGGGATGAGGATCGTCCTCGACCGCCGCGGCGATGTGCGTTCGGCGGGAGGGGGTAATAATACAGATCTGACCCCACCCCTGCCTCGACAAGGCGTGGGGATTGCGATCAGGGTGAGCCTATGCCTGCCACCCGATTTCATCATGAAGGCCCGGGCCTGCGTTCCCGGGGGTTCACGCTCATCGAATTGCTGGTTGTCATCGCCATCATCGCGATCCTGGCGAGCATGCTTCTTCCGGCGCTGTCCAAGGCCAAGGCCAAGGGGCAGGGGGCGCTGTGTTTGAACAATCTGAAGCAGATGGGGCTTGGCCACATCATGTACGTGACCGACACCGGCAAGACATTTCCGGTGGGTTATTCCCCCAGCAATTTCTGGATGGCGGTGATCCGCCGCGACGTGCCTGCGGACAAGATCCGGATCTGTCCGACCGCGCCGGTTCCGACGAAGCGGGTCGCGACCGGGGAGGCGGTCGGCACGGCCTCGGCTGCCTGGTATGGGCCGATGGTGACGCCGATCCAATGGAACACCGGTTTTGAGAGCAGTTATGGGATGAACGGATGGATGTATTCCCCGGTGGGCGAGGGGGTCCAGGATCCCAACAAGCAGTTCGGCGGGGAGAGTCAGTACGAGAATCCGGTGAAGACGCCGATCTTTTCGGACTGCAACTGGGCGGATTCATGGCCGCTGGCGAGCGATCCTCCGCCTCGGGACGTTGGCACGGGTGGCAACTCGGCGATGATGCAGCGCTTCTGCATTGCCCGCCACGGATCCACGCCCCGCACCAAGTCGATCAGTGTGCCCTCCGGTTCCCAGATGCCGGGCTCCATCCACATGGTGTTCACCGACGGGCACGTCGAGGCGACGAAGTTGGAGAAGCTCTGGTCGCTTTCCTGGCATCGGGATTACAAGGAGCCGGTGAAGCGGCCGCTGTGATCCGCGCGGATGCGCGGGTCAGCGTCGCCAGCCTCGGCTCATGACCGCTCTCCCGCCTTCTGTCGCCTTAATTCCGGACGCACCGCCCGTGCCGCCTCTTCCCGGTCGAGATCCCGGCCAAGGAATGCTTGAAGCCGCAGCAGGTCCGGCTCCGGATCCGCGACGAACCGTGCGTATTCAATCTCGAGCACGGCGACCTCCGGTCGGGAGGCCAGGGCGTGCCGCACTCCCTCGAGCTGCGTCCGATAGGCGGCCATGAGCCCGGCATCGTCGAGTTCCGCCTCCGGCCGGCCGAGGCGGCCCAGCATGGCGTTCTGGGAGGCCACCACCTCGCGGAGGTCACGCCGCAAAAAGACCACGCGGTATTGCTCCCCGCGCGGAAGCCACGGCAGGAGCTGAGCCACCACCTTTACCACGCCGCCGCGCCCCCGCGGCACCCAGGTGGAGTCGCGGGCCAGCTGGGTCGCCCGATCGAATTCGAGATAGCCCAGCGGATTGTCCTCGTCGGCCCCCCGGATCCCGTCGGTCAATGGCACCAGTCCGGCCGCCTCGAGCACCTGCATCATCATCGAGGTGCCGCTGCGGGGCAGTCCCGAGACCACGGTGACCACCGATTTTGGATCCGCCTCGCCCATGGCAGGCTTCTCCAAGGAAGGCACGACTTCCATCCCGTCCCGCTTCTCCGCTTCCCCGTCGGTCCTGGGAGCGCGCTTCCGGATTGCCTGCTGGTCCAGCAGCGTGCGTGCCATGCCCTCGTGGCGGAAAGCGTCCCTCGGCCTCTGCAGGCGGCCCCGGTAGAGGTCGGCGAGGAACTCGTGGCCTGCGGCGAGATGCGGCGACTGCGATACCGCCACGCAGGCTGCCGCCTCGGCCTCCTCGGGTTGGTCCGTCGCCAGCAGGCTTCTGGCGAGGATCAGCTGGAGTCCGGGTTGGAAATAGACGAGCGCCAATGAATTGACCGCCGCCGCCACCGCCGCCTCGAGATGGCCGGATTCCAGCTCCAGCTCGGCCAAGCGCGCCAGGACCTCGGCATTCTCCGGATCGGACTGCAGCAGCCGTTCGGCGAGGCTGCGGGCGGCGTCGCTCTCGCCGAGAGCGTGGAGGACCTCGAGCACGGCAGGACCCATCTCCTGCGGGAGATCCCCGGTGTCGAGGAAGGCGTGACAACGATCGCGCGCCTCGCTGCGGTTTCCTTCGAGCAGCAACTGGGTCACCCACAACCAAGCCACGAGTCGAGGGCGTGGACACGATAGCTCCTCCAGTTGGCGTCGGCGAAAGCCCATCCGCCGCTCGCCGTTGCCGGCGTTGATCGCAGCCGGGGCTGGCTTGGAGTCGGAGGGGGAGGCTTCCTGCTTCGACTCCAACGCGGCCAGTTCCGCGGCCGCCACGATTCTCCAATGCTCCAATCGGGCCTCGAAATCGGTCAGCGCCGCGCGCCGTTCCGCGCCCGCTCCCGTCCGTCGCAACGCCGCCATCAGGGCGAGGCCAAAGCGGTGCTCACGGGGCCATCGCTGCCAGAGAGGCCGGAGGACGCCGATCGCCTTCTCCAACTGCCCGCCGTCGGCGAGAGCCCGTGCGAGGTTGTACTGGAGTTCCCGGGAGGTTTCCTCCACGTACGCGCGCACGTCGGGACCAGGCGGAGCCACGTATCCCAGCTCGACCAATTGCCGGAAGGCCTCGGCCGAGGCCACGGGATCGAGACGCAGGCCCTCGGGATGCAGCCCGGCGTCGCCCGGCTCATCGTCCCAGCTTTCGATCGTCTTCAACACCGGCGGGACTTGGAAGGCGTTGACCAGGATCTTGCCGTCCATGTCGCGGCCCGCGGGAAGGCCGGCCACCGCCAGCAGGGTTGGGCAGACGTCGAGGATGCTGGCCCCGTGGATGATGTCGCCGCGTCGGATTTCGGGCCCGCGCAGGACAAGGATGCCAAAGTGGCGATGCTCCACTGCGGGACCGGCGGGCTCTGCTGGAATGTAGCCGGGTCTGAGATGGTCGGAATGGAACCCGTGATCGCTCATCAGCAACACGGTGGTGTCCTCGTCCGCGTGCCGGAGCAGGGTCCCCAGCATGCCGTCATGATAGCGATACCCGCTGGCCAGCACATGACGGTACAGTTCGAAATCGGCCTCCGGAATGTGGGCACGCCTCGGCGGGTGATAGGGCATGAAGGCATGGCCGAAGTGGTCGATGGCGTCGTAGTAGACCGCGGCAAAATCCCAGTCCTCGCCCGCCAGCAACTCGGTGGCCGCGGCATGCACGGTCATCGTCTCCGCGACGATCCTCGCCAACGTATGAAGGCGGCGGTCCTTCGACTGGTCGACGCGGTCGTACTCCGGCACGAAAAGCCGGAGGAACTCGCCGGTAAGTTCCATCGGGCTGACGCGAAGGTCCGCGAGGGCCCCGACCCAGGACTCCGGGTGCACTGTGCCGGCCGGCATCGCCGAGCGTCGATCGGGCGCCCCATGGACCTTTGAGAAGTGATTCGAGACCATTGCGCCGCGGATCGGCTCCGCCGGATGCGACGGCCACCAACCAACCACCACACTCCGAAGGCCCTGCTGGTGGAAGATGTTCCAGAGCGCCTTGGTCCGGCGGGAGAGAGTGCTTACCGGGCGGACCCCGGTGCCGTCAGGCAGTGGCTCAGAGAACCCATGGATGCCGTGCTTGTAGGGTCGCTTCCCGGTGGCGATCGAGGTCCACAGCATCGGGCTGAGCGGAGGGTGGATCGTCGCGAGATTGCCGTGCACGCCACCGGCCATCAGCCTGGCGAGATTCGGCATTTCCCCGGCGTCGAGCAGGGGCCGGATCGACTTCCAGTCCGCAGCGTCCCATCCGACCAGCAGAATCCGACGGCGACGGGCGGCAGTCATGGTTGATCAGAAGTGCCACGGCCATCAGGAAGGCATCTGCCCGACCCTGAGGGTCGACAGCGGCCACTGGGGTCGGGGCGAGGTGCTATCGGGCCGGAACGACGTCGGGCTGCGGACGGAGTCGGCGGTAGGATCGCAGGCCTGACGCGCCAAGAAGCAGGGCACCTGCCACCGCGGCCATCATCTGTCCAGGCTCCGGCACCGCGCCCGTGGCCCCCATGGCGATCTCGGCCCCGGTGGTGTCGAAGGCATAGCCCTCGATGGTAACCGAGGGTTGGAGGATGTCCGAAACCGCGGCGCTGAGCTGAATCCATCCGTACCGGGTTGCATCGCCGGCAGTGGAGTCCTTGAACCGAAAAGCGACGTACTCGTGCTGGAACGCGGCGCTCGATTCGCCAGGGTACGTAGAGCCACCTCCAAATTGGCCGGAGACGGTCGAGGTTGGGTTCGTGGACCCGGGCGGCCTATGGGCCGCAACGTGTCCCTCCCCGATGGTGCCAATGCCGATGGCGCCCCAAGCCGGGCCCGCGGCCGCCCGGGCCACTGATGGGAGTCCCAGCATGGAGTTGCTGTTCCCCTTCCGCCAGGCAATGGCGCCCGCATCCACGCCGAGTCCGCGACCCAGTCCCACCGCATACAGGCCGTTGAGGGTCGCTCTAGAGACCTGGATGTCGTTGATCCCGGGTAGGTCGATGGCGAATGAGGTCAGGTCGGCACCGCCGAATCCCACGGTGGGATTCGACCCGCTCAAGTCTGTGAAGCTGATCGATCCCGCGAGGGCCTGGGGGCCGAGGGCCGCTGCCGCGGAAGAAAGCATGAACAGGGAGATTCGCTTGGAGTCGACGGTTTCCATTGCTTTTCCGGTACACAAGCCGCAATGGCTTCTGGCGTCAACTCTCCAGAGGCGGAATGGGGGACCCATTTCGCTTGGCCGCAGTCCGATCACTCGCGAGCCTTGTGGCCGATGTCTCCCGTGTTCTGGCTCTTCGGCCGTTCCGGCGCCGGCAAAACCACGCTTGGTGACCGCCTCCGCAGACGGTTGGCCGAGTCTGGTCGGCCGGTATTTTTCCTGGACGGCGACGAAGCCCGGGCGGGCCTGAGTTCGGACCTCGGCTTTGGGAAAATTGCGCGCGTGGAACATCATCGGCGTCTGGCGGAGGTGGCGCGTCTGGTTTCCGATCAGGACATCCTCCCGGTGGTGGCGACCATGGCTCCCGAACATTCGCAGCGGGACCTGGTGAACTCGATCCTTGGCCCCCGCCTGACGTGGGTATTCATCGATGCAACGTTCGACGAGTGCGTGCGGCGCGATCCAAAGGGGCTCTACCGCAGGGCACGCGAAGGAACGGTCGCCAACCTGCTCGACTACCCCTTCGACGATCCGCGCGAGCATGAGCGCGCGCTGCACATCGGCACGGGACATGGCGATGTCCAAAGCAGCGTGGACGAACTCACCCGGGGCGTGCTGTCGCGACTCGACGGGGAGCGGGATTGAATCCCCGACGGTCGCGGTGTGACGGCGTTGCCGTCAGCCTGGGGTCGATGGGGATTCGCGGGGGATCACCGCAGCCTTCGCGGGCGGCGGGGTAAGGCGCTTGCCGTCGTGTTTCCAGAGTTTTTGTTTCATGGACGGAAAGAGTTCGAGGGCGTTCTCGCGGAGGATCTGGCGGCCGATGCGTGCCGCGTGTTCCTCCCTCAACTCGCCGCGTTCGACCTTCTCCGCCAACGCTTCTGCCAGGCAGCGGCGGGTGAATTCCGTGGCGCCATAGATACCCTCGGCGTGATGGGCATCCGCGCCCCAGAGGATCCGGTTGGACGGCACGACCTCGAGCCATTCCTGGTAGGCGCGCTTCGCCATCGTGTAGCTGATGGTGGGCAGCCAGACGGAGTCGATCCAGACGTTTGCGTGCCGGGTCGCGATGGCCCCGGTCTCGCCGATCCATGGATAACCGCCATGGAAGAGGACGAATTTCGTGCCCGGGTTTGCAGCGATCATGTCGACGAGCAGCATGGGGTTGCTGCCTTGGATGCGGGCGTGGCCGGTATGGATCTGGAAGGGGAGATCGAGCTTTGCGCTGAGGCCGACCAGGTGCCACATGACGAAGTCCTGGAACGCTTTCAGGTCCTCTGGCGACGACTGGTTGCGCGGCCGGCCCCAGGCTTTCGCGGCGCGTTCCTTCGAGACCTTCTCGAAGGCGAGCGTCCGTTCATAGGCCGTGGTGGCCTTCAAGCAGACGGCGCCACGGGCCTTGCCGGATTCGAGGAGGCGCTCGAGCACGGCGAGATAATCGTCGAGGGATTGCAGGGGCAGTTTCTCCCGGGCGGCGAATGCGAACGGGGAATCGTTGGGGCTCGCAACTTCCGATGAATGCGTCGCGCTGAGCAGGACGGTGACATTGATGGCGGGCACCGCGAACGGGTACTCGAGCTCGAGCCCGATCCGGTTCCAGTAGGGATCCATGACCATGAGCTCGATGTTGGCCCGCTCCGTGATGACTTCATACGCCCACTTCGCGTCCCTGTAATGGTCGAAGATGCGCTGGTCCAGCTGCCGCGCCTGGGCGTCGGTTATCGTGTCGAAATCGATGCCGTAGAGGTCGGTGAAGGCCGGTAACTGGTAGCGGTAGAAGCTCGTGGCACGGGCGTTGTCGAAGCTCGTCTTCGCCACGGACCACCAGTCGTCAAATTTGCCGGACTTGGGCCACGGCGGGACCGGGTTGAACCAGCTGTAATAACTGCTTTGCCAGAGGGAATGGAGATTCATGCCGAACCCGCGCTCGGTCTCCCGGCGGCCGGAGATGATGTCGAACGGGGGGAGATGATCGTGGGTGTCGATGGCGGGTACCGCGTCGAGTTGAGCCTTGATGCGGCGGAAGGTGTCGGTGCGCTTGATGTCGAGGGATTGGGCGGAGGCGTCTGGTTGGGCAAAGGCGATCACCAGGACCAGCGAGGCGAATACAGGAAACAATGAAGGGGAAGGTTTCATGGGGTCGTGCCGGGTGTGGGGAGAATGACGGATCGAAGCGGCTTCACGTTGAGCAGGATGAACGGAGGCATCGGGAGAAGCAACGGGGGCGGAAACTATTGCGGTAGTTCGCCCCCGTGCTGGGACTCGGCTCGCACTGGGGAGGGTCGCGGCCGGCATGCGCGGACCGGTGCATCCACGAGTTGTCGGTGGCGGCCTCTCCGAGGGCGCTGTGCCTGGGTGCATCCGCGAAGGACGGCGCGCAGCGGAGTGCGCGCCCTACCGTCAATCTGTGGATGCACGATGCACGGACCAGGTCCTCAATGGGACCTTGCGCCTGCGGGCGGGGCTGGAGCACGGTGCCCTCAGACCATGAACAGACGGCATTTTCTGGGAGCGCTTTCAGCGGGAGTGCTCACCGTACCGGTACTGGCGGATGCCAAGCCAAACCGCCTGCCAACCCGCAAGCTGGGGCGAACCGGCATCTCGGTGTCCATCCTGGGATTCGGGTCAGGGAGCCGGTTCCTGATGTACAAGGACGAGGACCAAGCCCTGGCGGCTCTGAACCGGGCGATTGATCTCGGCATCGTTTACATAGATACCGCCCATTCCTACGGCGACGGCAGGAGCGAGGAGCGCGTTGGCCGGGTCATGGCGACTCGACGCAAGGAAGTCGTCCTGGCAACCAAGATCGGCGCGCGCACGGCGGATCAGGCCCGGCGGCAGATTGAATTGAGTCTGAGGCGATTGAAGACCGACCGGCTTGAGGTCATGCATATTCATGATCTGAAGAGCCTGGATGACCTGGCGGCCATCGAGGCGAAGGGGGGAGTGCTGGAGGCCCTTTACGAGGCTCGCGAACAGAAGATAACACGGGCGATCGGCATCACGTGCCACGGCAATCCCGGGGCCTTGAAGGCGGCCTTGGAACGGCACGACTTCGACTGCACCCAGATGGCGTTGAATGCCGGCCTGGTGAGCATGACCGACGCCATGAAGACGGTGCCCGCCGCCCCGGCCAGCTTCGAGCAACTCGCGCTGCCGGTGGCCCGACGGAAAGGCATGGGGGTGATCGCCATGAAGGTGTTCGGTCAGGAACACCTCGTGGGGGCGGCCACGCCGGAGAAGCTCCTGTCCTACGCGCTCTCATTGCCGGTGAGCCTTTGCAGCGTCGGGATGCCCCAGATCGGACACATCGAAAGCAATGCGGCGCTGGCCCAATCCTTCAAGCCGATGTCCCGCCGGGAGCGCAACCGCCTTGTGGATTCCATCGGAACAGGGCGTGCGCACGCGATGGTCGGGTTCCTGCGCAACCACGAGGATGTCTGATCGACAGTGTCTCCCATGAACTACCTGCGCCTAGCCCATCTGCTCACCGTTTTCCTGGCTGTGCCCCTCGCCGGAGCCGAATTGGCGGAATGCATCCCGCGGGGTGGGCTGCCCCATGTGTTTGCCAAGCTGTCGCGCGGCGACACCGTTCGCATCGCCTATCTGGGGGGCAGCATCACGGCACAGGACGGCTGGCGGCCGAAAACCCTGCGCTGGTTCCGGGATCAGTTCCCGGCAGCCAAGGTGGAGGAGATCAACGCGGCCATCGGCGGCACCGGATCCGACCTGGGTGTCTTTCGATTGCAGCACGACGTGTTGGCCGGCGGTCCTGACCTGGTGTTCGTGGAGTTCGCGGTCAACGACGGGGGTGCGTCTCCCGAGCAGATACACCGCTGCATGGAGGGTATCGTGCGGCAGACGTGGCGGGCGAATCCCGCGACCGACATCTGTTATGTGTACACGCTGGCCGGCGGCATGCTCGACACGCTCAAGGCGGGACATCTCCCGACCTCCCAGGTCGCGATGGAGCAGATCGCCGAGCATTACCACATTCCCTCGATCAATCTGGGTGTGGAAGTCGCACGTCTGGAGAAGGCCGGCCGCCTGGTGTTCAAGGGGGAGCAACCGAAGACCGACTCCGAGAAGGCCGCGATGGGTGATCGGATCGTTTTCTCCCCGGACTCCGTTCATCCTTATCCCGAATCCGGGCATCAACTCTACCTGGAGGCCATCGTGCGAGGCATGGGTCTTATCCGGCCGTTGGATCAACGCGGTCCCCATGCGCTTGGAGAGCCTTTCACAACCGACAACCTCGAAGCCGCCAAGCTGCTTTCATTGGACCGCGCCCGCCTCGGTTCCGGGTGGACGAAACTCGCGGCTGCGACGAACCGGCTCGTGCGCAGCTTTGGTTCGCGCCTGCCGGGGCTGTGGCGTGCCAACCAGCCCGGCGATGCCATCGAGTTCCGATTCAAGGGGACGGCCGTGGGGATTTACGACCTGCTCGGGCCTGACTGCGGTCAGGTCAACGTGATCCTTGACGGAGCCCCGGCTGTCATCCGCCCGCGCTTCGATGCCTATTGCACCTATCATCGGCTGGCCACGTTGATGGTCGGCCAGAATCTCAGCAACACGACCCACTCGGTGCGGCTCACCATCCATCCCGAGCAACCGGACAAGGCCGCGATTCTCCGCCAGCGGAACGAAAAGATCGATGACCCCAAGCGCTTCGACGACCGCGCCTGGTACGCTGGCGGCATCCTTCTCGTGGGGGAATGGGTGGAGGGTGAGCCCGCGCGGTAGGCTGTGACACATCGTCGGCGGAGGGTCGCGCCCTGTCATGACCTCAGGACAGACCCGCATCGTCGTCACCGCCCGCGTCGGTGATGACGGTCGCCAACGGCAGGCGATTTTCGACGGGTTTCCAATAACCGTGAAATGTCAGGGTTTGGCCTCGTCCCAGACGTTGGATGGGGAAAAACTGCAGCCATGCGGACGTCGCTTGAACATCGCCCCGCCGTCTCCCCGGGGGCTCAGCTGGATCAGGGACTTCACTTCTTCAGGGGTTGCTTTGCTTTCGCCCTGAGCCTTTTCCTGGGGATGGCCGGGGAAGCGCGGGCGGTCGAAGAGAATACGGCGTTGCCGACTCCTCCAACTGTATCGCCGAAGCCTGCGGCACCCGCCGCGAAGTGGGACGTCGCCAAACCTCCGGGCTTCGAAGCGGCCAAGCAGGTGCCGATCGATGTCACCGAGGGCACCTGGATGAACGTGGACGTCTCGCCGGATGGGACGATGCTGACCTTTGACCTGCTGGGGGATCTCTACACCTTGCCGATTGGCGGCGGTGAGGCAACGGCCGTGACCTCGGGCCTGCCCTGGGACATGCAACCGCGCTTCAGTCCCGATGGACAATGGATCGCGTTCACCAGCGACCGGGGCGGCGGGGACAACCTCTGGGTCATCCGTGCGAAGGCTGTCGCGGGGCAGACCGCGCGTGAGTCCGGCCTCCGCCAAATCACCAAGGAATCGTTCCGCCTGCTGAACTCACCGGCGTGGAGCCCCGACGGCAAGTTCCTGGCAGCCCGGAAACACTTCTCATCCCGACGTTCGCTCGGGGCTGGGGAGATATGGCTCTATTCCGTCGGTGGGGTGGATGCGGGGGCGGGCGACGGTCTGCAGATGACGGTGAAGCCCACCGAGCAGAAGGACGTGGGCGAACCCGCGTTCTCGCCCGACGGCCGGTATCTCTATTATTCGTGGGATGCCACGTCCGGTGAGGTCTGGGAGTACAACAAGGACAGCAACGGCCAGATCTACATCGTCTCGCGCATGGACCGCGTGAAGGGAGAGACGGAGACATGGATCAGCGGACCGGGCGGCGCGGTGCGTCCCGTGCCTTCGCCAGACGGGCGACTGTTGGCGTTCGTGCGACGGGATCGCTTCCAGACCTGCCTCTACGTCCAGGACATCGCCACCGGTGAGTTGCGGCAGTTGTATGATCGCCTTGAGCGCGACATGCAGGAGACCTGGGCGATCCACGGGGTGTATCCGAACTTTGCGTGGACGCAGGATTCGCGGTCGTTGGTGTTCTATGCGAAGGGAGGATTGCATCGCCTCGACGTCGCGAGCCGGGTCGTGGTGGACATCCCGTTCCATGTGCATGGCGAACGCGCGGTCCTGCCCGCCGTCCGGGTGCCGGTGGAGGTCGCGCCGGACGAGTTCGACGTGAAGATGCTGCGCGGGGTGACGGTGTCGCCTCGTGGCAACGCGGTGGCGTACTCGGCCCTCGGTCACCTTTATGTGCGGGCCCTCCCGGACGGCGAACCGCGGCGGATCACGGCGGATTCCCGGCATTTCGAGTTCATGCCGGCCTGGTCCCGTGATGGGGACTGGCTCGCCTATGTCGCCTGGGACGACGAGGAACTGGCGAGCCTGCGCGTTGTCAGTTCGCAGGGAGGCGAAGGCAGGGTCGTGACCCGCCGGCCCGGTCATTACGTCGATCCCGTATTCTCCCCGGATGGCTCCAAGCTGGCCTATGGCAAGGTCTCCGGAGGCGGCTTGGTTGCGGGGATCCATGGCGCGGACCCCGGTGTCTACTGGGTGCCGGTGGGTGGAGGCGAGGGTACGCGCATCACCCGGAAGGGGACGCGTCCGCAGTTTGCGAAGGACTCCGACCGCGTGTTCCTCGTGGCCAGCGAGCCGGACAAGGAAAACGAGAACACGAAGCTGATCAGCATCGCCCTGAACGGCACGGAAGAACGCACGCACCTCTCCAGCGCCAACGCGACCGAGATCCTGGTGTCACCCGATGGCGCCTGGGTGACCTGGGCCGAACGCTTCAATGTCTACGCAGCGCCGCTGGTGATGACCGGCCGGCCGATCGAGGTCGGTCCGAAATCCTCCAGCCTTCCCGTTTTCAAGCTCAGCAGCGAAGCCGGAGCCAATCTCTCGTGGTCGGGCAACTCGCAACGCGTGCACTGGTCCCTCGGACCGGACCTGTTCACCCTGGAATTGGATGAGGCGCTCGCGCGGGCGGGACGGGACGCGGACGAGAAGCGGCAGGACCAGTTGGCCAAGCTCGAGGCCTCAACCCAGATCGGCAAGGAAGCTCCCAAAGCAGACGAAGCAGCTTCCAAGGAGGCAACCGGGAAAAAGCCCGCGCCCAAGCAGGTCGGGGTGAACATCTCGTTCAAGCAGAAAGCGGATGTCCCGGATGGAATCCTCGCGCTCACCGGAGGGCGGGTGATTTCGATGAAGGGTGACGAGGTGTTTGAGCAAGGCGTGGTGTTGGTCGAGCGCAACCGGATCGTCGCGGTTGGGCGCGCTGCGGATGTGAAGGTTCCTGCGGGGGCGCACATCCTCGACTGCACCGGCAAGACGCTCCTCCCGGGTTTCATCGACGTCCACGCCCACGGTGCCCAGGGACAGAACGGAATCACGCCCCAGCAAAACTGGGGGCGATATGCCGATCTCGCCTTTGGAGTGACCACGATCCATGACCCTTCGAACGGCACTGAAGGCATCTTTTCAGCCAGCGAGCTGCAACGGGCGGGGGCGGTGCTGCAACCGCGGACCTTCTCGACGGGGACCATCCTCTACGGGGCGGCGGGCACGTACAAGGCGGAGATCGACAGCCTTGAGGACGCGTTGTTCCACCTGAGGCGCATGAAGGCGGCGGGCGCGTGGAGCGTGAAATCCTACAACCAGCCGCGTCGCGAGCAGCGGCAGCAAGTCATCGAGGCGGCGCGTCAACTCGGGATGATGGTCGTGCCTGAGGGCGGCTCGCTCCTGCAGCACAACCTCACCATGGTCGCAGACGGTCATACCGGGGTGGAACATTCGCTGCCGGTTGAACGGATCTACCAGGACGTGCGCCAGTTCTGGGGCGGCAGCGCCACGGGCTACACGCCCACCCTCATCGTCGGGTACGGCGGCCTCGACGGAGAACACTACTGGTACCAGCACATGGACGCCTGGCGGCATGAGAAACTGCTCGCCTTCACGCCCCGCTGGGTGATCGATCCGCGCTCCCGCCGACGACCCATGGCCAGTGACGACGACTACAACATCCTGCGCAGCGCCGGCATCGGGAAGGCGCTGCTGGATGCCGGGGTCACGGTGCACCTCGGCGCCCACGGCCAGCTCGCGGGTCTGGGTTCCCAGTGGGAATTATGGCTGCTCGCCCAGGGCGGAATGACCCCGCACGAAGCTCTGCGCTGCGCCACGCTCCTGGGAGCGAGATACCTCGGACTCGACAAGGATCTGGGCTCACTCGAGCCCGGCAAGCTCGCCGATGTGATCGTCCTCGACCGGAACCCGCTGGAGGACATCCACCACTCGGATTCCGTGCGCTTCACCGTGCTCAATGGGCGGGTCCACGAGGCGGCCTCGATGAACCAGTTGTGGCCGGATCAACGAACGCGGCGCCCGTTCCACTTCGAGCGCTGGCAGCCCTCCGTTGGCAGTGCCCATATCGAGGCGGAGGGCGGATGCGCCGGCTGCGGTCGACCGGGTGGTGGCCATCGCGAAGGCGAATCCGACGCCCCGACGCCACGCGCGTATCGGTAGGCGCAGGGCTTGCGTCGTGTGGCCACGTTCCGACTCCCGGCTGATGATCCGGGGTCAGAACCCGGTCGGCCGGATGCCCCAGGGAATCGTGAGCTGGACCGTGGTGCCCTTGTCGATTCCCCTCTCCAAGCGAATCTGACCCCCAAGCGCCAGCATGCAGGCGCGGGCGATGCCGAGACCCATGCCCGAACCGGCGATGTGCGCAACATTCGACCCTCGATACAGAGGCTCCCCGACCATGGAGAGTTCATCGACCGGGATGCCGATCCCATGGTCCCTCACTTGCACACGGATCGCGCCAGGGTCGGAATGCACCACGAGATTCACCTCGCTGTCCTGCCCGGAATAGACCCACGCATTACGTAGAACCTTGCTGAGTGCCACCGCGGCCAGACAACCATCGATGAAGACATCCTCCGGCGGATTGGCCCACTCCACCTTGAGACGCAGGTCGGAATCGAACTCCGGCAGCAGGAGTCGGGCATCCTCGACCAGGGCTCGAATGGGATACGTTCCGGGAATGGCCTGGATGCGCCCGGAGTTCAGCTTCTCGTACCAGGCCAGATCATCGATCAACTTGGAAAAGGATCGCGTCGCGGCGGCAATATACTGGACCAGCGTGTCCTTCATCTCCCCGGGCCGGTCGCCCTGGCTATTCCTCAACAACTCAGCGGCACGACTGATGCCGGTAAGCTTCTCGCGATAGACCTGCGCTGCCTCGACAGGCCCCACGGAGCCTCCTCTTCCCCTGGAAGTCTCGCTCCAGCCTGATGCCGCGTCGCGGACCTCGCACAGCACTCCGCACCCGGGCCTGTCGTCGCAGCTCGCCCCCTCAACCAAGCGGACGCACGGGCACGCAATCATCTTCATGCTTACTACTCTGCTGAGTATTGATGTGGATCGGCGATTGCCATAACATGTGAATCAGATCAAATAATCCTGCGTTTTTTGTGTCACTCACCCAATTGAGTGAGAAAATCCGGGCAAGCCATGGATATCTCCACGTGGGCCTCTTTACGCGTTTCGTGCGGCGTCCTGTGTTTCGCCGTCGCCGCTGTCGCTGCCTGCGCCGCAGGTATCCCGCTGGAATTGAAGCCTGACGCGCTGCCGCAGATGGACGCCGCGCAATTTGTTGGCGCCATCCGATGCGCCACATGCCACGCCAGTCAGTTCGACGGTTGGAAGGGCACCTTGCACAGCAGGATGGTCCAGCGACCGGTCGCCGACGTGATGAGCGGCGCGCATCTGCAATGTTCCAACTGTCACGATTCGCACAGCGGGCGCCATACCTCGATGACCCTCAAGTCCGCCAGTGACAACGCTCTTTGCCTCACCTGCCACGCACCCGGCCAGAGGCAGCACCTCAAGGAAAAGACTCTCACTGAACATACGCATCATGCCTCGACGAGCACGGGCAGCCGCTGCATTGAATGTCACATGGCGAAAACCGGGGAAAACACGGTTGCCGCCGAGGCCCGCAACCACACCTTCGACTTCATCTCGCCAGGCGCGTCGATCAAGACCGGCACTCCGAACAGCTGCAACCTGTGCCACAAAGACCGCAGTCCGGAGTGGTCGGTCGGCTTCGTGAGGGAATGGTATCCGCAATTGAGCGCCGCGCTGCCGGCGGAATGACCCGTTTCAGCGGGGCATGGCGCGGGGGGCCTGCGGTGGGGGAATGGGAGTGGGGAAGAATGCGCGCGTGATCTGGCGGGCAAACCGGATGCCAAGCTGGCGGACTCCCGCCTCGTTGAAGTGGTCGCCATCGCTGCGCCGGAACTCCGGGCCCAGGTCATCGGTCTGCGGTCCGTCGTAGGTGAAGGGCACGGTTTCGAGCACCCGTTGCGCTCCGCGATCGATCCGTTCCTTGCGCCGCTGCATCTCCCGCGGGCCGATCTTCTCCGCGACCCCGGGATCGTAGGCGTCGAACGCGATGAGCCAGGGAAGATCCGGGATTCCGGAATCGATGCGGGTTCGTGCTATCAGGCGTGTGAAATTATCGCTGAACACCTCGGCAGAGGGCCCTTGATTCAGGTCGTTCTCGTTGCCGAACCAGAGGAGGGCCCGCAGGCCGGTGTAGGGCGTCCAGTGTTGGAGCGTGGCGCGGCAGGCGACATAGGAGGAATCGCCGGAAACGGGATTTTCCGCCACCTGGCGCCAGCGCTCGACGGTCGTGCCTCCGATGCCCGTGGAGATGATGAGGACGGGAACGTGCAGTTGTCGGACCAGGACGTCGCCCACGGCGGGCCACGCGGACGCCCGACGAGCATCGCCTGGACGCAGCGGATCCTCCGCGTGGCGAAACCCCAGCTGCGCGGGTGGCGTGTTCGTCCAGTCAATGCACGTGGCCACGCGATCGTCTTCGGCCTTGCCCGGGTGGTCGCCCTGGAAGTTGGAGCAGAAGGAGTGGCCCGCGGCGACGAACACCTCGCCGACACCCACCTTGGCGATGGATGTTTCGCCGAGCACGGTCCCCGCCGCATCCAGGGTTCGGACGGTGACGGTGTACCAGCCGCCTGCCGCGGCCTCGAGCGATCCGTGGAATTCGCGTGTTCCGGGCCGTGCAATCTCGACGAAGTCGGAGGATCGGCCGTCGATTCCATCCCGATAATCCGGTGCCAGCGTCACCTTCGCCTCCACCCGCGCCACGACCGCCGCGGCGGAACCCGCGATGGGAATCCGGGCGGTGTTGGAGAGGGAGCGCTGGAACACGGCGTAGGGCATTGGGGAGGAGAGGCTCAGCGCATCGGCGGCGTTCAGTCCGCCGGCCAAAAGACACGCCGTCGCGATCAGGCCCATGCGACGCCACCCTCCGAATCGGTCTGTAGGCATACGTTACCGAAACTTTAGCGTAACAGCTCTGTTACCGCCAACCCGTTGATCTTCCCGTTCGTGCGACCCACGATGTTTGTTGTGAGTCCCTTAGCTCCGAATCCTCCGAGTATCCGGATCATGATCCTTGATGACTATCCCCTTGTGGCGGATTGTCTTAAGCTGGTCCTGGGGCGCGAGTCGGACCTGCTGGTTTGTGAGCATCGGCCCCTCCTGCCCGAATCGATCCGCGACGTCTGGGTCGCGCGCGCGGACGTCCTTCTGGTTGGCATCGAGACGCAGCCGGCGAGGGGTCTGGCGCTCGTGGGGGAGCTGGCTCGCAGGTGGCCCTTGATCCCGGTGATCGTGCTCTCCGGGCGACCTGGCCTACGGGCCCAGAGCGTCCTTGATGTGGGTGCGAGCGGGTTCGTGGCCCATTCCGAGGGCTCGACCGAGTTGGTGGCGATGATCCGCCAACTGGCCTCCAGAGGCACGGCAAGCGAGAGGTTGGGGAGCGTGTTCAGGGGTTCGTCCCACGATGAGTTCCACCGGAGAGTGGGATTCAAAAGGTCGTGCTTTGACGGCTCGGTCTGAGCGGGTGGGTCAGGCTGGGGTTGGTCCGCCTGCGTCGGCCTTGCTTCTCCAGATCTGGTAGATCGCGGGGTAGACCAGAAGTTCCAGCAGGAACGAGGTGACGATGCCGCCGATCATGGGCGCCGCAATCCGCTTCATCACGTCGGCGCCGGTGCCGGTCGATCCCATGATCGGGAGGAGACCGAGGAGCATGGTGGCCGCGGTCATGAACTTGGGCCGGAGCCGCTGGACGGCGCCGTCGCGAATCGCC
>CAIMTB010000309.1 GCA_903844265.1 uncultured Verrucomicrobiota bacterium
ACACCATCGACCAACGCATGTGACCTCGCGGCATCCCTGCTCGCCGCGGCGGCTGCCCACTGGCTACTCTCTCATCCGTTGACCCACTGGATGCCATGACCGCCATGGACCCCACCCCATCCCCCTACTACCCGCCACGCGCACCGTGGTACCGGACGTTGCGCGAAGTCTGGTTGGGGTTCCTGCGGGGAACCCGCGTCGACCGCTTCCGGACACCAGGGCGCATCCCGCTCTCCGGTTTCCTGCTCGGCCTCGCGATCCCCGGCCACGCCTTCCTGTCGATGCGCCTCCCCACCTACGGCTGGGCCGTGCTGCTGGGCTGGCTCGGACTTGCGTTCGCCTGCCTCGCCGGCCTCGGCACCGTCTGGTCGGGCGTCGGGATCGGCCTGCTGATCTTCTTCCACGCCAGCAGCATCCTCTTCCTGATCCGCCCCTGGTTCAGAGACACCAGCCTCTGGGCCCGCCTCGCCATCAGTCTCTTCACCGCCGTCGCCTTGATCCAGTTCGTCTACATCCCGGTCCAGCATGTGGCCGAACGATTCTTCTGCCTGCCGCTCCAGTACGCCGGCCGCCCCATCGTGGTCCATCCCTGGGGCATCCCGGCGAAGCCCCGGCCCGGGGACTGGGTCGCCTACCGCATCGAGGCTGGCCGATTCGACGCACCCAACATCCGCGTCCACGAAGGCTACGGGCTCGGTCCCATCCTCGCCGTGGCGGGGGACACGATCGAGTTCGGGCCCGACACCGTGCGCGTGAACGGGCTGATCTCTACGCACCGGGACAACATGCCGACCAGCGGCCAACTCCGCCTGCCCCGGGAACGGTGTTTCATCTGGCCCGAACTGAGGCAGGTCCAGCGGCGGGGAGTCGCCGAGAGCTCCGTCAAGGGCACCCTCCTCCATCTCGCCGAAGTGCCCTACGAGAACATCATCGGCCGCCCCTACGACCGCTGGTTTTTCCGCGACCAACGCCTGCCATGAGCCGCTTCAACAACCTCGAGTTCCAGAGCGACCCCGAGCGGGCAGGACTGCTCTCCCAGGAAGGCCCGCGCGACGAAACCCACTACCTCGCCGAAGCCCAGCGCGCCTATGTGCGCGCCGACTTCGAACAGGGCCTCCGCCACTTCGCCCGCGCCCTCGAGGAGAATCCCAGAAGCGCCGCCGCCTGGACCGGTCAGGTTCGGATGCTCACCGAACTCCAGGAATACCGCGAGGCCAAGGCCTGGGCCGACAAGGCGCTCGAACACCACCCAAACCACCCGGAACTGCTCGCCGCCAAGGCCGTCGCCCTCGGCCGGCTCGGGGATCTCGACGAGGCGATGGCGCTGTCCGACGCAGCCTTTGAGGAACGCGGCAGCTCCCCCTATCTCTGGCTCGCCCGCGCCGACGTGCTCCTCGCCCGGGGCGAATCCCGCGCCGATTACTGCCTCGAGAAGGCGGTCGGCCTCGCGCCCCACGACTGGTTCTTCGCCTGGCTCGCCGCCCGCGTCCGGAAATTCTACAGGCAGTTCGCCGGTGCCCTGAAGCTGCTGCAGCAGGCGATCGCCTGGGATGCCGGCCAGTTCGTCGTCTGGCTCGACCTCGCCCGATGCCAGGCCGAGCTCGGCTGCTTCGTCGTCGCCCGCGAGTCGTTCCGCCAGGCAATCGACCTCAACCCCGCCTGCAACGAGGCCCACACCGGCCTCAATCACCTCCGCCACCCGGGGCTGCTCGGCCGCCTCGGCGGACTGTGGCGCCGCCTCAAAGGATCATGAGCCTACCCAAGTTCGATCGGATGCTGTCCATCGCGGTCGAGCACGACGCGTCCGATCTCCACCTCATCGAAGGCGTCCCTCCTGCCTTCCGCGTAAACGGCGAAATCATCCTCGCCGACAGTGACGTCCTGAGTCGTGAGGACCTCGTCCACCTGACCGACCACCTGCTGAATGACGTCCAGAAGCAGAAATTCGAGAAGGACTGGGAGCTCTGCCTCTCGAACCACCACCCGGTCGCAGGCCGCATACGGATCACGTTCTACCGCCGTAACTCCTTCCCAGAACTCAGCATCCGCTTCTGCGGAGACACCATCCAGTCGCGCGAAACCCTCGGGTTGCCCGAGAAGATCGACGACCTCGCCCGCCGTCCGAACGGGCTCGTCCTCATCACCGGCCCAACCGGCGCCGGCAAGACGACGACGCTCAACTACATGCTCAATCTCATCAACCGCGAGCGCCGCTGCAAGATCGTCACCATCGAGGACCCCATCGAGTATGTGCACGAGAACAAGCGCGCCATCGTGGTCCAGCAGGAGGTGCTCACCGACGTCCACTCGTTCAACCGCGCCCTGATCCACGTCCTCCGACAGGACCCCGACGTCATCGTCCTCGGCGAGATCCGCGACTACGCGGCCATCTCCACCGCGCTGACCGCCGCCGAGACCGGCCACCTCGT
>CAIMTB010000310.1 GCA_903844265.1 uncultured Verrucomicrobiota bacterium
CCAGTTCGCATACACCGTCCCAGGCTCTCCGCTCGTATACACCTGCGTCAACGCAGCGTCTGTGTAGTATACCACCGTCATCCCAGCCTTCTGCGAGCGGGCATTGCACCATTTTACCGTGTCATACCAGTTGACGTTATAAACAGGGTGGCCGTTCGCCTTGCCTGCTCCGGGAGAAATGTCGTACCCGTGGGAGGTCGCGTACGCGTGTACACTCTTCCACACACCATAGCTCACCAAATTCGTGTCCATGTAGAACGCTGATAGACTCACCGTTATAGGCTTCGCGTTCGCATCGCCATCCAAGGTGTCGCCCATCGTGAACGTCCCACTCGGAATCAGGGCCATGCCGGGGGGAGCGGAAAGTTGTGCCTCCGAAGTTCGGTAAAAGCGCAGCGAAGCACCCACCGCCCAATCAACCAACGTCACCTCAGCCGTTCCCATTACAACATTTGTCCACACCGACCACGGTCCATTCGCCTCCAAACTGCACTCCAACCTGTTCGTGCTACCCGCTGGCCCATCAACGGTTAGTGCAGAAACCAATCGGATATTCAGCTTACTCTCCTTGGGCGGCTCCGGCTGCTTCGGCGGTTCCTCTATCGTCACAGTCGGTGACGACGTGTAGCCATCCCCCGCCGTCAGAACGATGACCAAGCTAACTGCACCATCAGCCAGAACCGCGATTCCCGTGGCTCCGTGACCGCCACCTCCACTGAGCGTCACTGCTGGCGCTGTAACGTAGCCAGACCCGCCAGCGGTCACCGTGATCCCTCTGACGTAACCCTCAGTCACCGTCGCTACTGCTTTGGCCGGTTCCCCAGCCACCAGTCCCGTGCCGGGTGGATCGGAAGGTTGCACCTTCGAAGTTCGGTAAAATCGCAACGGAGCACCCAAATCCACCAACGTCACCGCATCAGCACCCATTACAACGTTGGTCCAGACCGTCCACGGCCCAGTCACCGCCAAACTCCACTCCAACCTGTTCGTGCTACCTGCTGCCCCATCAACCGTCAGAGCAGGAACCAATCGAACCCTCAGCCCACTCTCCTTGAGCTTCGTCGGTGCCTCTATCGTCACAGTCGGTGGCGACGTGTAGCCACTTCCCGCTGTCAGCACGATCACCAAGCTGACCGCGTCTCCAGCGAGAACTGCCTTTCCGGTGGCCCCGCTGCCGCCACCTCCACTGATCGTCACGGCTGGCGCTGCCTCGTAGCCAGACCCACCAACGGTCACAGCGATGCCGGTGACAAAACCCGCCGCCACGGTCGCCACCGCTGTCGCAGGCTGACCAGCAACCAGCCTCGCTGCGAAACCCATCGTCAGCAGTGCCGTCCACAACCACCTCCATCCCGTTATCGTCCGCCGAACCTGAGTTTCCGCGACCGAGGGGCCCAAACATCCATCTGACATGAGCCCGGCACTACCACGACCGCAGCCTCGGGCTCAAGGGTTCGTACGCGAGTTGGTGCGGGAGGCCGTCTCCCAGACCGGCACATCCAGATCAAACCCGGAGGCGATGGCGCCGGTGCGTGTGCTGGCGTGTGTAGGTACGTCATGGAGACTGACGCCCGACCGCTCGACGACGAGACCACACGCCACTGGGAGCGGTTCATCACCGCCGTTCACGGGAAGCAGTGGGTCAAGGTCTGGGCTGACCACAAGCGCTGGCAGGCGGCGCAAGCCACAGCGGTCGAGGCAGTCAGGCCATGCCCGCCGGGGGCTCACGACTCCGTGGCGGGTGAGGCCTGAGGTCGCTCCACGAACATCCGGACCGCCACCACCTCAGTAGACAAGGTTCGCACCGAAATCCGGGATCTTCCCGGCCTTTGCCTGCTGGGTCCACTGGTCCAGGCGGGCGGTATCCATCTTCCAGAACTTCCGGCAGAGCTCGAAGTACTCGACCACCGCATCGCGTTCGCCATTTTCAAGTCCGTTCACTCGATGATCCTGACCCTTGAACGGCAGCGCTTCATCGAGAGGGTGCCCGGTGTCGGTCGTTCGATCCGACTGCTGCTCAGCCGCGACGAGCTGCCTGATCTGGAATGATCGTCTAGAATCCTTCGTGGAGCAGCCCCACAGGTTGCCGCCTATTCGCGCGTGCCAGGGCTGGTCTCCTCTGGGCCGGGCGCGCATGACGGCTCGGATTCGAGCGTGGTCAGGTACGGGCTGAGCCTGGCGCGCGGCTCGTCCAGGAGTTCCGGTTGCATGAACCCGTAATCCTCTGGGGATGTCTGGTGATCGAGGTGGGTGCGTTCATCTCCATACCGGCGTGCCGTCCGCCTTGATCACAAGTGGCTCCGAGACCGTGTATCGCTGGCGACCGGCCCAGGCCCGTGTGCGCATGACGAGCTGGAAGAACCCGTCACCGCGAGGCAACCACCGGATGGGCGCGGTCTCGACGAACACAGGATACAGATCGAGGCGATGACGAGTCGGATCATGGGCCTGGGCCGGGTGTAATCGGTTGGC
>CAIMTB010000311.1 GCA_903844265.1 uncultured Verrucomicrobiota bacterium
CATCACCGATCCCTTCGAAGCAGCGATCACCAAGTCGGCGGGAAATCCCAACGGTATTCCCGGGTTGGGTGAGTACGGCGGCACGCATATCCCCCTGATCATCCAGGACAGGGCTTTCTACGGCGCCGGTGCGCCTCAGGATATCAATGGGAAGCCCCTGGTGGGTCAGCTCTGGTACCCCGATTCCTACGACCCGGCCGACCTACCTGCGGGCTACGACCCCACATTGGTGCCGAGCCCGTCCTGCGTGCCGGAGTTCTTTGGCAACACCATGGTGGTCAATGGGAAGATATGGCCGATCCTGAATGTCGAACGCGTGACCTACCGCTTCCGCGTGCTGAACGGATGCCAGGCGCGGTTCCTCGGACTAAAGCTGTTCGCCAGCGACGCCGTGGGTAACATCAACGCCGCGCCCGCCGCCTTCGCCGGGCCGGGCCCGGGCTTCGTCCAGATCGGCACCGAAGCCGGCTTCCTCGCTGGGGCCGTACTCCTGAATGACCCTGTGGATCCCTGTGCGCCCAAGCTGGTCCTCTCCCCCGGCGAACGCGCGGATATCCTGGTGGACTTTTCCATGTACGGGGATTCGAAACAGGATCGATACTTTGTCCTGTGGAACGACCTCCCTGCCCCGTACCCGAGCGGGGGGTTGGACCCCAGTTCCCAGCCAATCATGCTCTTCCGCGTGCCGGCCGGGCGTGCGGCAGCGGCGCCCCTGAAGGTTCCCATTCTTCCCCCTGTGGCCAGGTCGGGCTTGCTCCTGGTGACCAAGAGTAGGGATCTCCTGCTTTGGGAAGGTTACGACAGCTATGGGCGACTGATGCAGCAGATGGGCACGGTGACGTTCCCCGCCGGCGGCAAGCCCCCCAGCCTCACCAACCTCGGATATCTCGACCCCATCACGGAAAGCCCGAAGGTCGGCACCTACGAGCTCTGGCGCTTTTGGAACACCACGGCCGATGTCCACCCGATCCACATCCACCTGGCCAACCATCAGATCATCTCCCGCCAGGAATTTCTCGCGTCCGACTTCACGACACCGGTTGGACCTGCCGTCCCGCCGTTGCCGAACGAAGCGGACTGGAAAGAAACCACGCGAGTCTATCCGGGGCGCTTTGATCCCGTGAGCGGTCAGGCGCTGACCGTCACTTGCACGACGATCGTCCTGCGCTTCGACGCTCCCCAGGCGTGGGCCGGGACCGCTGGCGAGTACATGTGGCACTGCCACATCCTCGAGCACGAGGAGCACGACATGATGCGCCGGTTCCGTTTGGTCAAATAATCCACGCCTATGAAGGAATCTCGAGCCATACTTGGGGCAGCCAGGATCAATCTCATCGTTCTTCTGGCACTGTGGGCCCCCCGGGTGCTGGCCCAGCCATTTGACGTCACGGCGTATGATGTCTACAAGGGCCGTAGATTCCTCCAGACGGGCGAGGTCCCTACTCCCGTCCCGGACAAACCCTGGGTATTCAAGGCCGAACTCACTCCGTTCCAAGCCGCGAGTATCTCGGCTCTCTATTTGGTTCCGCCGGGCGGGAGAGGGGTTGATCTGTCGATGAACCCCTCCGGGAGGTGGTCATTCACCGGGGCCGAGGCCTCAGCCGAGGCCTTGGCGGCCCTGTACGGAGTCGGGGAGAATACATTTCATTATTCAGGTCAGATCGACGGCGATGCGACCGTCTCGGTGTCGACGGGCCCGGATAACTTCCCTGAGCCACCTCGAGTGCTGAATATCGACCACCTGCTCCAGCTCGATTCCGATGACTTGATCTTCGTGAATTGGGCGCCCGTTGCCCAGGGCACCGCGCAGGATGTGATCCAGCTGCGAATCCTGGCCCCCGACGGCAGTGTCGCCTTCGCCTCACCAGGCCCGGGGGACCGGGACGCGCTGAACGGCACGGCGACCTCAGCCGAGATCCCCCCCAACTCGCTGTTCCAGTCGGTCGATTTCACGGCCACCCTCACCTTCTACCGGATCGTGGAGGCCGATGACGCCGAGATTCCGAAACATCATGCGGGTTTCTTTGCGGAGACGGGATTTTCCATCGCGACCAGTTCCTCGGTGTCAAACTCGATACCCGAACTGCTCTCCATCGTACCGGCGAACCACGCTGTTTCCGCAAGTACCTTGGCCTCGGTGCCGGTCGTGTTTCAGTTCGGGGATCAGATGGTGCCGGGACACTCCATCCGATGGAGCACGAATCTGGATCCGAAAGGATTTCTCTACGAATGGTCCGACCACTCGACCCGGTTGAGCTGTTATTACACCAATGACTGGCCACCCAACGCCACCATTACCTGGATCCTTAATCCGGTCGCCGGCGACCCCGATAACTTCTTTGACAGCGAGGGGGACGAATTGCCGGTCGGCCTGTATTCGGGCACATTCACCACGGGTCTGAGCATGCCACGGATCCGGAAGATCCAGCGAATCAACTCGGAACTTCAGCTCGACATCCAATGCATGGCCAACCGCCCGCTGTCGCTGCTGACCTCCGGAGATCTCATCCGATGGACCCAGTTGCTGACCACCAATGTCCCTGGCAGCAGCCTGAGTCTGAGAGTCAAGCCGGGAGCCTCCCCTATGTTCTTTCGTGCGGGACAGGATTAGTTGGGGTCCCGGGATCGGCCCCCTGAATTCCTCCCGGGCGGGAGAACATGGACGCCTTTCGCCCAGGACTCCATCATGGTACCCGCCACGGGAGCGATTGCGGCCACGAACGGTCGCTGCTGGGCACCCAGAAAAGAGCTCATGTCGCCGCCGTTGGAGAAGCCCGTTGCGAACACGGCCCGCTAGTCCAGCCCAAGATCACGCACCAGGCGGGCGGCCAGATCCCGCGCAACCGTCACCCGCCTCCTCTTCGGGCCGAGCAATCCCTACGGCCCGGGGGAGGGCGTTGAGTTCATCGATCAACCCGAGATTCTGGACCTCGCCCGGAACGTCATGGGGCGATTGCGCTGGACGGGTGTGGCGAACCTCGACTTGCGATGGGATCCAGGATCCG
>CAIMTB010000312.1 GCA_903844265.1 uncultured Verrucomicrobiota bacterium
CCCGACACCCCGATCGCAAAAACACCCCAGAACACCGCGAAATAATCAAACTTCTCCCAGTACGTCCACCGGTCGAACTGCGGCTTTGGACCCTTCCCGAAGAACCACTTCTGGTGCGCCACGAAATCCCGGAAGTCCTGGAGCGTCGGTATCATGGAGTTCGGACCGAACAATCCCCCGATCATCCGACGCAACGAGAATCTCCCCGTCTTCGGATCGCGCATCGAATCACGGTTCCTCCAGGTGGCACCCACCAACTGCGCCATGTGCAGGCCAAAATACAGGAACGTGATGATCGCACCAAAGTGATGCAGGCTCCGCGCCACCTGCGGCCCGCCCATCAGGTCGAACAAAACCCGCGCCCATTGGCTGTCGAAGAACTTCAACGGCATTCCGGTCGTCACCAGCAACAGGAAACTCGTCACCACGAGCAGGTGCAGAAACCTCTCGAACGGCACAAACCGCGTGAACCACTCATCCCCCTGCTGCACCTCGACCCGCGCCTCGCGGAACTTCTTCGAGTCATGCATGAACACCCACCCCGACCGGAACAACCACAGCCCGGTGTGCGCCCCGAAAAAGCCGAAAACACCGATCAACAGCCCGGTCATCCCCACAAACACGCCGTGAAGGACCGGATAGTTCACCCGATCCATCGGGTTCGCGTGCGGCTTGTACTGCGTGAACCCCACGTTCGCCTTCGGATGACACGTCTTGCACGTCCCCACAATGTTGGCCGGGGACAATCTCGACTTCGGATCCGCAGCCTTCAGGACGTCATGGTGCCCGTGGCAATCAAAGCACGCCGCAACGTCCGGCGCGGCATTTGCCTGGCCCAACGCCATCGCCTTGCCGTGGTAGGTCTCCCGATAGAATGCCAGACGGTCCTGATGACATTTCCCGCAACGCTCATCGCTCAGTGACTTGAAATGCCCGCTCTTCCCCGGCCGCTCGATCGCATGCGCACTGTGGCAGTCCGTGCACACCGGCCCCCGCGGATCCCCCTTCACGTGCAGCTGGCCGTGGACGCTCTTGTTGTAGGTCGCCTCGATCTTCACGTGGCACTTGCCGCAGGTGCGGGAGATGTTGGCCTTGGACACCGGCGAGTTGGTGTAGGTGCCCGGGATGATGTCGTGCACGCCGTGGCAGTCGTTGCACGACGGCGCCACGATCAGGCCCATCTTGATCAACCCCTTCCCATGGATGCTGTCGAGATACTGCGACGCCGCCTCGGGCAGCCTCATGCGATATTGCTCCGTCAGCTTCGGGTCGTTGTGGCAACGCGCACAGGTCTGCGGAAGGTTCAGCTTGAACACGGGGGAATCGAGGCTCTTGACCGGCGCCATGTCGTGCTTCCCATGGCAATCTGAACAGGCCGCGGCAATGCCGCCCTTCTGGTGGTTGAATCCGTGGATGCTGCCGGCGTATTGCGCGGCCTCGTTGGTATGGCAGGCCGTGCAATTCACGGGCTCGACCCGATGGTTGTCCTCCGGATGTTCCCAACGCATCGCCAGATCCAGATGACACTGGACGCAGTTGTTCGTCCCATGGACCGACGCCTTGAACTTCGCCTCGTCGACAAACAGCGAGAGCACCTTGCCCGCCGCGTTCGTCTTCGACAGGTCGCCCATGCCATGACACTCGAAACACTTGTCGTTCGGCACCGGTTCCTCCACCGCAGCAGCCCGTGCCGACCCCGACACCCCGCACACCATCGCCACTGCCAACCAGAGGATAAGATGAATGGTTCTCATGAAGATTTTGTCCCGCGCTCCTTCGACGATCCAGACGACTCCGACGCCGCAGACTTCCCTCCAGGTTCAGCCGACTGCTCCTCAAGCGGATGTTCGTGCTTCTGCCACTCCGGGGTCACCCGCCCGTCAAGCCACGCCCAGTTCGAGGGATACACCTCGGGGTCAAACATGACGTGGTAGAAGTGCCAGACGATGATCGCAAGGCAGGCGAGGATCGCCTCGTAGTAATGCACCGTGACGGCAACATCGATGAACCACCGCGGAAGGAAGCGGGTCACGTCGATCTTGAACCAGATCATGAGCCCCGTGGCTCCCATGATGATCGAGCCCCAGACCACCGCCCAGTATTCCAGTTTCTCGGGGTAACCAAACCGCCCGAACCGCGCCTTCTTCGCGTCCACGCCCGCCAGATTCCGGACATTCGCCTTGATGTCCCGCCAGTCCTGGAATCCCGGCAACATGTCCAGGAACAGCCGCCGCCCCTCGGCCCGCATCATCACGTAGAACACATGCCAGAACCCGACCACCAACAGCACCACCCCGGCCACCCGGTGCAGCCACCGCCGCGTGTCCTCCGACCCGAACACCCAGGACAACCACGAGTCCGGAAACCGCAGCGCAAAACCCGTCAAGGCCAGCAGGATGAAACTGGTCAGCAACACCAGATGCTGGCGCCGCTGCGAGTCATCCATGCGCACCACCGTCCGCCCCGGCGCACGAAACGCAGCCCGCACCTTCTGGAACCATGCCACCCCGTTGTGCAGACCCAGCAGGCCGATCACACCCACGATCAACACCAGGTAGATCCGCCGCACCCAGCCGTTCACCACCAACCCCAGCTCCCCTGTCGATGCATAGTCCACATGGATCCGGCCCTGCGAAAAATTCAGGCCCGCACCCGGATGGCACTGACCGCACGTCTTCGAAAGGTTGTCCCTGTGGATCGTGGATCGCGGATCGGATGAGGCCAGGATCTTGTGCCAACCATGGCAACTCGCGCAGTTCGCCGCCCGTGTCGACCCCCCCTGCGCCGCCAGCCCATGATAGCTCTCAAGGAACGTCCCCACCTGCCGGCGCGTCGCCCGGATGCTCGTGTTCAACCGCTCCGAAGCATGGCACCGCCCGCAGACCTGCCCCGCAATCTTCAGCGATGAAGCCTTCCGAAGATCCTCCGTCTGGTGCTCCGCATGACAATCAATGCAGGTCGGCGCATCACGCCGTCCCCGCGCCGCCGCCGACCCATGCACGCTGGACTGCAATTCCTCCGCCTCGTTGATGTGGCACTGGCCACACATCGCCGCCACTCGAGTGAAGTAAGTCGGCGAATCCGGTGAGGTGTGCCGCTGGACATCGTGCCGCCCATGACAGTCCTTGCACGTCGCCGCCGAAATCGTCCCCTCCCGCAGCGCGACGCCGTGCACCCCCGCACCAGCCGTCGCCGAGGGACGCTCGTGGCAGGCAGCGCAGTTCACCGGCTCCACGACATGGTTGTCGTCCGGATGCTCCCACGCAAACCGCAGGTCCCGGTGGCAATCCACACAGCTGTTCGTCCGATGACTCGACCCCTTCAGCATCGCCTCGTCCGTGAAAAGCAACCGCACCCGCCCCACGGCGTTCGTCACGGTAAGATCCTTCATCCCGTGGCACTCGAGACACTTGTCGTCAGGCACGGGGTCTTGCGCCGCAAAGGCACGAACACACGGAAACACCGAGGCGAAAGCGATCGCCAGAAACATCATGAGGCGACAAATCTTCATAGACCCACTCCAAGCCCGGCGTGAGGAAGGCGCAGCCGACGGCCCTTCGGGAGGCCAACATCGCCAAGATCCATAAGCCAGACTCAACACAGGTTGGTCAATCCTGACCCTTTTTTGGGGTCATTGACTGTCCTTATGATCCTTCGAGCCACATGGGAACCGGCAGGCTGGCCTCCGCGTCCCGTCCTTCTACCGGCGGACCGGATATCGATCCAACCCATGACTGGTCTTCGCTCGATTGCCCGGTCGCGCCCACGGGAGACGCTCGTCAAACATCCCATTACCCCAAGCACCACCGACCCCGCACGGGATCTCCACAGGACCCATTCCCGCCTCGTTACTATCACTTATATTCATGACCTGTCTCGCGGATCCACCTCACCC
>CAIMTB010000313.1 GCA_903844265.1 uncultured Verrucomicrobiota bacterium
CAGATACGTCAGGTTTGGTCCTACCAACCGCGGCGCACCAAGGTAATGATGCTCGTCCAGCAGCCTGCGCCATTCGCGCCGTCCAGCCGCCGTCTTCACCACCTCCCAGCGCAACGGACGATAGGTCGTCAGCGTTCCTTCAAGCCTCGGGACAGCCTCCGCGTCGATGTCTAGGCGCTCCGCTAGACGAGCCCTTGGACGTCCCTGGGTCGGCCGCAACGCGGGCAACGCCACCAAGCCACGTGCCGCTACGACGTTCAACACAGCGAATGCGGATCGACGCTTCCATTTCCCATTGGCCGTCCGCCACTGCCAGCGCTCACAGAGCGCAAGCGCCAACATTGCACGATTCGCACCCGGCTGCGCGCGTGCCAGCTCTGCTATGGTTTGTATGTCCGCGGACGTAATCACTCGTCCGCGGACGACGAACCGCTCTGTGCTCTCGGACTCAGCGCCACTCAATCAACCGGGGTAGCGTATCCGAGCGGTTCGGTCTGCGCAAGTATATTCTGTCGCTGTAGTGCTAATCCTCCTTTGCCAAGATCGTGAGCCTGGTCAATCCCGCACCCTCACGCAATGGGGTCAAACATTGACAGTTGACATTTAGACCGAGGTGACTGAGGGACGCTGCTGCCGAGGTGGCGGTGATTCACTGCCGCTGGCGCCCGGCGGTGGACGGGTTGCGGTGGCCCAAGGCCAAAATGTCAATAGTCAATGTTTGACCCCATTCTCCCAATAGTCAATGTTTGACCCCATTCTCCCATCCTCCGCCCAACGCCTTGATGAGCCGTACCGAGGCGAGATGCTGCTGCGCGAGGACCTGGACGTGCCGCAACTCAACCTGCAAGCGGGTGCGGTCCGCATCGAGCAACTCGAGATAGCTCACCACGCCCCGGTCATAGCGCTGGAGGGTCAACTGCGCCGCCCTCGTCGCGGATCCCAGCGATTCGGCGAGCGCCGTCGCCTGCTCGCCGCGGTGGCGGATCTGCGCCAGCGACGCCTCCACGTCGCGGATCGCACCCAGGACTGTCTCGCGGTACCGGGCGATGGCCTCCTCCCGGGCGGCCTTCGCCTGGCGCACCCGCGCCGCGATCAATCCGTAGCCGGTCAAAGGCAGGCTCGCACTCGGCCCGAGCGACCACGTCCGGCTGTCCGGCGAGAAGAGGGTTTCGAGATCGCTGCTCAGGTAGCCCGCATTCCCAGTGAGCCGCACCGTCGGATAATAAGTCGCCACCGCCACGCCGATGTCCGCGTTCCGCGCCGCCACCTGACGCTCGGCGGAGGCGACGTCCGGCCGGCGCTCCAGCAGGTCCGCAGGCAATCCCACCGGCACCGCTGGGGGTGCGTTCGTGCCCAGGGGCCGTTCCGCGAACTCGAGCCGGCCCGCCGGTTCCCCACACAAGGTTCCCAACTGGCCCGCGGCTTCCTGCCGCAATCGTGACACCTCCGAAATATCCGCCCGTGCGTTCGACACCTCGGTGCGCGCGCGGGCCAGGTCGGTCTCGGGGATGGTGCCGGCCTTGAAGCGCTGCTCGAGGACATCAACGCCCGACTGGCGCAACGCGATGGTGCGCCGCAACACCACGGCCTCGGCATCCAGCGCCCGCAAGGTGAAGTGCTGCACCGCGACATCGGCCGTGAGCGTCAGCAACAGGTTGTTGTAATCCGCCGCCGACGCCGCGGCCGCCGCCCGCGCGGATTCGAAGCTGCGCCGCACCCGTCCCCACAAGTCGATCTCGTAACTCAGGTCGAGCGGCACGGTAAAACTGTCGATGTGCGCCGAGGGGATATCGACCGGCACGGGCGTCGGCAGGTTTCCGGAGGTGCGTTGTCGCTGGTAAGCCGGGTTGAACCGGATGTCAGGGACGAACTCCAGGCGCTTCCCGCGGGCGTGGGCTCTTGCCTGCTCGACCCGCGACATGGCGCCGCGCAGCGTCGGGCTTCCGGCAAGTGCCCGCCGCTCCAGGGCGTCGAGGTCATCGTCCCCGAACACCCGCCACCAATCGCCCTTGGGGACGTGGTCACTCGGACGGGCTGCCTGCCAACTCCATTGCGCGGGCGTCACGTCCGAGACGTCGGGCTTTTGGTACTTCGGTCCCACCGGCGAAACGCAGGAGGTGACGAGCACCGCGAGGGCGATGCCGGCGAATCCCCGGAGTTGTGGGATGGATAGGGCCATGGCTCAGGCGGCAGGAGGCTGGACTTCCACGATTCCACCGGTGCCCGGTGCGGGGGAATGACGGCGGTGCGCGCGCCGGCGGCGCCATTGGATGACGTCGTCGAACAGCGTGTAGAACGTGGGGGTGGCGAGCAGGGTCAGCAGCAGCGAGAGCAGCTGTCCCCCGATGATCACTCCGGCGGTCGCGTTGTTGAACGCAGCGCCCACGCCCTTGGCCAGCATCATCGGGATCATGCCTGCGACGAAGGCCATCGTGGTCATGAGGATCGGCCGCAACCGCTCCTTGTTCGCGAGCATCACCGCCTCGAAACGGTCCAGTCCCTCCTCGCGCAGTTGGTTGGCGTGGCTGATCTGCAGCACGCCGTTCTTCTTCACCATGCCGAACAGCACCAGGATGCCGAGCATGGAGAAGATGTTGATCGATTGTCCGAAGAGGATGAGCGACAGGATGGCAAACGGCAGCGTCAGGGGCAGCGCGAGCAGGATGGTCGCCGGGTGCAGCCAACTCTCGAAGATCGCCGCCAGGATGAGGTACATGAAGATGAACGCCATCAGGAACGCGGTCAGAAAGGCGATGCCCGCCTTGCGCATCTCCTTGGTCCGACCCGCCACGCCGGTCAGGTACTCGGGCGGCAGCCCGGCCCGCTTCACCGCCGCCTCGATCCCCTCGAGAATCTGGGTCTCGCCATAACCCGGCGCGTTGTTGGCCGTGATGGTCACCTGACGCCGGCGGTTCAACCGGTTGATCTGCGACGGGCCATCGCTCGACTCGAGTTGGACGATGTTCTCCAGTCGCACCGGGCCGGCCTTGGCGGACGGCACCGACAGCAGCGACAGGGCCTCGCGGCTGTTGCGGTAGGTTTCCATCGCCCGCACATGGACCTGGTACTGCTCACCCGCCTCGTCGTAGGTCGAGACATCCAGGCCGCCGACCAGCAACCGAAGCGTGCTCGAGAGGTCGGCGACGCTGATTCCGAGCTGCCCCGCGCGGCTCCGATCCACCCGCGCGGTGATCTCCGGCTTGCCCGCGATGAGGGTCGAGTCGAGATCCCGGATGCCCGGGATCTGCCGCGCCTCCTTGACCACGGCGTCGGTCGCTTGGGTGAGGACATCCAGGTCGGGTCCGGCGATGAAGTACTGGATGTTGGCGCTCGACATGCCGGAGTTGAAGGGTGGCACGGAGAGCACGGTGAGCCGCCACTCCTGTGGATACCTGGGCGAGATCTCACGCCGGACGCGGTCCATGACCGCTTCCTGCGTGGCTTCGCGCTGTTCCGGCGGGACCAACCGCACGTAGATCCCCGCGAAATTCGCGGTGCGCTGCTCGTTGTCGCCAATGGTCAGCAGGGTCGACTCCACGCCCGGCAGAGCCCGGATGTCGCGGGCCACGCGTTCCGCGAAAAGGTCTGTCGCGGCCAGTGTCGAACCCTCGGGGGTCCGGAGGTTCACCACGAACTCGGCCTCCTCGACCGGCGGGAGGAAGTCCTTCTTCACCCGCTTCATCAGCATCGGCAGCGAGGCGAGCACGGCCAGGCAGGCCAGCACGACGATCCAACGGTGCCGCAGCGAAAACCGCAGCAGCACGAGATAGAGACGTTCGATCGGGTGATAGACCAGGTTGACCAGACGCTCCAAGGCGCGATCCCAGGGCCCGGGTTTCTCGTGGTGATCAAACAGCTTGGCCGCCAGCGCCGGCACCAGGGTGAAACTGACCAGCAGCGAGACGCCAATCGCGAACGCCATGGTCAGGCCGAAGCTCTTCAGGAACATGCCCACGATCCCGCCCAGGAACGCCACGGGCACGAACACCGCCAGCAGCGAAAGGGTCGTGGCCATCACCGCCAACCCGATCTCACGCGTGCCCAGGATCGCGGCATCGGTGGCCGACTGCCCCTTCTCCTCCATGTGACGGAAGATGTTTTCCACCACGATGATCGCGTCGTCGATGACGATGCCCACCGCAAGCGCCAGGGCCACCAGGCTGATCTGGTTGAGGGTCAGGTTCTGCGCCCACATCACGCCGAACGCGGAGATGATCGAGGTCGGGATGGCCAGCGCTGAAATCAGCGTCGCGCGGCCGTTCCCCAGGAACAACAACACCACCAGCGCCGCGAACAACGCCCCGAGCACGAGATGCTCCTTCACCGCATCAACACTGGTCCGGATCACCCTCGAGTTGTCGCGGACCACGCGCACCTCGTATCCCTTCGGCAGGAGCTTCTGGTTCTCCGACAACCGCTCCTGCACCGCGTCAACCACCGCGATGGTGTTGGCACCCGACTGCTTCCGGAGCGAGAGCAGCACCGTGGCCACACCGTCCCGGCGGGCGGCGGTCTGGGGTTCCTGTTCACCATCCTCCACCTTCGCGACATCGCTCAACCGGATCAGGCCCCCCGCGTGTTCGCGCACCACCAACCGCGCCAGGTCCTCCACCGATCCCGCCTTTCCCAGCACCCGCAGCCCCGCTTCGCTCGAGGCGCTCTTCACCATGCCCGCCGGGATCTGCACGTTCTCCGAACGGATGGCGTTCCGGACGTCGACCGCCGTCAATCCGAAGGCCAGCAATCGCACCGGATCAAGCCGCACGTTGACCTGTCGCTTCCGCCCGCCCACCACCCGCACCTGGCCCACGCCCGGCACGCTTTCCAACTGCCTCCGCAACATCTTGTCGGCGTACTCCGTGATCTCGCGAACGGGGCGGTCCGCCACCACGGCGAGGTTCACGATCGGCTCCGCGTCGGGATCGAGCTTCTCGACGACCGGCGGATCCGCGTCGTCCGGGAGGTCGGCCAGAATCTGGTTCACCCGGTCGCGCACCTCCTGCGCCGCCACATCCACGTTCTTCTCGAGGAGGAAGGTGACCAGCACCTGCGAGACACCCTCGCTTGAGGTGGACCGGACGTCCTCGATCCCGCTGACGGTGTTCACCGCCTCCTCGACCTTGTCGGTGATCTCGGTCTCGATCTCCTTCGGGGTCGCTCCGGCCAGGCGGGTGGTGATCGCCACCGTCGGAAAATCGATCTTGGGGAAGCGATCCACCTGGAGCTTCGAATACCCGAAGACCCCGACCACGAGGAACACGAGCACGATGACGCTCGCGAACACGGGGCGTCGGACGGAAATCTCAGCCAGCCATTGCATCGCGTGATGGGGTCTCGGTCAGGGTTGCGCCACCTTCGCGGGCAGGCCATCAGCCACCCCGACCTTGGGATCGGACACCACCTCCTCGCCCGCGCGAAGTCCGCGGCGCAACTCCACCCAGCCCTCCAGCGCCTCACCGGTCTCCACCAGGCGCTCCACCAGAAGGTCCTTCTCGACCACGAAAACACTCCGGCGCGTCCCCTCCACCCGCAACGCCCCCTCCGGAACCATCACCCCGCGTCGTTCGCCCACGCGTACCCGCGCCTCCGCAAAGAACCCGGGCTTGAGCCGGCCCTCCTTGTTGTCCACCTCCGCCTCGACGATCAGATCGCGCGCGGACTCACGAACCGCACCGCCCACGAACCGGACCTTGCCCGCAAACACAACGCCGGGATGCGACGTGGTGACGAACTCGACCGCCTGTCCCTCAAGAACCTGGCCCGCCGCGGTCTCCGGCACGTTCAGCACGAGCCTCAATCGCGACACATCCACCACCCGCGCGACCACCGTCTCCATCCGCACGTACTCACCGGCCTGGACCAACCGCTCCACCACCACGCCGGCAAACGGCGCGCGGATGACACAATCGTCCAGGGTTTTTGCCGCCAGATCCCGCCGGGCCCCGGCCGAGGCAAGGTCCGCCTCGCGCACGGATTGTTCGGCCTGCAGTCTTCGGAAATCCGCCTCCGCGATGGCCTTGGTCTTCACCAGTGGCGCGTTCCGCTCGATCTCGCTCCGGGCCAATGCCAGACGCGCCTCGGCGAGCGCCATCGCCGCCTCGGCCTCCCTCAACGAAAGCGCCGCCGTCCGGGCGTCGACCTTCACCAGCACCCCGCCTCGCTCGACCAACGAGCCGCGCTCCACCGGCGCCTCAAGCACCTTGCCTCCCGTGTCCGCCGCCACCATGGCGTCCTGGATCCCCTGCAACTGTCCCGTCACCCGCAGGAACTCCGGCCGGCCCCGCTCCGCGGCTGTCACCAACTGCACACGGACCGGCGCCGGCGTCGGCTTGGCCGCGGTGTTCTCGCCCTTCGGAGTTCCCTCGGATGCCGGACGGCAACCGGCGGCCATCCCCAGGACCAGGCTGAGGATCACCCGCCCGAGGCCTCCCAGCGACCCGGACCGGCCCACGAAAGGTCGCGAACGAACGTGGCATCGCCAGCGATCGCACTTGGTTTCCAAATCATTCATGGCTGCTTCGGCCCATTCAGATAGCGCGCCGGGACGGGACGGGAGACATCGATCTCTCCGCCCAGAGAGAGGTCGTGGCCCAGGGATGCTGCAGGTCAGCGCAGGCACGCGGAAGGCCGGCTTCTGCTTCATCGGCGCCAGATGCTCCGCAACGGGCAGTCATCGGTCAACGGCGCTGTTCCACATCCAGACCACCGATAGGACGCGCCCTTTGGGTCTCAAAGCTCCATGAGCTGAGGGTGGGAGGAATAATGGGGTCAAACACGAATCCCCGCCTGGATGGATGACGAACAGCGGCCCCGCCCCAGGATCCTCGATGTCCGCAAACCGGGCCCGCCTTTGTTCGGCCTTACGCGTCGTGGGCGCGCAGCAACAGGTGGTAAGGATCGGCGACCTGTGCAAGGAGGCGGGGCGCCAAACTCGCATAGCCCTTGGGGTCCGTCTGTGGGGACACGCGTCATCTCGGCCGGGACGCCGCTGCGGCGAGGGCCCTGCCCATAGTGAAAGAAGGGTCCGCGCCAATCTGGACTCACCCGTTTTAGGTAATTACATGCCCTGACAACCATCGTGGTGTCATCAGTCGCGGGACTCGCGCGTCCGGTCAAGGTCACAATGCCAATAGTCAATGTGTGACTCCATAGTTTTACCCAAAATCGATAGTGTGATCGATTGGTATACGTAGAAACACGGATAATATCCTGGTTTCTATTATCCGGCATGCATCTGGGGATCGTCTCTCGCGCCCATTTGAGGGCCCAGTGGCATTTCTCTCTGGCTCTTTTCTGAAAGTACTGATCTAAGTCAATGCATCTGATGTCTAGGAGTGGAACATACGCGACCACGTACCACGTACCTCCATCGACTCATCAGGCGGCGTCCATAGGGTCTGGACATCCGAACCGCACCCTCCGTCTGGGAACTGATTTCTGGCGACCCTCCGTCGGGCGTCCGTCCGCCGCCGATTCCATGAATTTGATGACCGAAGGAAGGCCGCGGATCGATCCCGCAGCCAAAGCCCAAGCCATGAATCCCCTCCCTGAGTTCCTTGTCCGTCTGCCGCGCCGCCTTTGCATCGGGTTCGCGATGGCACTGGTCCTGGGTTCGTCGCTGCACGGACTCCGTGTGCAGGCAACGCCGACCACCGTCCAGATCCTCCCTCTGGTTCCCGGCTGGAACGCCGTCAGTTTCTACGTGCTGCCGCCCGATCCGAGGTTGGACGTGGTGTTCAACGGCATCGATGTGGACAGCGTTTGGGCCTACGACAATGGCCTGGGCGCCCCAGACTTCGTCCGGGACGTGAGCGAACAGACCCTGGCCAAGGCTGGCTGGCGTTCCTGGGTTCCGAGCAGCCGCCCGGACTCGTTCCAGAATGACCTGCTCGAAGTCCAGGTGAACCGGGCTTATCTCGTGAAATTGAAAGGCACGGACCCTGCCTCTGTCACGGTGACCGGGCGGCCGTCGCTCCGGCGGATTCCGTGGTTGCCGGATTCGTTCAACTTCCGGGGATTGCCGGTGGACCCGGCGGTGCCGCCCACTTTTTCGGGGTTCTTCCAGCCTTCGGCCGCCCACTATTCTTCGGCCCTGGGCCTGACGGCGATCTACCGACTGAGCGGGGCTGGTGCATGGCAACGGGTCTTGCTGACGGATCTTGCCGTCGCGGGCCAGGCGTATTGGATCTACTGCAGGGGTGGATCCGACTATGCCGCACCGCTTCAGGTGAATCTGGATTTTGGTGACGGTCTGGACTTCGCCGAGACGGTTGACGAGCTCCGGCTGGGGTTTCGAAACTACGGTGGGAGCGGCAACGTGACGGTCCGGGACTTGGCAGCGCCGACGGCCAATCCGCTGTCACGCGCGGTGCGACCGGTGGACGGGAAGATCACCTGGCCGGCCCTGGCGTCGCCCTTCGTGGAGGAGCTGCCTTCGGTAACGGTTGTCGGCGAAATATCGGAAAGAATCGCGGTGCGTCGCGCCGATATGACGTCGGACGTCTTCGAGACCGTGCTGGAGATCACCGATGACGTGGGGAGCCGGTGGTTGTTGCCGGTCTCGGCGGCGCGGTCACCGGTGCCGCCGGTCGGGTCGGTCTCGGCGGGTAAAGCTGGGGTGGCCGGCGCGCGTGCACGACTGGCCTCGTCCCCTCCAGCGAGCGTCCACGTGGGACTTTGGGCCGGGGTGGCGACGATCCAAGCCGTCAGCGAGGCCCACTCGGGGCCGCTCACGACGAATGTGTTGCTGGGTTACACCATCCAGCTGGAGACGAACGTCGTCACGCATCAGGTCACCACCAACCGGACTCCCAATGGCCTGAGGCGTGACAGCGTCTCCATGACACCCACGCCCACGGGCAGTGAGTTCCGCCTGCACCTGATCCTGCACGTGGATCAAACCGGCCAGACCCGGCTGCTCAAGGAGGTCATCCAGATGTGGCAAGAAGCCACCACGACCAACGATGTCCACGGGGTCGCGGTGGTCGACAGGGCAGGGCGACCGGTTCTCCTGACCGACGACTCGCTGATCGGGCGCTTCTCGGGCCTGACGGCGCGCGATGGGGTCCGGGTGGGGCGCCGGCTGAGCACCGCCGCGTTTGATTTCCCGGACAACGACCTGCCTCTGGCGGGTGATTTCGCCATCGGCTCCACGGTCCGGGGCACCAATTCGATGTCGGACACCTTTGCCCGAAATCCTTTCAAGCACCGGTACCATCCCGACCACGCGCGGGGGTACGACCTGACGCGGGTCATCGAATTGGAGGTCTCGCCCCCGCCTGCCAACCCGCCCCCAGGCTATGGAGATTCGGTGCTGGACGGCCTTTACCGTGAAACGGTCACGGGCCTCCACCGCACCAACATCGTTGTCGGCGGTATCTTCCGACTCACCCGCCTGACGCCCACCGCGGAGCTCAATCCGCAGCCCTAACCGACCTGCCCGATGAATTTCATCATTTTCTCTCTTCAGATCCTTATCCGCCGGATGGTGTCGTCCCGCTCCTGCGCCGCGATCAGCAGGCTCAGCCTGGCCGCGTGTCTATTCCTCCCGGGCGCGTTCGCAGGCACCATCAGCGGGACCGTCAGCGCGCCCCAGGGCAACGTGTCCGGTGCCACGATCACACTGAGCCGGGGAGGGCTGACTTCGGTGAGCCAGTTGCCGAGCGACTTGCCGGCCAGCTACACCGGAAATCTGAATTGGCTGAATTTACCAAATTCCGCAGGGAATATCTTCAGCGGTATCTCACCCAATGTTCCTGTTGACTACATCGGTGGCGTGTTTACCTGTACTATATTTCCTGGGGCTCCGATAGGAACCGGCTACACATTCTACCTGAACTCAGATGATGGTGCGAAACTGTATGTCGATGGTGTCTTGGAAATCGATAATGATGGCGTCCATCCTGAAACGAGAAAAAGTAGTCGGGCTATAGGTTTCATACCGAATACTATCCATTCCCTTCGTGTTGAGTATTTTGAGAATACTGGAAACGCTGCTCTCCACGTCAGTTACGACTTTCCGGGGCGCATCGAGGGCTATGTGGGGGAACCGAGCCGGCAATGGTCATGTTCTCTCTACACGATCCCGACTACCTCCTTGGCTGCCACATCCGCGGGTGGGACGGGAGCCTATTCCTTCGTGGATGTCTCGTTGAAGCAGGTGGTCTCGCTGACACCGAGTTATCCCGGGGGGACGTTCACCCCGACTTCGATCACGGGGAGTGGCGTCGGCCCGTTCAATTTCACGCTCTCATCGTCCCCGCCGTGGATCGGCGGTTTGAATAATGACCCAGTCATAAACGAGGACACACCGATAACCGTGGCGTTCGACGTGGGCGACTATCAGACCGCGCCGGGAAGCCTGACGGTATCCGTGGCTTCCTCGAATCCCGCCGTCATCCCCCCGGGCAACGTCACCATCAGCGGAAGCACGGGGTCCCGGACCGCAACCATCATCCCGGCGCCCAACGCCTACGGGTCGTCGACTCTCACCTTCACGGTGACGGATGGGGAGTCGAAGAGCGCCTCGACCAGTTTCCTGGTGACGGTCATGCCCGTGAACGACACGCCGGTTTCACGACCCGACACGAGTCGCCCCGCCGACCAGGTAATCGTGATCCCGGGCTTTGGCCTGATCGCCCCGACCAACGAAGTGACGATCGAGTTCTGGCAGTTGACGACTGCCCAGGTGGTACAGAGCACATTCCGACTGGATTCCGACGTCGAAACCGACCGCATCAACGCGCACGTGCCCTACTCGGATGGGGCTGTCTGGTGGGACTGGGGCCCCATCTACACCGGGGGCAGGCTATGGTACACCCCGAGCGTGTCGCCCGTGGGCAATTGGGTTCACTTTGCCTTCGTCGCGAGCCAGGGCGGCAATTACATGAAGATCTTCCGCAACGGTGTGGAGGAGGCTTACAAATCCGGGATGGTGCCGTTCGTTCGGAGGGCGGGTGACCTGTCGCTGAACGGCGTGGGGCGGCTGGCTGATTTCCGGATCTGGAACGTGGCGCGGACGGCCACCGAGATCGCAGAGAACATGGGTGCGCCGGTCCCGCCGGGATCGTTCGGCTTGATTGTGAACTACCGTTTCGAAGGCACTACCGGATTGACGGTTCGCGACTTGGCCAGTTCCAGCGGCAACCCGTCTCAAGCAGGCGCCCAGGACGGCGTCATTCAGCAGCCCTATTCCTATCCTTGGGCCAACACCGATGGGGCTCTCGCGGCAAAACTGGGCCTCCAGGTTTCCGAGGATTCCTCCAAGCTCGTCTATATCCCAGGATTTGACGTGGAGACGGCTTCGCTGATCTATGGCGTCACTGTTTCCACGGGTAAAATCAGCCAGGTCAGCGTTGGCAACTTTCTTTACACGCCACCGCCGGGCCAATCCTTCGCCTTCGGGACGAACACCATCAGCTGGGCCGTGGGGGACGGCACGAATACCGCGAGCAGTTCACTGAAGCTGCAGGTCAATGCCATCAACGATCCACCCGTCGTGGGGCCCGGGACGGCGCTTGGATTCGATGGAGCGACACAGTATCTGGACTTCCCGGACGGCACCTGGTTCGGCAACGCCTTCACCGTCGAGGGATGGGTCTTCCTGAGGTCCTACGGCAATTGGCCGACTATGTTCGATTTCGGCAACGGGTCCGACAACGATAATGTATCCGGCATGCTCGGTACGGGCACATCTGGTATGCCAGCCTTCTTCATCATCCAGGGCGCGGTGAGCCAATCCGTCTGGTCCTCACAGGCCCTGCCGCTCAACACCTGGACCCACCTCGCCTTCACCCGCGACGACTCCGGGATCGGACATATCTTCATCAACGGCACTGATTCGGCCGCCGGTGGGATCTGGGCGCCCAGGAACGTGACGCGGACGAACAATGTCTTCGGGCGCGGCAACTGGTCGTGGGGGGGGAGCGAGGCCAACGCCAAGTTCGCGGAGCTCCGCATCTGGAATGTCGCCCGCACCGCGCAGCAGTTGTCGGACAGCCGTCACGCCTCCCTCAGCAACACCACTCCGGGTCTGATCGCGGCGTATCATTTGAACGAGGGCTCCGGAACGACGGCGTTCGATGCCGCGACTGGCAATGGCGCCCAGAACGCCACCCTGATCAACGATCCGTCCTGGCTGCCCGTCGATGGGCCCACCACCTCGATCGCCTTCAACGGCACTTCCCAGTATTCCAGCACGCTTGACGCGTCCCCCATCAGCATTACCGGACCCATCACGGTCGAGGCCTGGATTCGCCCCGCAGCGATCGGGACGATCATGGGCATCGTCGAGAAGTACGGAGCCAGCGATGGGGGCTATTTCCTGCGATTGGACGCATCCGGACGCGTGCAGTTTTCAACACTCGATGGGGGCGCCATCGGCAACAATGACATCCTCACGGGCAACCGCGTCCTGGCGGCGAATGTCTGGACCCACGTCGCCGGGCAATGGGATGGGACGCAGCTCCGGATCTATGTCGACGGAGTCCTGGACGCCTCGTCACTCGTGGGTCGGAACCCCAAGGACGGCGCGACCCCGCTGATCATCGGGGCGACGGGCCTCAGTTACGATTACAAGTTCAACGGCCGCATCGGCGACGTGCGCCTCTGGAATGTGGCTCGAACGCCCGCCGAGATCGCGGCCTGGCGCGGTGGCGTCCCCTCGAACGCACCCGGCCTGGTGCTCAACTATCTCTTCAATGAAGGATCGGGATCCACCCTCACCGACGTCGCCACCGCCGACGGCGTCCAGAATGGCACCCTGACCGGAAGCCCGACCTGGCCTGGCCCGGAGGCGACGCTTCCGACCCTGCAGGTCGTGAAATACACGGAGGATGTGCCGCTGGATCTCGTCCTGCCGGCCTTTGATATAGAGGGCGGGACCCTTGTCTACTCCGGTTTCACCGCCAGTACGGGCGCGGTCACCCAGGTTTCGGGCAGCCTCTTTCACTATTCGCCGCCGACCCTTTACAACGGCGCCGCGACCATCACCTACTCGGCGTCGGACGGTGTGACGACGCGTTCCTCGAAAGTGTTTCTCCAGGGCATTGCTGTGGAAGACGCGCCCACCCTCGCGGTCAGTCCGAACGCGGGCATCCCCGACCAGACTATCGACGAGGGGTCGGCCACGGCGTGGCTGACAATCAACGTGACCGATGGCGATCCGGAACTCACCCAGGCGCTGATCGTCACGGCTACCTCGAGCAACACGAACCTGGTCCGCAACCCGGTCGTGACTTACACCAGTCCGGCCGAGACCGCCCAGCTTTCCTACAAGCCGCGCCCCGGTTGCAGCGGAGTAACGGTGATCACCGTCGTCGTGACCGAGCCCGTCTCGGGCCTGAGCACCACCAAGTCCTTCAACCTGACCGTAACGGCCGTCGACGATTTCCCGAACGTGGGTCCGGCGACCTCGCTGCAGTTCAACGGAACCAACTACGTGAAGGTCGCGGGGTTCGGCGCGATTGGACTTGTCGACGAGATCACCATCGAGTTCTGGCAATACGACAACGGGCTTCTGAACGTCTCCGCGGCGATGTCGACGCTGAAACCCGATAACTCCAACCGCAACAACAATGTCGCCATCCGATTTTTCAGGAGCCTCGGCTGGGTTTTCTGGGATTTCGGGGACCCCATAAACCAGGGGCGTCTTACGTACACGCCACCGGTGTCGATCACCAATTCGTGGCAGCACTTCGCGTTCGTCGCCAGCCGAAGCGGCAATTACATGAAGATCTTCCGCAACGGCATCGAGGAAGCCACCAAGCCGACGATGACCCCGTTCGTCATGGACACCTCAGACCTCATCCTCGGAAAGTTTGATGGCCAGCTCGCCGAGTTCCGGGTCTGGAAGGTGGCGCGGACCGGTCCGGAGATCCTGTCCTCGATGTATTCCTCGATAGCCGACGACACATGGAACCTCGTCAACTATTATCGGTTCAACCAGAAGCCCACCACGGTGCTCGTCGATTTCGCGTCGTTGCCCGCACAGGGTGGATCGCAGGATGGCCAGCTGATTTCTGATTCCTCGGACAACGATCCGATCTGGAACACCCCCACCTGGAGCACCCCCGCGCACAATCCATCCTGGCAGACCTCGGACCCGGCTTTGCTTGTGCTTCAGACGATGAGAATCACGGAGGGCGCTTCCACGAATGTTTTCCTTCCCGCATGGGACCCTGAGAACGGGCTGGGATTGACGTGGTTCAACGTGTCTGCGACGACCGGCACGGTGGCGCAGGTGTCGGGGAGCATTTGGACGTACACCGCGCCCGTGGGCCATGCCGGTCCGGCCATTGTCAGCTATAGCGTCAGGGATTCCGCCAACCACGTGACCAGCGCCTCCATCAACCTGCGGGTTGTCATGGTCATCAACAACGTGCCCACGATCGCTTCGATCCCGAACGTGACCGCCGAGGAGGATTCGGCCCTGATCGAGATCCCGTTCATCGTGGATGACGATCAGGAGCCTTCCGCGCTGATCATCACGCCCGTCCTGCTCTCCAATGCCCAGCTCATCCAGAGCGTCACCGTGTCCCCGGGTGGCAACTTCAGGACCCTCAATGTCGTGCCCAAAGCGGGCGAGATCGGGACCGTCCATATCCGCCTGAGGGTCCAGGATGCCTACGGCAAGTCTGCGGAAAGGGAGTTTGATCTGCGGATCGAGCCGAAGCCGGCTTTCAAGGTGTTTGACTTGGGAGTGATACCCGGGAAAGCCGCGAGCTTCGCTACTTCCATCAACGACCGCGGCGCCGTGGCCGGGTACATGGCCGACACGGTCGATCTTGAAAGCAACCCCATCGCCTTCTTTTTCAACGGCGTTCAGAATGGCGGCGTGGTGGAGAACAATCCGCCGGTCCAGGTGGGGTCCAACCAGTTCCGCGCCTTTTCCATCAACAACAGCTACATCCTGGCCGGTGCCGGAAAGTCGGGTGGCACCAGCACCAACGCCTGGTTCAAGGGCATTGAGGATGCCGCCCTGTCCTCCCTCGGTGCGCTCCCCGGCGGTTCCATTGCGGAGGCCCGGGCGCTCAATGACGCCGGTTATCTCGCCGGATTCAGCACCCTATCGGGCGGCAAGAAGCACGCCTTCCTCTACACGCCCGGTGCGGGTGCTCTCACTGACCTGGGAACAGCCCCCGCTCCGTTCAACGACCAGAGTGATGCCTTTGGCGTGAACGCCAGCAACCACGTCGTCGGCTCCGTCTACGCTTCGAACGCGCGACGGCGGGCGATGCTCCTGCGGGACGGCGCGATGCTGCCTCTTCTGAACGTGCCGGACGACACCAACAGCGTGGCCTACGCATTGAACAGCTTCGATCAGGTCGTCGGGAGCACCACCACCTTCGCCGTCGGCGACCACGCCCTGAGTTTCGATGGGATCAATGATTCCGTCACTCTGACCAACCTGCTGCTGAACCCCAGCCCGGGCACACCCCTGGTTGCCGGCAAAGCCGCCCATTCCGTGGAGGCTTGGATCCAGGTGAAGTCGATGCCGGTCGGACAGTCATGGCCCCTTCTCCTGGGGACCAGCGATTGGGGGTCCCAGAAATGGGTGGTCAACGATCCCCTCCGACCAGGCCTGTTGTCGATTGGCGAATACTACGCGACGGATCTCCTCGTGTCTGTGCCGGTCACCCTCGGCGCGTGGATGCATGTCGCCACGACCTACGACCCCGCGCGCTCGACGCTTAGCGTGTATGTCAATGGACAGCTGTTCGGGACAAATTCCGCCTACAATATGGATCTCAAAGGCATCCCGCTCACCCTCGGCAAGCCTCAAAATTCCGACAAGTTCTTCCACGGCGCGCTGGATGAAGTGCGTGTGTGGCGAACCATCCGGACCGCGGCTGAGATCGCCGCGAACTATACCAAGCGCCTCGCGGGAACCGAATCCGGCCTGGTTGCCTATCTCCCGTTCGATGAGGGCTCTGGCACCGCGCACACCACCAGCGCGGACCAGGGCAGGCTGGTGGGCGCGCTCGCCGGCGATCCCGAGTGGGCCATCCGCGGCGGTCTTCCGTCCCCGAACCTCACGGTCAACGACCCCGCACTCCAACTCGACGGCGCGAGCAGTTACGCCACCCTTCCGAGCCTGCCGCTGGCGAACAGTTCGTTCACGATCGAGTTCCGCGCCCGCCGCTTCCAGACAGGAACCAAGGACATCGCCGTCTCGCAGGGCTGGGCCAACTTGGGCAAGGGACTCTATGTCGGGTTTCTCGCCGACAATACTTTCGACCTTGGGTTCTATGATGGCAACGATCTGCTCACCCCCGCGTACACGGACACTGATTGGCATCATTGGGCGTCGACCCTCAATGTCACCAATGGCGCGCGCAGGATCTATCGGGACGGGGCGCTGGTCGCGCAGGACACGACGAGCAGCGCCTTCTCCGGATCCGGTCCCGTCGTGATCGGGAATGCACCGTTTGTGTCCTCCACTTGGTTCGGTGGCCTGATCGACGAGGTTCGGATCTGGAACGTCGCGCGTTCGGCGGAGCAGATCGCCGCCAACGTCGATACTCGTGTGCCGGGTGATACTCCCGGCCTGATCAGTTCCCACAGCTTCGATGAAGGTGGCGGGGATATCGCCGTAAACCGGGTGCTGGGCGGTGCCTCGGCCACCCTTCAGGGAGCCGTGGGCTGGGCGGGTCGCGACACCGGCACGCGCCGTTCCTTCTTTTACGACACGGGGTCCGGGCACCTTTCCTCCCTCGGCACACTTCCCGGCGGCGGTCCGAGCGAGGCCCGGGCGATCAACGACTTCGGGCAGATCGCCGGCACCTCGGTCAAGGGCGCCGGAAGCCACGGCTTTTTCTACAGCGCAGGTCGCTTGAACGACCTGGCTGATCTCCTTCCCGAGGTGGACCAACTGGACCAGTGGAACCTCGAATCCGCCAGCGGCATCAATCGCGACGGCGCGATCGTCGGCACCGGTACGCATTACGGGCTGAAACGTGCGTTCCTCGCGCTGCCGGCGACGGTGATCGGGCGGCCGGTGATCCGGCCGGAGGGTGCGGTTGAGCGTTACCCCGACATTACGATCCTAAAGAAGCACCTGTCCGACGACAGCGTCCTGAACTCGTTTTATTGGAGTGAGTCGGAGAAGAAACTCTACGCGATCCGCCCGGTCACGGCGCGTATGGATTGGTACACCTCCCTGAGCGACATCACGGGCTCGGGTGTGGACGTTCAGGTGATCACCAACCGCATCACCAGTGTCACCGTCAATGTCTGGCCCCGGCAGCCGATCATCCACATCGCGGGTACCCCGGTGGACCTCCAACCCGCCTTCACCGGAGCCCATTACACGTTCGAGTCCCTGATCTACGTCACCAACCGGGCCGCCGTCGAGCCCAGCTCCAAGGTCTTCACCAGCCAAGACGCGGGCTACACCGTCGCCTATTATCTGAAGACAGACGGCCTGCCGGCCAATCCGCTGACCCAACGGCCGTATTTCGATGTCATCCGAACCGTCGATTGGCAGGATTCGCATGCCGCACTGACCACCGTCGACTGGACCATCGGATCCGAAGTCACCGATCCCCGGCATTCCGAGTACGACGGGAAGAACGGCTATGTCCTCTTCCCGCAGGCCGCCTATGACGCCGTCGGCGCCGACCGCGCCTATGACCGCGGCACGCGGATCGGACCGGTTCTGCCTGTGAACATCGAGAAGCCGGGCGGCAACCTCGCGGCGAATCCCGACCCCCTCGTCGTCGTCTGGTACCGGACGAATCGCATTGGCGTCGCGTGGGCCAGCATGCCGGTCCGTTACAGCCTCAGATGGCCCGCCGACGACGTCGTGGACCGGATCGTGATCGCCAGCATGCTGGGTTCAGGGGAATTGTCGGCCGCCTTTTATCCCTCCAAGACCCTCTACAACCAGCCCGACATCACCCAGCCGGGATTCAACCCGAACGAGGAACACGGGTACATGCCCGTCGATACCCTGTACGCCCTGCGGGATGACTTGAACGCGGTGCTGAACTACTCGCAGCCCTACTCGCTGCTGAAGTACCGCGATCCCTCGACCAGCCGCTGGAGGATGCGCGTCTTCAAGGTGGTCGCGGAGCAGGCTCCCTATTTCTTCACCTATGCGGGGACGGTCGGGAAGGAGATCCAGCCACCGCTGCCCCTCAGCCTGATGCCGCTCTGCGATGCTTCTCATCGCCAGCCTCCGGAATCCCAGGTCGGCTGGGAGGATTACAAAGGCAAGGTCTACGCGAAGATGGCCGGACCCGACGGCACCCACACCAACCTGATGGTCCGCTGGTTCTACCCCATGCAGTCCGGATTCTACCATCCTGACAGCGCCGTCAAGGCAGGTGATTGCCTGGCCTGGCTTGACCGCCATCCAGCCAGCGTGCTCCGGAGTCCCAATGCGGGAGCCCCCAGTCCTGGCACCCCCATCGATGTCACCTATGACATCCGATGGGATGATCATTCCGAGCTGCAGGTGGGTGAGACACTGATCCACAGCAAGCATAACCTTCCTGATGTCTTCAACATGGCCAATGCCAGGGTGATCTTTGATTCGCTCAGCCCTGCCGATCCTGCGGGTGATCTCGCGCTCGCCCGGTTCTATGACCCCATCAGCGCACGCACGATCACCTCCGGGGTGCTGATTCCCGCGACCATCAAGCGCCAGAATATCAATGGCAAAGAGTACTTCATCGACCTGCCGTGGATGCTCAAGCTGCGGCTGACCTACGATCCGATCAATAACTGGCTCTCCTTCAGCGGTTATCTCGACGAGAACTTCGGCGTTGGCGAACCGCTGCTCCTGCCCAACGTCCTCAGCGAGCGCGAACGCGACCGACTCAAGCAACTCGCCGACGGGGATGGCGCCTGGGCCGCCCTCATCGACCGGATCTTCGACCTGACCCGGAATCCCCATGGCGTGCATCTGCATCCCCCGGGTTCGGGGGGCGATTCCTCACCGGACAAGGCTTTGCGGCTGGGCCTGACAACCAATGCCCTGGGCAAGGTGGTGACCGAGGCCTTCGGTGACGGACCGAAGGTGCTGACGGCCGGCCTTGGCGGCCTTCCTGCCGCTACGACGAAGCCCGGTAACGCGCTGAGCTTCAACAACGGCCTCGTCACGGTCGGTCCCAATGGCGGCCAACCTCTCAGCCTCGCCAATACCCCGTTCACCATCGAGTTCTGGGCGAAGGTCAGCTCCCCGAGCACCGAGCAATACCTGCTCGGGCAACCCGGCGGGTCGCCCGATTTCGGACAATTGCGCATAGGCTTCCGTGCCGGGGGCAAGTTTGCCTTCGACCTCGGTACCACGCCGGCCTCCGCTTCGATCTTCAATACCTCGGCGGTCTACACGGACACCGACTGGCACCACTGGGCCTGCACCTTTGATCCGGAAAGCAAGGTGCAGTCCATCTACCGCGACGGCCTGCTGATCGATACCCGGACGAATCTCGCGTTGACCTATTCCGGCGTCGGTGCCCTTGAACTCGGGCGCTTCGGCACGCAGTACTTCGGAGGTCAGTTGGATGAGATCCGCGTCTGGAAGACTGCCCGCACCGGCGCCGAGATCCGGGCCCGGATGAACAAACGGCTCCTCGGCGCGCAGACCGCGTCGCCGGCTGGTGCAGGCTCGGAGCTGAAACTCGAGATCCTTTTCCGTTGCGACGAGGCGAGCGGCCCGCTGGTCAATGCCTCGCTTGCCACCCAGGACGGGTATGTCGGGACCCTGACAAATGGCGTATCGCGCGTGGCTTCGGGTGCGCCGACCGGCATTCCGCCGCGCTATCTCACGATCGCGGAGAATGACGACCCGTCGCTGGGCGGACTGCCCGTGGCGTTGCATGTCATCCGCGTCGATGATGGTCCCTTCCTTGGCGACCTCAAGGTGATGCCGGGCGACAACGTGTTCGACGAGCGCCAGACGCTCCGCCACAGCAGTGACTTCGGCGGCGATCCCGGACCTCTGAGCTTCCAGTGGTATTACAAGCCCATCGGCGCTGACTTTGATCCCACCGACCTGCCCATCATCACCAATCGGCTCTCGGAGTTGCCCGCCGATATGCGGGGTTGGACCCGGTACTCCAACTTCAAGCCCCTCGACGGCCATGGCGTCAATTTCATCACCCTTGGCGAAGGCGCCGAGTCCGGGTTGGTGACCCTGTCCGACAACGCCTTCATCTGCCGGTATCGGGGGTATGCCGTGAACCTGGACAGTGCGTCTGCGTGGAGCGACTGGGTCGGGGACCCCGCCGGCACGCCGGATCAACCGCGCGCCGTCCTGGCTGAAGGCTGGGTCAAACGGGTCATACGCGGACTGAATCCTTTCGACGCGCGCACCTCGGACTTCCACTCGTCTGCGGCGGTGACGTTTTCGTCGATGCTGATCCAGTTGGGGCAGCGCTACGAGGGCCCGATTGCCTTCAACCCCGCGGCCGACGCGATCAACAAGGTCGGGCTCATCGAGGCGTACACCACCGTGCTGCAGCGTGCCGAGGGACTCAGCATTGATGGGGTGCCGCAGGTGGATTTCAACCCGGCGAACAATGCGCTCCTGCTGGCGGCGACCAAGCTGAGTGATTTCTACACGGTGCTGGGGAACGAGGCTTATGCCGACGCCAGCGATCCGACCATCGGCTTTGGGTTGGAGAGCAAGGAATACGGATCGCTCTCCTCCAGCATCTTCTCCTTCCAGAACCAGCTCGATTCACAGCTCGAGGAGGAACTCACCCTGCTGCGCGGTCGCGATGACAGTGCCGCAGGCACCGCCGCTCGCCCCGTCTACAACCGTTTGTTCTGGAACTTCACGCTCGGCGAGGGCGAGGTGGCGTACCAGCAGAACTACAACATCAGCGACCAGGACAAGAACGGTTTCATCGACGAGAAGGACGCCCGCATCCTTTACCCCCAAGGCCATGGTGATGCCTGGGGCCATTATCTCCAGGCCCTGAAGCAACAGTACGCCCTGTTGCGCCATCCCTACTTCACCTGGATCCCCCGCAGCGAGCTCGTCAGCGTCGCCGGCACCGCCGTGAAGGTCGATTTCCTCGACGAACGGAAGTTCGCCAGCGCCGCGGCCGCCAAAGCGCGTGCGGGGGCGGAGATCGTGGATCTCACCTATCGCCTGAATTACGTGGAGGATCCGGAAGGGCAGTGGCAGGGCTACAAGGATACCAAGACCGACCGGGCCTGGGGCGTGACCGAGTGGGCCCGCCGTGCCGGTCTGGGAGCCTACTTCGACTGGATCACCGGGAACACCATCCTGCCCAGCACCGATCCCAACCCGAACCATGCCGGCATCGACAAGATTGACCGCCAGACGGTGCGTGAACTGCAGGAGCTCCCGGCGCAGTTCGACGAGATCCAGAGCCGCTTGGACCAGGCCGACGCCGGGCTGAATCCGCTCGGCCTTGCCAAGGGCGTGGTCTCCTTCGACATCGATCCGTCCCTGGTCGTCGGTGCGTCGGGCGGTTCCGGCAAGACCCACTACGAGCAGATCCAGGATCGCGCCCTCAAATCGATGAACAACGCGCTCTCCGTATGGGACCAGGTCAACAAGGCGACCCAGTTGTTGCGCCAGAATCAGGATTCGGTGGAGCAGTTTGCGTCCCTCGTGGATGACCAGGAGAGCGACTACAGGAACCGTTTGATCGAGATCTACGGTTATCCCTACGCCGGCGATATCGGGGCCGGAAAGACCTATCCCAGCGGTTACGACGGCCCCGATCTCTATCACTACATGTACGCGCCAATCCCGGATTTCGACGGGCGCACTTATCCGAATGGTCCGGGGTTCACAGCGTTTTTCACCCGCATGGGCCTGGGGGCGAGCCCCTTCAAGCCGTCGGGCGACACGCAGAGCGGTGCCCTCGGCTCGACGACGGAGTCCTTCTTCTTCCCGGAGGATTTCGCCAGTGACCTCACGAACCCGATCTATGGCCTTGAATCCACCAACCGGATCCTGACGGTGGATTATCCCACGACCACGGCCAGGTACGCCTTCGCTCCGCCTGCGGCCTGGGGCCAGCGGCGCGCGCCTGGGGAACTCCAGATGGCACTCTCGGACATGATCCAGACCGAGGCCCGGCTTCGCGCAGTTCTCGCCTCGGATTCGGCCCTGCTGGCCGATATCTCGGACAGGATCGATCTGCTCAATGCCCGGTACGCCTTCCGCGCCGAGGAGCTCAAACTCAAGGGTGATCTGGCGAATGTCGAAATCTCCCTCGGCACAGTGATTGCTGTCTCCAAGATCGCACAACAGGTCATGAATGGCGCGGCACGAACCAGCCTGCGTCTGGGCGACATCGCAGCCGACGGATTCCCGAAGGTGTTGGGGTTGGCGAGCGACGTGACGTCCGTGGGGCGCGTGTCCGTGAGGATGGCTGCCCTGGCGGTGGCTGAGCCCTTGGAAACGATTGGCGCCGTCCTCGGAGGGGTGGCGGATGTCACGCAGAAAATCGGCCTCGAAACCGCCAAAAGTATCATCAACGGCAAGATCCAGACCGCGGGCTTCACCTACGAAATCAAGCAGCAGGTGAGCGAGCTGGAGCATGTGATCCACCAGGAAGCCGCCTCCCGCCTGGAGGGATTGGAAGTGGTGGAGAAACTGCGCCAGACAACGGGACGCTATCTTGCCGCCTTGGCCAAGGGTCAACGGTTGGTGGAGGAGCGCGTGTCCTATCGGACCAAGGTCGCAGCCCGCACCACGGAGAGTCGTTATCAGGACATGACCTTCCGGATCTTCCGTAACGACGCACTGCAAAAGTACCGTGCCACGTTCGACCTCGCCCAGCGCTACGTCTTCCTCGCTGCGACGGCCTATGACTATGAGTCGAACCTCCTCGGCAGCGACACCCGCGGCGGACGGGCCTTTCTGACGGACATCATCCGCCAGCGGTCCCTGGGACAGATGCTCAACGGCGTCCCGGTGGTTGGCCGTGCCGGCCTGGCCGATCCGCTTGCCCGCATGAGCGGGAACTTCGACGTCCTCAAGACCCAGCTCGGCTTCAACAATCCCCAGACCGAGACCGATCGCTTCTCACTCCGGAACGAACTTTTCCGGCTCAAGAACAGCTCCGACGCGGATTGGCGGGCGCAATTGAGATCGCAACGGGTGGCGAATCTCTGGGATCTCCCCGAGTTCCGCCGCTACTGCCGCTCGTTCGCACCGGAGTCGGCCGGACGGCAGCCGGCGATCGTGATCCGCTTCCCCACGACGGTGACGGCGGGCCGGAATTTCTTCAACTGGCCGCTGGGAGGTGGCGACAGCGCCTATGACCCGAGCCGGTTTGCCACCAGGGTCCGCAGCGCGGGGATCTGGTTCAGCGGGTACAATGGGCTCGGCTTGTCCCAGACCCCGCGTGTGTACCTGATACCCACCGGCGCCGAGTTGCTGAGTTCACCCACACCCAACGACTTCGTGACCCGCGAATGGCGCGTCGTCGACCAGGCGCTGCCCGTGCCGTTTTCCATCGGCGCCAACAGTCTCAACAGCAAAGGCTGGATCCCGATCAACGACTCGTTGGGCGGCAGCTTTGCCGACATACGGCGTTTCGCCAGCTTCCGTGCCTACCATGACAGCGGAGAGTTCAACCCCGCCGAGGCCACCACGGATTCGCGACTCATCGGTCGAAGCGTCTGGAACAAGGACTGGATCCTCATCATCCCGGGCCAGACGTTCCTGGCGGATGGAGACGCCGGCCTCGACGCCTTCATCGCCTCGGTGAGCGACATCAAGCTGTTCTTCCAAACGTATTCCTACTCGGGGAACTGAGTGCCACCCACCGAACCCTCCATGAACCGTTCCCTCCACTCACTCTCCATGAACCGTGAAGGTAGGGCGGGCAGTCCCTTGCCCGCCGCCCTGCCGGGGCTACCCGAAGGTGAGCCTTACAAGGCC
>CAIMTB010000314.1 GCA_903844265.1 uncultured Verrucomicrobiota bacterium
AGTGGCACCACGAAGAGCACGAAGGACACGAAGGAACCCAAATCCTCTGGCCTTCGTGATCTTCGTGACCTTCGTGGTAGATCCCCGCGTGGTTCATGGTCCCAATGCGTGTCCAAATTTTGGAAAACCCGGCTACCCATGAACGGAGTTGGGCTGATCGACGGAATCCCGTTGGGATTCTCCCGACCGCATTCCTCAGGGTCCCTTGCCCGTCAGGTAATACTTGCCCACGTACTCCTGGACCATGCGCCAGGTGGTGAACTGCGGCGCCAAGGTCGAGAGCGCACTGCGGATCCGCTTGATCCATTGCCGAGGGATCCCGGCGGCGTCGCGGTTGAAGAAACACGGCACGACCTGTTCGGTCAGCGCGCGGTAGAGATTCTCGGTGTCGATGCGGTCCTGCTCCGCCACTTCAGCGGGGTGCGAGTCCTCACCAATCGCAAAGCCATTCACACCATTCCAACCCTCGCGCCACCAACCATCGAGAATGCTGAGGTTCAGGCAACCCCCGGTCGTGGTTTTCATTCCGGACGTGCCGGAGGCCTCGAGAGGACGACGCGGATTGTTGAGCCAGATATCGCAGCCGGAAGTCATCTGGCGGGCGATGTGGATGTCGTAGTTCTCGATGAACACGAGCCGGCCCTTGAGATCGCTGTGCTGGCTGAGATGGATGATCTTCTGGATGTACCTCTTGCCGGCGTCGTCCCGCGGATGAGCCTTGCCGGCGAAGATGAACTGCACCGGGCGCGCCGCGTCGCGGGTGAGCCGGACGATGTTCTCGAAATGCTCGAACACCAATGGCGCCCGCTTGTATGTCGCGAACCGCCGCGCAAACCCGATGGTCAGCGCATCGACGTTCAGCAACTGGTCGAACTCAATGAAGTCCCGCTGCGAGATGCGCCGCCCCTGGATGAGCAGGCGCCGCCGCGCGAACTCGACGAGCTGGCGTCGAAGCTTGTACCGCAGCGACCAGATCTCCTCATCGGACACGACCGCCGGGTCCGCCATGCGGGTCCAGAATTCCTGCGAATTCACAAGGCGCTCCCAGAAGTCCGCGCTCCGAACATGGGGCGCGGCGGCGGCCGCGGCGACGTTGTCCTGGGCCCATTCGGAATACTTGCCGTACCAGAACCGTCGCGCGGTTCCCTTCATCCAGCCCGGCAGATGGACGCCATTGGTGATCGAGCCGATCGGGACATCCTCGACTTTCCGGCCCGGGAAGAGCGGCTGCCACATTTCACGGCTGACCTGGCCGTGGAGTTCGCTCACACCGTTGGCGGCGCGCGAACCTTTCAGCGCAAGCACGGTCATGCAGAACGGCTCGTTGGGATCCGTGGGATTCACGCGACCCAGCCCCATCAACTGCTCATGGCTGAGCCCGAGCTGATCCTGGAACTTGTGGGCCACATAACTTATCAGGTCGCCGCTGAAACGGTCATGCCCGGCCTCGACCGGCGTATGGGTGGTGAACACACACTCCGAACGCGCCGCGGCCGCAGCGGCCTCGAAAGACTCGCCCGCAGCCAGCCGCTCACGGATGAGTTCCAGGATGAGAAACGCCGCGTGTCCCTCGTTCATGTGGAACACCGACGGCTGCAACCCCAGCGCGCGAAGCAGGCGGACGCCGCCCACCCCGAGCAGGATTTCCTGCATGATGCGAGTGGTGGCGTCCCCGCCGTACACGCGCGTCGCCAACCGCTGGTAATGCTCCTCGTTCTCCGGCAGGTGGGGGTCGAGGAAATACACCGGGCATCGGCCGACATTCACCCGCCAGGCCTGGAAGAAGACGGTGCTCATCCCAAGCCGGACCGAACACTTCAGGGGCTCGCCCGAAGACGTGAGCACGGGCTCGATCGGGAGATTCTTCGGGTCAAGCCAGGCGTAGTACTCGGTCTGCCAATTGTTCTGGTCGATGGCCTGTTGGAAATAGCCCTCCCGATAAAACAGGCTCACCCCGATGAATCCGATGCCGAGATCACTGGCCGCCTTGGCGTGATCCCCCGCGAGAATCCCAAGACCACCCGCCGCAACCGGCAACGTCTCGTGAAAACCAAATTCCGCGGAAAAATACGCGACCGGCCCCTCGGACAACGACGGGGCGTTCGTCTCGGCCCACGTGTTCGACTCCTTGAGGTAGGCATCAAACTGCTCGAGCACCGCCTTCACCCGACGGCGGGTGGACGGCTCCATCAGATAGGCCCGGAGTTCCGACTCGGAAACCTCGCGCAACACCGCCACTGCGTTGTGATAAAGGTTCTGCCACGACCTCGGGGAGAGTTCCTGGAAGAGGTCCTGGGCATCCTGGGTCCACGTCCACCAGAGATTACGCGCCAAACGGTGCAGGCCGGAACTGAGTTCGGCGAGTTCCACCGCGGAAGGAGTATGGGTCATGATATTGGGGAATGCGGAAGCCGCTTGGGATTCGCTCTCCGCACGGGAACGCTAGGGAGCCCGCTTCCGGACCGGCAAATGAAATGTGGACAGAGTGTCCATGCCCCAAATGACACATCCCCCGGGGCCGCGACGAATCACGACCCTCCACCCCCCCGCCAAAGCCGCGCAGGACACCGCACGGAACCCCGTCTCCTGCACCGTGACGATCTGCAGCCCGGCCCCGCCGATAAACGACCCGGACCGGAAAGCCACCGGGTCATCGATGCCCACCCGCTCAGGCGGTCCGGCAGCCCATGGTGAGAAGGACATTCGCCCACAGCGCCTGGTCCCCGGTCTGCACCGTGAGGACATGGTCCGGGGATTCCACCGCACGATAGAAATCCCACTTCGAGATCGGCTTCAGCTCGGTCGCCATCCCGACGCCGGCGAGGATCCCCCGATACTCCGACCACACCGGCGGCTCCCCCTGTTGAGCGTACGGGTCTTCCGGCGGAATGCCCATGGTGTTCACCTCATCCACAGGCACCGCGCTCAGGATGGCCCGCAAGACCTGGGAAACCGTCACCAAACCCGGCGACAGGTTCAAAGAGATGACCTCCGCGTTCGGCCCCTTCTTGGTCGAGGCCGGATAATTGCCATCCGCGATCAGAATCTTGGCGTGGTGCCCCGCACGACCCAGGATGGCGTTGATCTGGGGATGGAT
>CAIMTB010000315.1 GCA_903844265.1 uncultured Verrucomicrobiota bacterium
AGCGGATGGGGACAAGTTCTGGGGCGAGGTACGAGCCGCGGAGGTCAGGATTGTGCGAGGCCGGTAGGCCCGACCGGCAGGGAGAGCACAAGCCTGACCGGAGCGGCGGGTAGTAAGAAATGCGGCATGGACGACAAGGAAAGGAGGGCAAGTGAGAGTTAAGGTGATCACCTTGGTTTACGACGAGGGGCTGCGTGGGTTTTCCCGCGACGCGTTGGAGCGATTGGGATCCGAAGGGGCCCTGCTGGAGGTGCGCGAGCACTTTTTCGTTCACCAAGGGGTCCCACACCTGGCTTTGGTGGTCTTACTCGATGAAGCCGGGACCGGGGCACGGCGGGCTCTGGGCAAGGACGGACCGGATCCGGGCGACGCTCTCCCCGCTGGCGTGCAACCCCTTTATCGCAACCTCCGTCGATGGCGCAACGAACGAGCCAAGGTCGAGGGCGTGCCGGCGTACGCCCTGTTCCGAAACACCCAGTTGGTCGAGATATGCCGTCGGCTGCCGAAGTCGATGGCGGCGCTGCGCGAGATTGAGGGGATCGGAGAAGCCACGTGCGCAAAATATGGCGCGGAGGTCTTGTCGCTGTTGGCCGATGTGCCGGCCACCGAGTCTGTGGGGCCGGCGACGGCCCCAGCACCGGTTGGAGGAGTTGCGTGAAGAGTTTCGGCTGCGTGTTCGCGTCCGTGGTCGATCTGGGCAACCTGGAGGCTGCCATGGACCGGGCTGCACTTGGAAAGCGACAGAGGGGGCCAGTGGTGAGGTTCGTGGAGAACGCCGGCATGGAATTGGCGGCCTTGCGGGAAGAGTTGGCCTCGGGATCCTATCAACCGCGGCCGCTCGCGCACTTCCGGATCCGCGATCCCAAACCCCGCCTGATCAGCTGCGCAGACTTCCGTGATCGCGTGGTCCATCACGCCGTCTGTTCGGCCATCGTGCCGGTGATTGAGCGGCGGCTGATCAGCGACAATTTCGCCTGCCGGGTTGGCAAAGGCAGCCACCGGGCGGTAGTGCGGGCACGGGGATTCTCCAGGCGCTTCCAATTTTGGCTGCGGACCGATATCCGACATTACTACGAGACGATCGACCACGAGATCCTGCTGGAGAAACTATGGGGTCTCTTCCGCGAGCCAGCGATGCGACGATTGCTGGAGATCGTGGTAAGGCAGCCTGTTTCCGGCTTTGCTTCCGGAAAGGGGTTGCCGATTGGCAGCCTGACGAGCCAGTGGTTCGCGAATCTCTACCTGGATGAGGTGGACCACTGGCTGAAGGAGGACCGGCAAGTTCCGGGTTATGTGCGGTACATGGACGATCTCGCGCTTTGGTCCGATTCGAAGGAATTCCTCTTCGCCATCGCGGGCGATCTTGAAGATCGGCTCCGAAACGCGCTTGGGGTCGAGATGAAGCGGGAGGTGACTGTCATCGCGCCAACTTCCGAAGGCATGCCCTTCTTGGGGTACCGGGTGTTTCCCGGGCTCCTCCGTGAACGCGGCACCCGGGTGCGGCGGCGTCATCGGTTGCTGCGACAGCGGGAGGCGGAATTCTCCCGTGGCGCAATCTCCGAAGAGAAGCTTCAGAACTGCGTTCGCTCGATGGATGGTCCGCGGCAATTCCT
>CAIMTB010000316.1 GCA_903844265.1 uncultured Verrucomicrobiota bacterium
AGCAGGCGTCCGTTGGATCCTTCCGCCCCCCTCAATTCCTCAGGTCAGTTCACTGGGATTGACCCGAACAACCTTCCCATTGTCCCTACCCAGGCCAACGATATGACCGACTTCGGTTGGGAATACGTATGGCACTGTCACCTCCTCGGTCACGAAGAGAATGACATGATGCGCCCGCTGGTCATGCCGGTTTCGGCCAGCTATCAATACGTGAATAATGCGTATGTCCCGTCGGTGACGATCACTACGTCGTCTGGGCCGGTTGGCTCATGGAATACGACCCCGGTGACGGTCACGATCAGCACCGCGACTCAGCCGCTTGGGGCTCCGGTCGCCTCAATCACCTACACCGTAAACGGGACGCAGACCACGGTTCCGACGAACAACGTTTCGTTCCCGGTGTCGACCCAGGGGACGACGACCATCACCGCCACCAGCACCGATTCCGCGGTGACGCCGCACACCTCAGCACTGGCAAGCGCCTCGTTCCAGATCGACTCGGCTGCGCCGGGTGTGTATTGGGACACTCCTTCGCCGGCGCCGTACAATGTCACCGGGTGGAACAAGAGCCCGGTCAGCCTGACTTACACGGTCACCGATGCCGGTTCCGGCGTGGCGTCCAGCTTGCCGCTGAGCCCAATCACAGTGGTGGGTCCGACCACTGCGGCTGGCACGACGGTGAGCGTCACGGCCAAAGACAATGCTGGTAACACGGCCGTGTCGGCCTCCCCGGTGGTGAAGATCGACCTGATCGCGCCCACGGCGACCTGGGGTGCAGCGAATCTCACGCCCGCGGCCGGTACGTTGGTCGGTACCGCTCGTTGGTACCAGATCGCGACGGTTGCGTACACAGCGGATGATGCCCTCTCAGGGGTCGCTTCTGCTACGCCGGCGAGTCCGGCTCTGGTGGCTAATGGCACCGCCCAGAAGGCTAGCGTCACGGTGGTTGACAACGCTGGCAACAGCGCGGCGTTCACCTCTCCGACCGCCTATAACGTCGATGGTATCGCGCCGACGTTCACCAGTGTGCAAGCGGTTCCGGCGGCGTCTACTTTTGGATGGAACAACGCCAACGTGGGCAACATCACCCTGACCGCGGCGGACACGGTCTCTGGCGTCCGATCGATTCTCTATACGGCTACCGTTACGGGACGAACCGGCAACGCCACCGCGACGGCGAGCGCGACGGTCACGGCCAATACGCTGCCCCCCAGCTTCACGACCCCGAACATCAACCTACCGGGCGCCACCTTCAACGCCGGGAACAACACCGTCAATGTCACCTATACGATCACCGACGGCGCAGGGAACGTAACCTCCGGCACCACCACGCTGATCGTCAAGATTGACAAGGACAACCCGGCAACCCCGACAATTAGCCCGGTCACGAGGACGGGCACGACACTCAACATCAGCGGGACCGCTACGGACGCCCTTTCTGGGATTCCCGGAACCGGGTCGATTGCGGTGTCGGTGACTTGGGCTGGCGCTCTTCATAACGCCACCGTCACCTCCTACAACGCGGCCACCGGAGCCTTCACGGCCACGATGGCAGGTGTTCCGGCCACGAGCACACAGTTCACAGTTAGGGTGACGGCGACGGATGCCGCCGGCAACATCTCTCAGCAGGCAACCGCCAGGCAGACGTTGTAATAAATATACCTGCACGGTCCGAGCCTCGGACCTTCTCTAAAGCGAAACCGGGGCTCGGACCGGAACTCACAACAAAGTCTAATTAAGCAAAGCCTCCTGCCTTCACCGGCAGGAGGCTTTCCGCCAGAAGAAGCAAATCGGTTCTGCACTTGGCGCTCCGCGTCGTCTTGAATCCCGGCCTCTTGAGTTCTCTTCGATTCCAGGGCGGCTCGACTAGGGTGAATCGGATTGTGGTGGGTCGGGAATGACTCAGGTGCTCCGCGGGGAGCCAAGTGCAAAACCAGGAAACTTCAGAAGCCGCGGAACCGTTCTCAATCCAGACCTTTCGCTCACTGCGGAGCTCACCCTCACCGCGGTCCTCTCTCCAGGGGAGCGGGAGAACCGTTCTCCGCCGGTCGCGTTGTCGCGGGATCGGCCTTGGAACCCCAACGGGGTTCCGTCGATTAGCCCGG
>CAIMTB010000317.1 GCA_903844265.1 uncultured Verrucomicrobiota bacterium
ACGGCGAGGCCATGGCCGGCTGCAAACGGGCGCGCCTCGGTATCCAGCGCCTCGCGACGGCCTTGCAACACGGCCATGAGGAGAGCCCCGCCCGATCGCTGGAGCTCTACCGGGAGTTCCTCCACCTCGAGGGGGACGAGCGACGCCAGGATACCGGGCCCGATGGAAAGCCGGTGCGCGGGTCGATCCGGGCCGAGGAAGTCGCCAAGGTGCTGGCGGCGAAGGGACGGCTCCCGGCGTACGAATACGTGCGCTGCCGGGTGCGCTATTTCTGCGATGGCGCGGTGTTCGGCACGCGCGAGTTCGTCGAGGACATCTTCCGTGCTCATCGCGGGCGCTATGGCCCGAAACGAAGCACCGGCGCCCGGAAGATGAAAGGCCTCGAGGACATCCCCCTCTTCGTCCTCCGCGACCTGCAGCTCAACCTGTTCGGTTAGCGCCTCCCGCCTCCCTCATCCGTTCCCTTCTGAAAACCTGAGATGCGCGCCCTCCATGGATCGCGCCCCCCGATCAGGACCACGATTGCCCACGGTGTTCACCCCCACGTAATCTGGCGCCGGTGACCGCCGCCGAACGCACCGTTGCAACCTACCGCCTCGAACGGTGGCGCGCAGTCACGCATGGAATCCTCGAAACGGCAGGATCGACTTTCCTGCTGCTCATCGCACTCCGCTGGTTTCACGCGGGTGCCATCGCCAAGGCGCTCGTCGCCGGAGGCACCAGCTTCGGCCTGCTGATATCGCCGCTCGTCGTCACTCGCGTCGCCCGCATCGGTATCGCCCCCTCGCACGCCGCTGCGTTCATTCTGCGACTCGGCGCGGCTGCGTTCGTGATCGCGGCCGCCCTCCCCTGGCTGCCCTGCTTCGTGATCGCCGGCGTCCTCGGCATGGCCGCACTCGCCTCCGCCATCCCGCTGCTGACGGTCATCTATCAGGAGAACTATCCATCGGACCAGCGCGGCCGCCTCTTCTCCCGCACGGTGATGATCCGCATCCTCACCGCCGCGGTCTTCGCCAAGCTCGCCGGTCAATTCCTCGACGGCCACCTGGGCCGGTTCCGCTGGCTGCTCCTGTCTTATGCCGCCGCCGCGGCCGTCGGTTCATTCCTGATCCGCCGCTGCCCGTCGTCGCCCATCTCCGATTCCGGCGGCAACCATCCGCTCCGCGCCCTCCGCTTCGTCCGCGAGGACCCCATCTTCCGCCAGACACTCATCGCCTGGATGCTCATGGGCTTCGCGAACCTCATGATGCTCCCGCTCCGCGTCGAGTACCTCGGAAGTGATCGCTACCCTCTCCACCTCGCCCCCGCGCAGATCGCCCTCTACACCGGCGTCATCCCCAACCTCGCCCGCCTGGTCATGAGCCCCGTCTGGGGATGGCTCTTCGATCGCATGAATTTCTTCGCGCTCCGCATCGTGCTCAACCTCGGCTTCATGATCGGCATCCTCTCCTTCTTCACCACCGGCACCACCTTCGGCCTCGTCGCCGGAGCCCTCATCTTCGGTGTCTCCAACGCCGGTGGCGACGTCGCCTGGAGCCTCTGGGTCACGAAGTTCTCCACTCCCGACCGCGTCGCCGATTACATGTCGGTACATACGTTCTTCACCGGCATCCGCGGCGTGCTCGCACCCGTGGTCGCCTTCCAACTCGTCGGACTCGTCAGCCTCCCCACCCTCGGCTGGATCTCCGCCGGCATCATCGCTCTCGCCTGCGTCGTCCTCTTCCCGGAAATCAGCCACGGCCAGCGCGGACGCAGCGTGCCCGTGGTCGCAGAAGATATTCCCGAATGAAACCGGCACGACTCCGCTCAACAGCAGGCGCCATCACCCGGACCCTCGTCCTCGTGACCCTCGCTCTCCTGTCCCCAGATTCCCCCGCCGCGTTGAACCTCCAACTCGGCAACGGCGAAACCACCGACTCCCAGGTGGTCTCAAACATCTGGTGGCACACCGACGCGCTCGAATCCCCAAGCCCTTTTCTCCACCCAGGCCCGTTCACCGCCAGATGGTCCGGCACGATCAGCGTCGATCTCCGCGGCGACTACCAGTTCCACGCCGACTCATCGGACCCGCTCCAACTCGAGATCAACGGCCATCCCGTCGAACCCATCGACTCCCCGGCCACGAACGGAACCGCCGCCAACTGGTCCGCACCCGTCCGCCTGCGCAAGGGAACCAACACCCTCGTCGCCATCCTCCAACACCGCGGCACCCTCCCAGCGCACACCCGGCTCTCGTGGCGCGGCCGAGGCGTCCCACCAGGCCCCATCCCCAACGCACTCCTCGATGCGCCAGGCCCCAATCCTCCCTCCACCCTCGCCGACGAACCGCGCCGCCGCGGTCGTTCGTTGTTCCTGAATAATCGCTGCGGCCGATGTCACTCCCCAGATGTCCCGAATCCAGTGCCTGAGCTCGCCATGGACGCCCCGCGCTTCGACGACATCGGCAGCATCCGTTCCCCCTCCTGGATGGCCCGATGGATCCGCAACCCCCAGTCCGTGCGGAAACAAGCCACCATGCCGCGCCTGCTCCACGGGCCTTCCACGGCCGCCGATGCCGAGGCGATCGCAGCCTGGCTCTCGACTCTCCAATCGGGCGCCCTCCCAACCTCGCCGCCCGGCAACGTCCCCATCGGACGCGCGCTCTCCGAGTCACTCCGCTGTGCCTCATGCCACGTCCGCCCCGGCGACCCGGCTGATCCCGACAAGATCTCGCTCGAGCAGCTTGGCGAGCGATTCCTCGACACCCGCCTCGCCCATTTGCAGCAGTTCCTGAGAAGACCCTCGGCGCGCTTCGCCTGGACAGGAATGCCCGAGTTCCGCCTCACCGAGGACGAGGCGCGCCACCTTGCCACGTTTCTGCTGAACCCCGCGCAGGTCATGCAGGATCCAAAATCACCGCCCCCTCTGGATCCGACTGCCTCCAACCCGCCGGCACCCAACCCGGCAACCATCGCCCGGGGAAAGGATCTCGTGGAAACCTTGGGCTGCCTCCTCTGCCATTCGGCTCCCGCCGAAAACAAGGCCCGCCCGCGTTCCCTCGCCCAACTCCCGGCCGAACGATGGAAATCCGGCTGCCTCGCCGAGAACGAACCTGCCGCAACCGAGGCAGCCCACCCGACGTATCGACTCACGACACGGCAACGCGACGACCTCCGCGCCTTCGCTGCCACCGACCGGACCTCGCTCGGCCGCCATGTCCCCGCAGATTTCGCGTCGCGCTGGATCGATGAACTTCGCTGTCGCGCCTGCCACGATTCCGGCGACGGCATTCCTGCGCTGAATCACTCGGGAGAAAAGCTGCGCCCGGAATGGACGACCCGGCTCCTCGCCGGAGAGATCACACCCAAGACAAGAACCTGGCTTCCCACGCGAATGCCCGCCTTCCCCACATTCGCCAAACTCATCGCCGAGGGAATCGCGGCACAACACGGGCTCCCCCCGCGTTCCCCCCCGGAAAACCCGATCGACGAAGCCGCGGCGGCAGACGGACGCAAGCTCGTGTCGGCCACGGGCGGCTTGGCCTGCGTGACCTGCCATGCCATCGGCCCACTCGGCGCAACCGCCCTCTTCGAAGCCCCGGGAATCAACTTCGCGAGGATCGGCGAACGACTCCTCCCCGACTACTTCGCCCGCTGGGTCCGCAATCCCCAACTCCTCGATCCCACCACCAAAATGCCGCTCTACTTCGACGAGGACGGCAACAGCGCCCTCCAGGATTTCTACGGAGGCGACGGCCCGAGGACAATCCGGTCGCTCTGGGATTACATCCGTAAGGGACCCGGCATTGTTCCACCCGAGCAGTGACCCGGCGTCGGTCATCAGGGGTCACCGTGGCGCAACCCCATGTCACGGACCACCGACTGCTGGCTGCCGGCTCCCCGTCCCCCACCCCAACACCCATCCCTTCCCCACTCTCCCCGCCGTCCGGATCGACTCGGTGATGTATCGCTTCCCCTCCACCACCGCCTGCTCGAGCCGGCAGCCTCGCGCGAGATACGCCGCAATCGCAGCCGAATAGGTGCATCCCGTCCCGTGCGTCGAGACACCGCGGACCCGCTCCACGGACAGCACCCGCTCCGTCCGGCCATCCCAGAAAACATCGACGGCCTTGGGTCCCGGAAGATGGCCGCCTTTCACCAACACCGCGCAACCGTGCTGATCGCGAAGCACGCGGGCCGCACGCTGAAGATCCGCGAGCGTCGCAAGCTCCATCCCCGTAAGAGCCACCGCCTCGTCGAGATTCGGCGTCACCAACGCGGCCCTCGGAAACAAACGCTCCTGCATCGCGCGCATCGCGCCCCCCCGGATCAGCCATGCCCCGCTCGTTGCAATCATCACCGGGTCGACCACCAGCAGCGGTCGCCGTCGTCCTTCGAGAAACTCCGCGACCTCACGGATGATCGCCGCCGAATACAGCATCCCCGACTTCGCCGCCACGGGCCGCAACGCGTCACACACCGTCTCGAGTTGGAGACGTACAAAGCCACGCCTCGTCGGCTGCACGCCGCGAACCTCGCCCGGGTTCTGCGCCGTCAGGCAGGTGATCGCGCTCGTGCCATGGACCCCGATCGCCGCGAAGGCCTTCAGGTCCGCCTGGATCCCCGCTCCCCCGCCACTGTCCGACCCGGCGATGGTCAAGGCACAGGGCAACCTCGTTCCGGTTTTCATCGCGGAAACCGTGCCACACCGGACGCCCCGGGCGAAGCAGTCCATGGAGGGCCGCGCTCCGTCGCCAGCCCCGGACAAACCCCGGCCGACTTCAAACGTAATCCCAACAGCCCGGCAGCCCCGCACTCACGCGGCCTGCCGCGCCCGCAGGGATTCCGAAGCCGAAGGCGACCCCAGGCTCACCACCCAAAGCCCCACGAAGGTCAGGAGACCATTCACCAGCAGCAGCTCGTTCCCGAATCGATACCCGCCAAACATCGCCGCCGAACGTAGATCCAGTCCCGCACAGAGCAGCGGCGCAAGAACCGCAACCACCGGCACCCAACGATCACGGACAGGACGTCGCGTCAGAAGACCAAACCCAAACAACCCCAGCAACGGTCCATAAGTGTACCCCGCGATCTTCAGCACGAGCGATATCGCCGCGTCGCTGGCCTTCGCCTGGAACCCCAGGATCGCCCCCAGCAGCAACACCGCAAACACGAGGTGGAAAACATGCCGCAACCGGGTCCGGTCCGCCTCCGTCAGGTCCGTCCGAC
>CAIMTB010000318.1 GCA_903844265.1 uncultured Verrucomicrobiota bacterium
CATCGACTGCGCCAGGTTCTCCACCGGCACCAGGTTGCCGCCCAGGCTCATGCTGCCCAGGATAACCATCTGCGTCTGGATCGGCTTGCCCAGGACGGCGGAGCAAAGCGCCACGAACGTCGCCAGGGTCATTGCCGTGGTCGGGCCGCTGTTGTGCAGCTCGACAACGTGGAAATGGTAGTCGTGCTCGCCTGGCTTGATCGAGGCGCTGACCCGTGAGGCGTTGGCCCGGAAGTAGTCGAAGCCGACCTTGACGCCTTCCTTGGCCCCACTGTGTGAGCCAAGACCCGACAACTTCAGGCCACCGTTGCCAGGCGTCACCTGGGTTTCGACCCGATAGAGCCCCAGGAGGCCGCCGCTGCCCGTACCCACGAGGTGGAGGACACCAGGGTTCATCGGGCCATCCGAGATCAGCGATCCGCCACCCTGTTCCGGCACGCCGATGAACTTTTCCTCGTTGGTCTCGAGGTCGATGTAGCTGAAATGGACGTCGTAGAATTCCATGCCGCCGATCTTCTTCAGCTGTTCCTTCACCCGGCGGCGGGCCTCGAGGGCGTACTCCAGACATCGCCGCACCGCTTCCTTGTCATAGTCCTCGTGTGGGTGGAGGAGCTTGAGGAGACCGGACACCGTCCGTTTGACGGCAATGGTGTCGCGCTGGTTGAGGTCACGCCCCAGCTTGAAGAACTTGTTGATGCCGTCGGCGAAGGTCCGTTTGCGCATCTCGCGCAAGAATTCCGCCAGGTAGTCGACGATCATCCCATACTGGTTCGTGAAGAACTCAGGGCGCATCTTCGGGATCTCCCAGCCCGGCACGTAGGCGTGGAAGCGGTCGAAGAACGCCGTGTCGATCATGGTCTCAGGGAATGGCGCGAGCAGGTGGCTAGTTTTCACCAGGGTGTCCACCGGCTGGTTGATGTTCCCGACGAACACCATCGAGGCGTAGGCGTTGATCGAGTCTTTGCCTCGGGCAAACGAGCCGGACGCCATGTAGTCCTTCATGATCTGGACACCATCCTTGTCCTTGAAGGAGATCCCGGCGACTTCGTCGAAGGCCACCACATCCCAGAGCCCCACCAGGCCCACGCGTCGGCTGCCCATGTTGTAGAACAGGTTCGCCACCGTGGTCTGGCCGCCGGAGATCAGGATGCTGTTCGGGCTGATCTCCTTGTAGATGTGGCTCTTGCCGGTGCCGCGCGGCCCCAGCTCGCACAGGTTGTAGTTGTTCTCCACCAGGGGGACCATCCGGGCCAGCAGATGCCACTTCACCCGAGGCTCGAAGTTGCTAGGTTCCATGCCGGTGGATCGGAGGAGGACGTCGATCCACTCGGCCTCGGTGAACTCCTTCCGTCCGGCGTAGATCCCCTCCATGTCCATGTTGGGCATCTGGATGGGCTTCAGGTCCTCGATCAGGAAGGGCGAGCCCTTCTGCCCTTCCTCGTAGAAGTAGCGGAGCGTGATGATGCACCAGATGCCCCCGGCCAGGAGCTTCTCGAACTTCTTCACGAACTGGTTACCGACCTCGATCTCTTTGGTGCCGAGGTTGCTCAGGAAGGCTTCGTAGACATCGCGCTTCTCGTTCAAGGTGACCGTCACCTTGTCGATGATCTTCAGCGAGCCTCGCTCGCGGATGATCGACTTCACCTTCTCCGCTTCATCCGGCCGGACATAGTTCTCGGCGAGTACCCGTTTGACGGTCTTCAACCCTTCCTGGATCAGCGCCTCGTCGTTGGTGGCGCAGTGCGAACCGAGAAGGTACTCCAGAACGTATACGGGCACGTTGGCCCCTTCCTTCACCAGCTTGGTCAAGTCCTTGCGAACGACCCTTCCGGCAAAGTGCCTGTTCAGGAGGTCGTCCAGATTTCGGTCGGTCGTGCTCATCGGATTGGATTCAGAAATCTTCGGTGAAGGCGCGGTCGATGGTGACTTCGGAGCAGGCCTGCTCGATGCCGGTCTCGGCTTCACGCAGGATCAGGCGGTAGGGCTTTCGCTTGTCGTAGACACGATCCAGAAGGACCAGCGTCACCCACTTTTGGCGCTCGGTCATGATATCGGAGGCACTGTCGAACGTGACCTTCTCGATGTTGGTCACGACTTCATCTCCGTCGTAGATCGCCAATTTCAGGGTGATGGGCTTCACCCGGTCGCTCACCGCTTCTGTCTGCAGTAACTCAAAGCGGTGACGCCCCGTGGTGACCCTGTGGCTGGTGCCAAGCACGTGTACTGCAACATGACGTCCCTTGGTGGATTGGGCGGCGTCGCCGCGCAGAGCTCGCACTTCCACCACCGGGACCACGATCTCCTGCGGCATGGCACCGCCGTGGACAAACCGTGCACCGCCGGTGAAATGGAACCGGTTCACGCCCTTCGGAATCCAGAACTCCATATCGCCGTCGGCCTGAGCTGTGATGCGGGTGGACCCGTGCCAGACGCTTTCGTGATCGGGAAGCCGGTGTCCGAGCAGGTACCGCTTCTTCGCGAGGACGGTGCCATCCGGCTTCTCGTCGAGCCCACTGCGCTGCGTCTGCTCGGGTGACGACTCCTGAAACAGAAACCCGTGGTCTGCGGTCACGAGCACCTGGCTGCCGTTCAGGTTGTTGATGATGTGGCTGACGAGCTCGTCGATCTCGGTGATCGCCTGGCGTACGGCAGCGAAGGTCTTGGTCTCCGTCGCGGCGTTGTCGCCGGTGGCATCCACGGTGTTGTGGTAGATGTAGACAACCATCGCGTCGCGAACGAATTCGCGGCCTGCATCCCGGCTCATGGCCACTAGATCCTCACCGCGAATCGCAACACCGTCGTGACCCGCCAACAAGGTCGACCGCTGCTCCAAGGACGACGCAGGTTTGCCATCCACGAGGACCTCAGCGGTCGGCTTGTAGGCCAGGGTCTTGTGCGGCAGCAGGCTGGCCATGCCCAAAGCTGTATACGATGGCAGGACGCCCAGGTGTGACGTGAGCTCGGCTTCGCATCGGTACTTTCCGTTCAACTCCCGAGTCAGTTCCTCGGCGGCTTCGTAGCGGAAGGCGTCGCTCAGGATCACAAACACCCGGCGACCTGCGTTCCTGTCGATCTTGGGGCTGACCCGTTTGGCGTAGAAATCCTGCTGGTTGCCACGGCTCTCAATGCGCCAGTCGCGCAACAGGCTCTGCGAATGGGCGGCGTCTACAAATGCTCCCCAAGCGAGGGCCAACGGCGTCACAAATCCATTTCCGTAGGCGGCTTCCACTTCCTGGCGTAGAGGCTTGAGGATTCCCCAGCCCTTGGCCTCGGCGAGGTCGGCGGATTCGCAGAAGTGGCGGTAGAGTTGGTCGAATCGGAACAGTTCCGTCTCGTAGGCCAGGTACAGTTCCGAGGGGCTGGTAAAGGTGAATCGACCGCGCCACTCGTTCCGGAGAGCAAAGAAGTACGCAGCCAGGCTCAGGGCTTCGTAGACGGCGTGCAATGCCGCGCGCGGAATGGTGTCGAGACCCTTGACCGACCGAGACGCCCAGTAACCGTCCTGTCGCCGCTGGGCAATGCGACGGATGGCGTCGGCGTTGATGGCTTCCGCCGTCTGCTGCACCCGGTCACGCAAGGAGCGGGCGACCGTCTTCTCTGCGGCCAGAAACGTGGTCACCGGCACCAGGGCTTCGAGATCCAACCGCTCCAGATGCGTATCCAGCCTAAGCGCTTCGGAGATCAACTCGGAGAGGAGGTCGTAGCTTATCGCCCGTGTCGAACTATCCCGCCATTGCGAGAGGAAGGTAACCACGTTCTGCCGCTGAGCCGTGGGCAGCAACAGGTGCTGCAAGGCGCTCGGCAGGGTGCCTCTCAGGGCCTGGGCGTAATCGGTGACCAGCAGGCGAATCAGGAAGTTCTTCAGGCTGGGCGTGCCTTCGGTGTAGCCGAAGGTGGCCTGCACCATCTTCCAGAACGGGGCCTCGAGACCCATTCGGACGGTTTGATTCCACGCCTGCGGCAGACGGTTGAGATCCGCCTCGCCGTCCTCCAGCGTCTCGGCCTCGCCTTCGTCTACGGACGTTACCGCGTCACGCATCAGCATGCCCTGCGCCCGCCCCCGTGCATAACGGGCTTCGGACACCGAATTCCCGGCCATCGCATGGAACAGCGACAGGACGATGCTGAACACGTCGGGCTGCTCGGCCTTCACCAGGACCGCGAGCATCTTTCGGTCGAGGTCGGCCTCGGTGTCGTCGGGTTGAACCAGGGTCTGAAGGCGCTTGGCGCGCTCCTTGTTCTCGAAGAAGCGCTTCCGGGCCTCGATGTGACCACGGAGGGCGTGGTTGGACAGGCCCAGGTCATCGAGCACGATGGAGGCGCGGTCCGCCCGGAACGCGTGGCTATAGAGGCGGATGTCCAGGAGCCAGTCGTCATCGAAATCTGGCTCCGGCGTGGGCGCGTAAATCAGGAAGCGGCCACTAGGGTCTTCCCGCTCGACGCGCATTTTGACGGCCAACGCACCCTCCTGATCGAGTCGCAGTATTTTGATGTCCGGCACCGCCAGCGCGGCCAGGGTGTCCTCGAACTCGCGCTGTGGGTCATTCCAGAGCACGATCCGTTTGCCCTGCTCGTGGAACAGGCGGTTCAGGACGGTGTCGATCTGGGTTCTGTCCATTGGTTAGGTTGTTATCCGCGTTGCAGGACAATGCGGGAACCGCTTGTTCCATTCCTCGATATTCAAGAACGCTACAGCATAACCTCGCCGCCAAGGGATTCCCGATTTTGGATCACCACAGGCTTTCCTGAGCCGGTCAAGGGCGTTCAGCATCATTGCTGAATCCATCGAGGATAGTCCTGCAAGAACGACATACTTCATCGGCTTGTCGGGCAAGCGACACTCCAGATGCAGATACAAAAGTGTGTCCTTGAGTTTTTGTGCTAGCACGCTCCGAAAATACTGTTCGGTCGATAGTTCCCTCGTAAACTGAGCAACGCTATTCGCTTGATGCTTCAGCGGGATAGCCGACTCCTCCGGGTCTTTCAGTTCGACCAGCCACAGGTCACTAGGCCAATCACACAGAAAGTCGACAGCTTTGAGGCAATGGCTCATGCCATGCCGCGCATCATCAAACTTCTCGGCCTTAAGCACCCCTTGAAACTCAATCTGAATCTCGCCCTCGGAAAGGCTGACGTTTGTCATCTCGTCCCTCCGAGTGACTTGTCCAACTCAAGTTCGTATATCCGGGTGTATTCGTCCGCGATGAGGTTCGGTTCGATGGCGGCGTAATTCTCGGCAGGCTTAACTTGCACACCTTCCTGATCCTTGCATGTAAATAGCGAAAAATACCGGGCGTCTTGATCCGGTTCTCTCTGTAGTTCGATTTCCTTGAGGAAACTGTAGCTGTGAGTAGACGCAAATACCTGAACCCCCAGCTTGCTGAGGGTCAACAAAGCACGGGCCACATGTTGCATCATGGAAGGATTCAGGTTTGCTTCGGGTTCATCCCAGAACAGGGTAGTCCCGCTTTGGAGCGAACCATTTTGGATCAAAAGCGACAGCAACGCCAACTTCCGCATTCCCTCGGCAACCAGCGTGATTTCCAGTTTCCCGCTCCCGTTTTTCAGAAAGAAATTCTCTCCCTCACCAACAACCCGGCCATCAACGACTTTCCGTATCACTTCCAGCAAAGCTTGTCTGTCGCCATCGGGTGGTCCTTTCAAGAGTGGGACATAAGCTAGATCTATGATGTCGGCGTAAATTTCCTCAAATTGCGTGTCGTATTTTGAGTAGATAGACCTGAAGCCGGGTGCCATCGAGAGCATCTCCTTCACGGGAATGTACACGGGCGTGCTCACCTGGTGCCAGGCACCTTTGACGGTTGCCTCCTTCGCACCCGTTCCAAAGCTAATCTGGAGAACTTCATCGCCCCAAGTCACCTGGACTTCTGCCTTGTCGCGTCCCCCACCGCTTCTCCGTCGCACCAAGCGACTCAACTGTCCTTCTGAAGGACGAAAGACCCTTGCGAGCTTCTGTTCGATTGTGGGCAAATCCTTCTTGTTTTGGGAGGCAAACTGGAGGGCATAAATCAGTTTTAGGAGATGGGTCTTGCCCGTGGCGTTCGCTCCAACGAACACATTGATCCCTCGCACAAACTGGATTTCGAGATTGTCGAAGGCTGTGAATTTCTTTGCTTTTAGCGATGTGAACATAAAATAACTGATGTCGTTGCTTTATTCTTCCGTTCCTCACGTCACTGCCTTCACTTCTGCGAGTAGGTCTCCAAACTTCCCGTAGTTCACCTTCACGCCGTCA
>CAIMTB010000319.1 GCA_903844265.1 uncultured Verrucomicrobiota bacterium
CAGTGCGACTAAATATATACCGACGAATGACCCCACGCATGACCATAAAACAAATTTGAAAGGCTTTCTTGGCGGGCACTGTCCCGTTGCCTTCATGCGATTATAATAGTTGATCATTCAGGTCTTCATGCATCACATAAGCCATGAGCGCAAAAATTGGGGTGGTTCGAACCTAGTAATGTGCCAAAACAGGTCTCGATTAGGTCTCATTCTAGTGCGCGTTCAAGTTGAGACTAACTATCCAAGGCCAAGCCGTGATGCTTCGGACTCGATCGGTGTCGGAGGCGAGTCGGGGGAGACCCTGCTCCAATTGAAGCAGGACGCCGGCCACGTCGGCGAACACCCGGTTCGGGAATTCTTTCTCCCGAAGCTCATCCCACAGGTGTTCCTGCGGATTGAGTTGCGGTGAATACCCAGGCAAGCGGTGGAGACGGATGTTCTCCGGGACAACCAGATTCTTCGCGACGTGCGAACTGGCACCATCGACCACCATGACCATGAAATCTTCTGGGTGGGCGTCACTGACCTGCGCGAGGAATCGCCCCATCAGCTCGGTGTCCATTTTCCGGCAGATCATCCAATCCAGTTGTCCCTCCAGCGGACTGACGGCCCCGTAGACGTACGTGAACTGCCGCTCGTACCCGTTGTCCACCACCGGTCGTTGCGGCACCGGTGCCCAGCAACGACGAATCCGGACCATGCGGCCGAAGCGCGCCTCGTCTTGAAACATGAGTCGGACCCGACGGCCCTTGACGGCTTCCGAGGTCAAGAGGGCCGCCAGCACTTCGGGTAGTTTTTTTTCCAGTCTTCCTGCACCTCGGGCTTGCTCTTCGGGTGGCGCGTGTCAGGCGCCACCTTGCGCCAACCGTGGCGGGCGAGAAGGCGATAGACCACCGAGGCTTTAACGGGCTGCCCGAGTCGCTGCGCCAAGGCGGCGCGAATCGGGGACACGACCACCACCGCCCCGCCTCGGGCCTGCTCAACCCACGGTTCCAGGAAGTCGCGTTCCTCGCCCGGGGTGAGCAGTGAATGTCGACGACCGCCCCAAGTGCGCGCGGCCTTCGGGTCGACCGGCGTTTCGCTGCGAAAGGCCGCTTGAAGTCGAGCGACGGTTGCGCGGCCTACTCCGAGGGTGGCGGCGGTTTGTTCGAGAGTGGCTCCAAGGAGAGCCGGCAGAAGAACAGCCTGACACCGTCGCAACAAATCGACGGAAGTGGCTGTGGCAACAGTTTCTTGCGCTCGTTTGACGAGGAGCGGATCGATCCGGCGCGGTCTAGCCATGCCGGCAACGTAGCTCCATTCGTCTCATCTTGAAAGCGCATTAGAATAAGCACCCCTCATTCCCGATGGACACCCTGCCCCCAGCCACGGATCCCTCGCCCTCACCAGACACCCACCCGTCACTCTCCCCGCCATCCTATCCGCTGACGTTATTGATTCTCATCGCCCCCGCGCTGGTGATGGCGTCGTTCGCGGTGCTCCCTCGTGAAGCCCTCAATTCCGATGTCGGAACCACGGTCGTC
>CAIMTB010000320.1 GCA_903844265.1 uncultured Verrucomicrobiota bacterium
CAGCGTCCACTGACTTTGACGGCCCCAATCACAGCCTTCAGCCTGAGGCAGGCGGCGTGCCATGTCTAGTCTGATGATTTTCAGGGAAGGGTGAGCCCTACCGTGACCCGTGGATGCACCGGTCCCCGGTTCTCCTGTGCAGTTGCGCTTCCGCCCCCGCCATCGCACCGGCTAGCTTCGCCCATCGTGTCCGCGACCCTCTACGATTTCCTGCCCAAGGACGGCCCCGCGTCGGCAGATACCCTGCTCGAGCGGTTCCTCGAGTACGCCGAGGCCAAGCGTCTCACGCTCTACCCCGCGCAGGAGGCCGCGATCCTCGAGCTCTTCGAGGGACGCAACGTGATCCTCAACACCCCCACAGGCTCCGGCAAATCACTGGTCGCGGCCGCGCTCCATTTCAAGTCCGTCGCAGAAGGCCGGCCCTCGGTCTACACCTGCCCCATCAAGGCGTTGGTGAACGAGAAATGGATGTCCCTCTGCCGCGAGTTCGGTCCCGACAACGTCGGGCTCAGCACCGGAGACGCGACGGTGAACCGCGACGCGCCCATCCTCTGCTGCACCGCCGAGATCCTCGCCAATATCGCCCTCCGCGAAGGACCCGAAGCCCGCGTCCGCGACGTGGTGATGGACGAGTTCCATTGGTACGCGGACCGCGACCGCGGCGTGGCGTGGCAGATTCCCCTGCTCACGCTCAGCCGCGCGCGGTTCCTCCTGATGTCGGCCACGCTTGGCGACACGGTCTCCTTCGAGGAGGACCTCACCCGGCTCACCGGTCGGCCCACGGTCACGGTGAAATCGATGGACCGCCCCGTGCCGCTCGAATTTTCCTACGCCGAGACTCCGCTCGCCGAGACGCTCGAGACGCTGGTGCGCGAAGGTCAGGCGCCGGTGTACATCGTCCACTTCACCCAGGCCGAGGCGGCCGAGAGCGCGCAGAGCTTCACCAGCATCAATGTCTGCTCGAAGGAGGAGAAGGCCGCCATCGCCCAGGCGCTCGAGGGGTTCAAGTTCAGCAGCCCCTACGGACCCGACATCCGCCGCTGGCTCAAGCACGGCATCGGCCTCCACCACGCCGGCCTCCTCCCGAAATACCGCGTCCTCGTCGAGCAACTCGCCCAACGCGGACTGCTCAAGGTCATCTGCGGCACCGACACCCTCGGCGTCGGCATCAACGTCCCCATCCGCACCGTCCTGTTCACGCGCCTCTGCAAATTCGACGGACAGAAGGTCGGGATTCTCAGCGCCCGCGACTTCCACCAGATCTCGGGCCGGGCCGGCCGCAAGGGTTTTGACGATCGCGGCTGGGTGGTCGCCCAGGCGCCCGAGCACGTCGTGGAAAACCTCAAGCTCGAGGAGAAGTCGAAGCGCGACGGCAAGAAGTTCCAACGTCGCCAGGCGCCCGAGAAAGGCTGGGTCAGCTGGGACCGCAAGACGTTCGACCGGCTCATGAACGCCTCGCCCGAGCGGCTCACGTCGAGGTTCCAGGTCACGCATGGAATGCTGCTCAACGTGCTCGGCCGCCCCGGCAACGGTTGCCTCGCCATGCGGGATCTCATCCGTCGCTGCCACGAATCGCCCAACCAGAAGAAGGCGCACACCCGCCGCGCCTGGCAGCTGTTCCGCTCCCTCTACGAACGGCGCATCGTCGAATTCGAGGGCGGCCACCACCTCCGCGTGAACGTCGAATTGCAGGACGACTTCTCGATGGACCAGACGCTCTCGCTCTATCTCCTCGAGACCATCCCCCTCATCGACCCCCAATCCCCCGAATACCCGCTCGACCTCGTCACCCTCGTCGAATCCATCCTCGAGAATCCCGAGATCATCCTCCGCCGCCAGCTCGACCGCATCAAGGGCGCCAAGATCGCCGAGTGGAAACAACAGGGCATGGAATAC
>CAIMTB010000321.1 GCA_903844265.1 uncultured Verrucomicrobiota bacterium
CGTCCCGGAGTTAACCCCGCCCGGCGGTGTAGTGGACCAGGTCCTCGGACCTGAGGCTTCGGGTGGCGGCGAATTTCTCGAACTGGACCAGTGCCGCCTTGGTGGCCCTGGCGTGGATCCCCCGGATGCGTTCGTCACCGGCGACCAGCGCTGCGATGGAGACCGACTTGGGAGGCGAGAAGGTGAAGTCGAAGAAGATGCGTCGGTTGGCCGTGACCTGACCGTCCTGGAGTCGCGTGGTGTTTTGACGCTGGGTCAGGGGTGCGCCCGTGGAGGGATGCTGGGGGCCCGTGACATCGACGACCCGAACGCGGATTTCCTCCGAGGCCATCGATTCCGGACGGCAGGCATCTGCGAGGTGGCCCACAAGGATCGGCCTCGACCCCGAAGGCGGATGGACCTCACTCCCCGGCGCCCTGACTCCCTCCCCACTCCGGGGGTTCTATTGTCTATTCTCTGCAAGCCCTACTCCTTCCCCCAGGGAAGGGTGTTGCGGGTGGCTGGTGCTTCCCGCAAGGGCACGCGAGTCCGCGCGGTTACCCGGAATATCCCTGCATCGCCGCATCCGGCCCGGTCGGCGGGAACTCGGTTCACAAGCCCGCGGAGCGAGGCGTGCCATTGCACGCGTGGCCAGCGCAGGTTCCTCCACCGCGGCATCCCGGCCGCTGCACCCTCGTCCACGGGTCCTCGAGGCCGTTCCGCAGCGCGGCTGATCCATCGACGGTTCTCCTCCGACTAACCCACACCCCTATGGACACACCCACCGAAGCCGAGATTGATTCCCTACTCGCGACCCACGGACCGAAGCGCCCGCCTGCCTACGCGGCGCTCCACCCTTGTCTCAACCTCGTCAGAGCCCTTCGCCAGAGGCAGGCCTCGTTCGAAACCGTGCGCGAGATCCTGCGCGCCCGTGGCGTCGAGGCCTCGGAGAGCACCATCCGCAATTTCTGCCGCGACGTGCTGGGAGAGTCTCCCGCGATCCGGCGCCCCGAGTTACGGAAGCCCCGGCGGAGACTCGAGCCGCCACCCCCGCCCGAACCCGCGAGTGAGCCATCACCCGCCCCATCTCCCACGCCACCGCCGGCCCCTGATCCACGCGCCCGCGGTCCGCGCATCGCCAACCTCAAGCGCAATCAACCCGATGCCACATGAAACGAATCGTCCTCGTCCTCAATGGCAAAGGTGGTGTCGGCAAGAGCTTCTTCGCGGTCAACCTGGTCCAATAGTCAGGTGCAGCGCATCACCGACAGCCTGGAGGGGACGAGCCAGTACCTGGTTATCCGCAATGCGGCCCACAGCGCGAGCTTCGCCCTGTGCGAGAGCCTCGCTGTACGCGCGCGCCTCCTGACGGAGTGGGGTGCCCGCGAGATCGAAGTGCCACGACTCCAGGACTGGCTGGTCGAGGCTTTGAATGGGGACAACCCATCAACCAGCTCTGTCACCAACTCTTCCAAAAGCGTCATGCGCCGAGACGCCGTTTGACCGTGGCAAATGCCTCCGCGGCGGGCACTGGAACAACTCCTTCGCTGTCCAATCGACGAATCCGCTCCCGGATCTCGGCGTCCCACGCGGCTTCGATCTGCGGCGAGGCCTCTGGCTCAACGCTCGTGAGGATCCGATTTGCAAGCGCAAGCCTTTGATCCGAAGGTAGATCCATCGCCTCCTTCGCGAGCGTATCGATCGACTTGCTCATGCCGTGAAAGTACGCCGCCGCGCGTTGATGTCGAGCACCGGAAGGGCGGGCTGGGAGTATCCGCGAGCCTGGTGTTCATTCGCAGGGCGCTCGTTCCGCCAAGAAACACACGTGCCGTGCTCTCGTCCTCGGCGGCTTGGCTCTGACAACTGCATGGCAGGGGGCGTCCGCCCACTCAGCACGCGGTGATGCCAGCCAGGCCCGGCGGCGCGTCAAGACTTCGGTTCGTGCCTAGTGACGTCAGGGAAACGGTCCAGGTCCTTATCAAAGGACACAGCAACGATGTCGCTGGCCGCAGCCTGAGCAGCGACCAACGCATCCGGGAAATCGATAGGATGGGCGCTGTATCGAACCAAGGCATCGCTCAGAAGGTCCGAGCCTTGCGTGGTTATGAAGGGATTCTGGATGAAATCGAGCAGGGCGTCCGCGATCTGACTCCGCCGGCGGCGGTAGACTTTCTCCATGACGAAAGTGACTTCGGCCACGATGGCATCCAGCAGTAGCAGGTCGGTCTTCTGGTCCTTCGCCCGCTTGAAGTAGGCGGTGACCGCGGGGCTCTGCACGGGGTCATCCTGGAGGAAGAATCGGAGCACCACGTTGGCGTCCAGAACACCGGCTTTCATGGTTTGCGATGCTTCGTGGCGTAATGCTCAGCCCGGGCGCGCTGGATGGCGGCTTTCTCGTCTGCTCGACTCAGCGCTGGCAGATCATCGGATTTGAGGCACCCGGAGAGCTCTTCGATTCCACGAACCGGTCGTGCTGTCAGGACGCCGCCCACCACCTCCCAGCGGAGACGCTGCCCGATCTCGAGGGAGGGCACCTCCTTGCGGATTTCCTCGGGTATCGTGACTTGCCACTTGGATGTTATGACCACCGATGTCATGGCGACATTCGTACCATATCGCTCGGGTCTTACGCAATGAGCGTCGTAAGAATCAACGACGCTCATCCTGCATGGGGCCTGGAGCGGATCGAAGGGGGCGGGGGCTTCGGGGACCGACGAAGTCGGGTCTCCAGATAGGTGCGAGCGTGCACGCGCACCATCTCGCGACTCTCGATGATTACGCCGGGCAGGAGGCGCAATCGCCTCCGAACCCAGCCCTCCTCCACCCCGAGCCAGCGAGCGAACTCGGCCAAGGTCATTGGA
>CAIMTB010000322.1 GCA_903844265.1 uncultured Verrucomicrobiota bacterium
AGACGGCGGTCCAGAAGTTCGTCGGGGCGGAGGCCTGGGCCCAGTTCGTTCCTGAGTCGACGGATCGAACAATCACCCCCTGGCCATGAGGGGGATCGTCCTCGGACCAGATCCTCCAGGTGGGCGCCGCGACCGCCACGAGCCTCCGTCCGTCCGCGGAGGACGCGATCGAGGTCCAGGTGTTGCTCGGCGCGCTCGTTGGCGTCCAACTGAGGCCCGAATCCGGCGAGGTGTAAATCAGGCCGTCGCCGCCGACCCAGAGGGGGCAGAATGAGCAGGCCGCTGCGGCCAGCCGGGTGCCATCGGCCGAGGAACAGACGGTGGTCCAGCGGTTGCCGGGGGAGCGGGTCTTGGTCCATGTGGCCCCGGTATTGGTGGACACGAACAGGGGCATCGCCGTGGCGTAGGGCAGGCTGCCGCTCGCAGCAAGCAGGGTGGAGCCATCTGCCGAGGACGCGACAGCATTCCAGATCAGCGTGGGCGCCGGGGTGGACGCCCAAGTCTCCGCGGCCGGGGTGTCGACGAAGGTGATGAGGCCGCCGAGGCCGACCACGAGCGCGAGGGGGCGGCTTGTCCGTCTGGCGAAGGGTGACTTCATGGAGGTCACCCGGGATCTACAACGAAAGTGGGCGGACGTTATGGGGAATTTCCGGGTTCCCTTTTGGCCGCGGAGGGCCGTGTCCCTTGGATGTAGCCGGCAGCATGCCCCATGCGACCGGGATTTGGGGAGGTGAACGATTGGGGTCAAACATTGACAGTCGACATTTGAGTCGGTCCGCAGCGGACCCGAGGCATCGCGCGGGGCGGAGACCAGTTGAGATGGCCCCACGCCTCCCGGTTTCGCGATTGGTGGAGGTGGTACACGAAGTGCGGGGCTTGGAGCATGCGGCACCAGCGCAGGGGATTCGTTGTTGCCACCCCGAGCTGACGACGGCATGGAACGGGCGGAGGTGGCACGGCGTCTCGACACACAAGTGTCAACAGTCAATGTTTGACCCCATCGCCCTCCCTCTAATCTTCTCGATGATAATTGGCACTGCCATCGCCGATGCCGGACCGATATTCCCGAGTGCTTCTGCGGCCGGAATTCCATCCGTGGCGATCGGTTCACAGCGAAGTACATCGAGCAACACTGGGACCGCTTCCTCCGCGGCAGGCCCAATCGCGCCCAAGGCCCAGAGCGTGTACCCACGAGTCATCCTGTCTGGCTCATTGAGGAGGGACAGAAGCTCAGGAACCGCAGGCTTGGCCCGAGCCCCAAGCACTCGAAATCCCTTCACCGCATCGCGCGCATCACCCCCACCCCGGGCAACCAATTCGACCAGAAAAGGGACGCCCTTGGCGCCTATCTTCTGAATCGCGTCCTCCGCCTTCTGCTGCGCCACGGATTTGACGTCGGCGCTTTCCGAGATCGGACGGAACATTCCATCCATGCCTCCGAAACTCAGCGTGGGTTGGCCATCTACTTTCAGCCATTCCAAAAGGCGCTTGCCTGCGAACGCCGGCTCATCGGCAAGGAACATCGCTTCGGCTTTGCCAGCGCGGCTTTTCTCGGTTGGTTGATATTTTCCCCGGGGACGGGTCCTTATCTGCCGAATTATCGCGCGCGGTACCGATAGTTGGCCCAGAGCGGTGCGAAGTTTGAGTTCGGAAAACCGAGCCTCTCCAACAACCTTTTCCCCAGCCGTCAAAATGATGGTCACGTGGTTTGTGGCTTCCACGAATCGGATCGAGTAGATGTCCGCAGGGTGCAGATCCCGGGTTCCATTGCCCACTGATGCAATGACCGAATCATTCGAGACCTCGCCGACCAGCCTGCCTCCGTCGACCAGATCCACCACGAGTCGCGGAAGGTGTTCCTGGGGAGGTCGAGAGACCTGCTTCTGGAGGACAATGAGATGATCAAACCGCAGCGTGAACCCGTGATCAAACTCGATCGAGGCAATGTCCGCATCTTCTGATTTCGCTTCGACCAACACGTAGTAGGCCCGTGACACGCCATTGCCAGCATGACCAGGCAGTCGCTGAAGATTGATCGGGGGTTCACCGTTCACCGAGATTCGCTCTGATCCTCCATCGTTGTCGCCCACCCCAATTCCGAAGATCCGCACTCCCGACAGAGCAATCCCAAATCGGGTCTCATTGGCAACGCTGCTCGTATATCTGCCCACCCAGGGAGCCTGGTCGGCTCCCTCGCCGGCGCCGCCCTCAAGATCGGTTTTGAGCCAGCTCTCCAGCTCATTGTCTTCGAAGTCCTCTACGTGCAGGTCCTGACCATCGACTCCAAGGCGCTCGTGCAAGATCTTTGCATCCGGATCGTACACCGCGGCTGCCGGAAAGAGCGTGATCTGGAAAGCGGACACTTTTGGCCCGGTGACGACTGCCCAGAAGGCGAGAGCGACGACCAAGGCGATTCTGAGGGGCTGGTCCATGGGTTGCATTGAAGAGATGCCGCCGTTGCGCGATGTCAAGGCATACCCGCTCGATCGTCCTCTTCAGTTTATGATAAATCATCAAGCTAAGATGCCCTACGGTGGCGCTCGGGTAGGATCAGTCGACGCCAACCACCAGGTCGGAGCGCCAGGGTTCGAGGGTTATTCCTTGGGTCTTCCAAAGGGCGAACATCAGCGACGTCCGGGCAAAGTTCCCGTCGCCGTGCCATCCTTCAATGATTCCATCCGGACGTTGCTTGCCCCACATGACGCTGATTTCCGAATCGATCCAGGAGGATGCCGACGCCGAGGGCTCCCGCTGGAGGAGGTTGAGCGCGCCTTCGATCCCGTCGGCGTAGCCGTCGGCACTAGGACCCTCCCAGGGGTAGTTGCGATACCCCGCCGCGAGGCAGCCGAGCGCCTTGGGCGTGGCGTCGCGGTAGTTCTGGACCCCATCGACCAGATAATGCGTGTAGAACCCATCGAAGTCATCTCCCCAGGTGTCGCAGAGCCCGGGGGTCACGGCGTGCGGACCGAGTTGTCGTGCCCGATGAAGCGGATGCCCTCGGAGTCCCCGCCGATGGTCACCCCCGCGAGATCCTTGAACGTATAGACTTGGCGGATGTTGGCCCGCGCGAGGGCGGCCCGGGTCTGCTCCGGAACCGAAGGATCGAGTCCCGGTTCCACAAGGATCATCTCGTAGAAGTTATGGTGCCCGGGCAGGAGGGTGCGCGCGAAGTAGCTGTCCGTGGAGAAGGTTGGAAGTACGCCGCCTTTGCCGGTGCTTGGACTCAGCCAGCTGTCCAGGGGGAGGGTCTTGAGGATGACCTTTGGCCTTCCCTTGTCCAGGTAGCCCGCTTCGAAGTGATGGTGGCCCACCTCAACCCCGCCCTTCTTGATCTGATACCTTCTCACCCAGAACAGCTGGTCGGATCGGACGGGATCATTCGCGGGATCCAATTGGATCAGTCCAATAGAGTCCACATAGGTCGTTCCAGCGGGCAGGCCTCCAAATTCGAGTTCCGGTTGTGCGGTGGCATACGTGCACTTGAGGGAGTAGATCGGATCGCTGGCGAACGGCGCTGTTGTGCGCCCCGCGTTCACCGAGTAGGGAAAGTCGAGCGTCAGCACCAGGGTCCGCTGCTGGGAGCCACTCCCCGCGGTCCATGTCACGGTCAGGCGTTGTGCAGTGGGGGTCGCCACGCTGCCCAGGTCCTCAAGGGCGCCGGTCCAGGTACTGACCCGGCCATCCTCAAGCCGCTGGAAGTGGACAAGGAGCTTCCGCCAGTAGGCGGCCGGCGTGTAGGAACCGGAGTTGTGGGGTGCGCCCTTGGACTTGTAGAGCCAGAGCCGGGACTTCAATCGGTGTCTGGCCATCATCGAACCGAACTCGCCCTGCTCGGTTTGGATCAGTCCGAATGGACCACCCAGCAGCCCGGCTGAGTCGACGTCCCTGACGCGGTAGAACGCGGTGGCGCACGAGGTTGTCAGTTGGCGCAAGTTGCCTGTGGCTGGCTCCCCGAGGTCGGACCATGTCTGGAGATCGTGGGAGGTTTGGACGATGAAGGGGCCATTCCCTCCTTCCCACCCCAGCGCGACCGAGTCACCTGCACGTGTGATGGTGGAGAGCCGTACCTGGGCTCCCGCCGAGGAGGAGGCGACGGATACGATCGTCAGCAAGAGTAGGATGGGAGCAGATGGCAGGAGTGTCATGATGGCATCGTCAGGGCTTGCGGTACCGTAGGGGGATTCAAGGAATGGTCGGGGGCGGAATTGGCGTAGGATGGGGTACGGGGCGAACTTGTTTCAACCCCACCAAGCCGGGGGACACGCGCTTGAATTCGCAGTCGAGTTCGTAGGTTGTCTTCGCGGGGTAGTACGCTTCATAGGCCAGGGCGACCGTGTTCAGCTGTTGCAGTAGCGTGCGATAGTCCACCGGCCAGTCCATCACCGGTGCCGCATCCTTGGTCAGCGTGGAGCGTTCCTCCAGGGAGAGGATGGCCGCGGCAATGTCGTTGTTGGTAAACATGGCTGTAGCCACCTCCGGCCTGATGGTGACATCCGGATTGGTCACCGACTCGGCACCCAGTTGCGAGACCACCTGGGCTTGCACGAACCGCCGGTTGGTACTCCGGTCCACCGCCAGCGTGGCCACGCCATTCGCCATCTCGTTGGCGTCCGGGACTGAGAAATGGACGAGCAACCCTGTGCCGACCTCGGCTTCGTTCACGCCATGGCGCAGGCGCTCCAGGAAGGCATTCTCATTGTAGAAGCTGGCGTAGACCTTGCGGATGGCGCGAAAGACGCCGCGCTCCTTGGGCTCGCTCGGGTCACAGCGGGACGGGCCCGTGGAGTCGTTGTCCGTGTCATCCTCAAGACAGCCGCTGAAGCTGTCGAGAAGGCCGGCGCCGTTGAAGCCCTCGCCGTCCTCGACGTTGGTGGAACTCCGAAATCGGATGCCTGCCCCCCTCAACCCGGCATCGCGCAGTGAGGCGACCAGCAGGGCTCGTGGCCCCGGCGTGAAGTCCGCGCGGTCCCCGACCGCATTCTGGATCTCGGCGAGATCGGCGCGGAGCCGGGCGATGTCCGGCGGGAAGCGGTGACGGGAAAGCCGGGCGTCGATGAACTCTCGCAGTGTCACCCCGTCCGGAAGCAATTGGTCGAGATAGGCGTCCCACAGGTCGAAGGTGAGCGCGAGCGCGGGGTGGGGTGACTCGGTGGGGAGGCTTCGGCGCAGGAAACCGAAGTTCGCGGCCTTGCCTCCGACGTACTTCAGGTCGGCTGGTGTCAGGTCATCCACGGGCAGGACGAGGGCACCCCGGTGGGCTTTGGGCACGATGCCGAGTTCGCGGCTCCGCTTGGAATCCAGGATTTGCTGTCGTCGGTCCGCGGTAAGCAGGTCGGTGGTGTCCCGCAGGCTGATTTGGCAGACGCCGTTGGTCTCCTCGGCGATCAGGAGGACCTCGCGACCCACCAGGCTGGCGATCTCGGCCCTCAGCCCGGCGCCATTGGCGAAAGCGAAAGGCAGAAGTTGAGAGCGCGCGAGCAGGGCCACGTGGGAATTGGGCGTGGCTGGCTCGAGGCACAGATAGCCGGCCAGCGCCGGCAACTCCGAAGGAACGCGGTCGGTGACCAGGATGTCGCCGAAGCCAAGTCGGCCATCCCCCAAGGCAGCCTGAATCTCGGTCGAGGGAACGCGAACCAGGCGACCCAGGGCCCAGCCATCCGAGTAACATGAATTCGCGGTGGCCCAGCGCTCGAGCGAGGACACCTCGAGCCCGCGGGCTGAGAAGAGCGGCAGATGGCTTTCGGTCTCGGCGCGCTGCTCGGTGGATGGCATGTAGAAGATCCGCCAACCAGGAGGCAGCACGACTCGGCGTTTCACCGCTTCGATCCAATCCACGACCTCGCCCGCGGGGAAGGGCTCCGACCCGGTGACCTCGATTCCGAGCTCGCGAATCCGCGGATCGGGGGAACGGAGAAGTGACCCCAGCACCATCCGCTGGGAGGCATTCGCGAAGAGCGCCTGCAGGTCGAAGTCGAGGGTGCCCATGCTGGCGTAACCCGGAAGCCGGGCCCGGGCGAACTGGATGTGGAATGGGTAGCGGACCGAGTCTTGGAAATAGACGCGATCGGGTTGGCTGAGCAGCGCGGTCCATTTCATCGAAGCCATTCCGGCCAATCCCGACCCGCTGCCGGGTTTGAACAGGAAATCTGATGCAACCCCGACAAGGTTGGCCCAGTCGTCCGAGGGCTCGGTAGGTCGGACTCGGGCCCGGTAGAACCGGAAGCGATCGCCGGCGGGGCTCCAGTCGCCATAGGACTGAAGTTGTGCGGTAACTCGGGCTATCTCGGTCCAATCGGTGAGGTTGGTGCTACGTTCCAGCAGCAGGAGTTGTCCGGGGATGGCTCCCGAAGCGAGGTGGGGAACACCTGCCTTCAACTCCACATGTAGGATGGGGCTTGGCTGGGAGAAGGCGGTCAGCGTGGTCAGCAGCCACCCGGTGAGCGTGAGCGCATGTACCGTCAGGGTACCCCTGGCCGTGGGTTGGTCATGCCTGGATTGTCTCATCGTTTTCGATGCTCGGTCCACCATCCGATCCGAGGTTCATTCCCCTCGGCGCAGGATGATCCTTCGCGTGGGTCGTGCATCCCTTGGCGCATCCAGCGGGACGTTGCAAGTCAATCGCCACGTGCCGCTCCCGCTTTCGCGCTGGGCCTGTCAGAAATCCTGGCCGTGCACGCCCTGGTTCACGGCCACCGGCCCCCGGCCTTTCTCGATTTCCAGGCGCCAGCCGGCGTGTGACTTCAGCCCGGTGAAGTTCACCGGCACATAGCCCAAGCCGCCCGTGATGGCCGGGGTCCCGTCGGTGCGTCTTCACTACACGCCAACACGGGGCGGAGCCGACCAAAGACCATCAAGTTTCCCGGGAAATCCGAATGTCGCCGCCGGAAATTTGTCCGAAAATCGTCTGAGTATCGAAAGTTGGGCTAGGGTCGCCGGTGCGCGCCCCATCTTCCGGCTCTCGGCCGGGTGCAAGCATCCGACCGTGGCGCTTCAGTCCCCGGAGTCGGTACCCGAGTGGTGACCCAGCCTTTCGCAGCTTTCGCAGGTTCTGGCACGGGGGATCAATCGTCGATGCGCCCCCCTGGCGGGGCCTCCGTGGAGGCTGACCACCGCGACAATCGGGCGCCGCCCACGCCTCCGGTTCCCGTGCTGGGGACACCGCAAGGCGATCTGAGACGCCAAGGACATCGGGAGAGTTGTTGAGACCAGACGTTGAGACTGAGGCCGAGCAGAAGGCCTTTAAGTCCGCAATCGGCTGCCCCAGAAGATGTTGAAAGAAGTGGTGGCTGGGGACGGAATTGGCCTACAAGTCACTGTATCCGAGTCATTTATGACCTATTTGGCGAGCGAATCAAGCCTACTCCGCCACCCCTCGAAACAACCCGGCTTAACCCGCTTGGTGTCCGCTTTGGTGTCCGCGAATCCCGGACTGCCACGGCCACAAGTTCCGCGCGGTCGCGCCTCGTTCACGATGTCAGACTGGCATCGCGCAGCCACCTCATAAAGCCGGCGGGCGTGGCGATCATCACTCCAAACGGTTTCCCCAGATCGAGGAGGTCCCGGTCGTTCGTGACGATCGCCGCGTCCGCCGCGAGGGCCGCCGCGAGATAACGGTCATCCGAGGCGTCCCGACTGCGGCGCTTCCCAAGCGGCGCAGGATCCACGAGGCGCGCCATCATCGCCAACTTGCGCAGGACCGGCGCCGGATCCGCTTCCCGCTGGTGCTCGGCGAGAATGGCCGGGACGCGATCCTCGTATTCCTGCCAGACCTCGGAGGTCACCGCCGCCGTGACAATCCCGGCAAACACGGCGTCCAAGACCAGACGCGGGTTTCCAGTCCAGCCGATGCCGGCAATCAGCACATTGCAATCGATCACCACCGACCTCATCGCTTGGGCTTTCGGTGGGGGGTGCGCTGGGCGCGAATCCGGGAAACGATCTGCTGCTCGATCTCCGGCGTGATGGGGTCGGAGGGCAACTTGGCGGCTATGTCCAGCCATTCACGATAGGCCCGGGACTGCTCTTCCCGCTCCAAAGCTCGCAGCGCGGCCCGCATGACGTCACTCGCGTTACCGTAGCGCCCGCTATTCACCCGACGCTCGATCTGAGCATCCAGTTCCAACGTCAGGGAAACATTCCGGCTCTTCGTCTTCATGATGGTCGTCTCCTTGTCGGTGTAGCCTGCGTGCCAAGGTTTGGCAAACTTTGCGCACTACGCCGACAGCATGAGCCATTGGCGCGTGCTCCGAAGCTCAAGCGTCCGGCCGCGGCTTGAGCACCCTCCCGGCATCAAGGCGTTTCGCGAGGGGGGCGATCTCCGGATCCGCAGTCACGGCGCCCAAGAGTCGCAGCAAAATGCCCATCGACGCGCAGTCGGCCGCGTGCTGGGTGCACTGACGCTGATAGGTCCGTCGCGTCTTGGTGCATACCAGGGTCTGGGGCGAACCGGTGAGCTCGGTCACGTGCGTCAGGTCCAAGCCGTGATGCAGGATCTGTCCTTGCAGATGCTGCCGCCGATCCTGACGCACCCGGAAGCGGTGCACCTTGGCCACCGGGTCGTGAACGAACGCCTGGAGTTCCCGACAGTCCTCGCACTTGCAGGAAACCGTCACCTCCTGTCTCCAGTCCACCGGGAGTTCCGGCGGCCGCTCGCTGCGCGCCAGCAGGAAATCCGCGGCATGCAGCCACAGGGCCCGGCGGACCGTGTCGGAGGTAAGTTCCGTCCCGAGCGCGTCCGGAAGCTGCTGAAGCGCGGGAACGACGACGGTGACGGGGTCGAACACAGCCGGTGCTCCGCGGATCACCGCCACGGCGGTGGTGTGGAGTTCGACGGAATCCAGGGCGCGCAGGCTTTCGAGGAGTTCAACGACTTCCGCGGCGCTCATCGGCCTGGCCTCCCGAACGCGCGGCGAGTCCAGCCCAGCATAGGGATCGGGATGGCTGTGCACTCCGATGGTCGCGAGTTCGGCGAGGATCGTGGCCGCGATCCGCCTCATCGGCGCTTTCCATTTGGAATCCAGAACCGGCCCCAGATTGCTCATCATTCCGTGAAGAAGCGCGATGCACCCGCCGTGAAAAACCCTCGTGTTTTCGAGGGCGAGCGCGATGAACAGCTTGCCGCATCTCTTAGGACCCAAGATCGCCGCCCCCTCGGCCAGCGCCGCGGCTTCGGTACCCTCAAACCTGTGGGTCACCACTCCCTCGATGAATCGCTCCAGCAGGGACGCATCGCCCAATCGCACCAACAACCGGACCATCTCGCCACGATCCGGGTCCTTGCTGCCGCTCCGGTAAATCGAATAGAGCGGTGAGGCCTCCCACTCCTCAACAATTCGGCGGGCGAGCGCGAGCGCGGACGCTGGGTCCGCCGAATCCTCCGTTGCTTCCCCCCGGCTCGCGATCCTTTCCAGGAGGAGCGGTAGGGCCGCGCCGACCCCTGCCTGAAGGAGGACATCCGCGAAACCACTCCGAGGCCAGATCAGCAGCGCGGCTCGGTGATACGAGCGCTCGAAAGTAGCCCCCTCGTTGCCCGTGGCCTCAGTGAGCCGCTGCTCGTCCGGCGTCTCGCCGTCAAGGGCTCCCGCCGGGAGGACCTCACCCTCCTCCAACGGCAGCCGTCCGAAGTCGACCGGCCGGCCATCCAGGCCGCACCATTCATCGACAAACTGGGACGCGTCACAGACCTCGATCACCTCGAAACTGTCGCTGCTGACGTCTTCCTCCTCCGCTGATTCGTCATACCCGCGCCTGCCGGAGCGGCGTGAATACGGATCGTATTCCGGCTCAGCCGCCCCCGTCTCCTCGATGTGCACGATGGCCAGGTGCATCACGCAACCGGCCCGTTCGGCGGCCCGACGCAGCACCGACGCGCGGCCGGCATCGGCGCCCTTCAAGGCATCGAAGGCAAGTCCCCCCGGGCTGTACTGATGCTCCAGCAGCCACGCCAATTTGGCCGGGGCCCCGTCCGCTGCGAACGTCTCCCGGAGCATGCTCGCGGCTGCCTCAGCCTCCGCATCGTACAGCGGCGCCGCGAGCCTTGCCCCGGCCTCGCCCGACCCACGCTGGACGAGGTTATAAATCAGACAAACGCGATTGCCCCGAGCGACAGGCAGGACCTCATGCTCGCAGTCCGCGTAGAACGCAGCGAACCGCAGTTCGGAAACCTCCGAGGAGCTCAGGTCGATCTTCACTTCACGCCCAGCGTGTCGGATGACCAGTTCGCCGCCTTGATGCACGGACGGCAGGACCACGACCAGGGTGCCGAACATCCGCTCCGACTTCTCAGTGTCCCGGTGCGGCTTGAAGAAGCCGCCCTCGTCGTACACGAGGAGCTTGTAGAGTTCCGCCTGCATCGCCGCCCCCGCGCAGCCTAAGCCGTTGGCGACTGTGGCAAGGATCTGCGCGAACGTCCCGTCCCAGGACTTCCCGCCCAGCTGTACTTTCTCTGCTGGAACCTGCCAGACCTTGCGCACGGACTCGTCCAGGATGGTTTCCTCGCCTCGACCGTACGGGGCGCGAATGGCGTTCTCGATCAGTTGCCTGGCCTGGATGGCGGGCACTGGGAACGAGAGGAGTCCCACCCTCTCGACTTCAAGGCGGGGCATGGGGGCTTCGAGCGAGCCGACAACGAAATAATCCCCCGGACGCGTCACCTTGGAGAGCAATTGCTCAAGGGGCTTCAGGTCAAAGTTGTAGGGCACTTGGATGCCGGGTTTCGCCATGCCCGTGACCCTGCCTCAGCCGAGTGTATTGACCAAGAATTCAGCGGATGGACCCGTTCGCTGGGCGCCAGTCGGGTGCGATGCGGTCGGTCAAGCTGCCGTGAAGTTCTCGCGGAACAGCGCGACCGCCGAACGTCGGGGCTGAGCTCTGACTGGACTCCCTTGGTCGGCTCGGCTGGGGACGGATTCCAACTGCCGCAACCTTTCCGAAACGAGCCCGCGCAGGGAGTCGTTAACCGTGCAGTGGGCGAGCAGTCGAGGGTGGTAACCGAGTTTTGAGATGGTGGCTGGGGACGGAATTGGCCTACAAGGCACTGTATCCGAGGCATTTATGACTCATTTGGCGAGCGAATCAAGCCTACTCCGCCACTCCCCGGAAACAACCCAACCTAACCCGTTTGGTGTCCGTTTTGGTGTCCGCGAATCCCGGACTGCCACGGCCACAAGTTCCCTGCGATCGTGACTCGCTCACGATGTCAGACTGGCATCGTGCAGCCACGGCATAAAGCCGGCCGGCGTGACGATCGTCACTCCGATCTTCGGTCTGGAGTTGAACCGCATCTTCGGCGAACTCAACCTCACGCTCGCCGCATGACACGCCCCGTCGCCAAGAGAAAGTCGGCCGCTCCCTCGACCGAACACTACTCCGGTCTGGTCGAGGGAATCCGCGATCTGCTGGAGGCGGCGCGGCGATCCAGCGCCCGGGCGGTGAACGCGCTGATGACGGCGACGTACTGGGAAATCGGGCGGCGTATCGTGGAGTTCGAGCAGGGCGGCGAGAAACGAGCGGGATATGGTGAAGAACTCTTGAAGCGCCTGGCCGAGGACCTCACGGCGCGCCACGGTCGCGGCTTCTCCGTCCAGAACCTCGAGAACATGCGCCTTTTCTACAGTGTCTGTGGCACTCCTGAGATTTCCCAGACGCTGTCTGGGAAATTGGGGCTCTCGACGCCGACCGGCTCTGCGACCGTTTATATTTCCCAGACGCCGTCTGGGAAATCCGAGACACAATCGCCAAACGCGCAGACATCCTCTGCACAGTCCCCCGGGATACCATTCAACCTCGCCGACGTAGCCCGCGCTTTTCCGCTGCCGTGGTCGGCTTACGTTTTGTTGGTTCGACGTTCCCGCTCTCCCGAAGCCTTTGCTTTCTACCACGCCGAGGCCCTGCGCGGCGGTTGGTCCGTACGCCAGCTTCAACGACAGATCGACAGCCAGTTCTCAGGCTCGCCCGTCTCAGAAGTGCGGACGAGCGCCTCCAGCTCGGGAAGACTGGGATTCAACGCAAAGACCGGCTTGAAACGGTGCTCCTTGCCGTCGAGCGAAACCTCCAGGATCGAACTGGAGCCCGAGCGCCAGCGGAGGTCCGGCTCAGCGACGAGGAGTTGCAGGAACTCATGAGCCAGCTCGCTCGCGTGCCGAATGCGAGAGCTGCTGCGAGGGAACCATCGGTACGTCTTCACCCTGGTTCATAAATTCCAGACCCCGGAGCTCCTTTGTGACCGACCGGATGTCATCGTCCTGACCGACGAAGCACACCGTAGCCAGTACGACACCCTGGCGCTGAACATGCGTGCGGCCTTGCCCAAGGCCCTGTTCCTCGCCTTCACCGGCACGCCGCTGATCGCGGGCGAGGAACGTACCAAGGAAGTCTTCGGCGACTACGTCTCGGTGTACGACTTCCAACAGTCGGTCGAGGATGGCGCGACCGTGCCGCTGTTCTACGAGAACCGGACGCCCGAGTTGCAGTTGGTGAACCCTGACCTGAACGAGGAGATCTACCGGCTCATCGAGGCGTCGGAACTCGACTAGGAATGCTGGTCCGACTCAAGCAGCTGCTCGTCTTGAACTGGCGTCAGAAATCGAGCGCTCGATCCCAGCTCAAGATCGCCATCGAGGACGTCCTAGACACCGGTCTCCCGCGGGTCTACTCGCCCGACATGTATCAGCAGAAATGCTCCGCGATTTTTCAGCACGTCTATGACAGCTATCCCGAGCGGGACGCCGGAGTCTTCGCCGACGCAGGCTGATGAACCGAGTGAGTAATGGCGTGGAGAGCAGGCACAGCCCTGGACTGGCCCTTACTCAGCGGCACCATCTGCGCCAATAAACCCTGGCGGCCTATGCTGCACCGACCTTGAACGTCCGCAGGAGGCGGTCTGGCAGCGGTTGGGCCAAACGCCAGCGCACCGTCACGGGCTCATCCCCCTCCCACTCGACAAACTGGACCTCGCCGCAATAGACAAACCCGGCCGGACGGCTGGATTGCTTCTTGGACCGACGGACGAACAGGTGCACGGCAACGCCCTGCTTCGCATGATCCCGCAGGACTTGGCCATGCGCCGAGTCACGCCGGGTCCTGTTCTGTCTCTGCCATTCGAAAATGTCCGCAGCCAAGAACCGATCCTTGTACTTGTGGCCTTCCTGGAGGTCGCCCTTTTCGAGGGTCACCAGGAGAAAGACGTCGCGGTCCTTGGCGACGAATCCCTGGTTCCACGACCCGGTGTTGAATTCGAGGCCAAAGAGCTCGGGGATCTGCGGGCGCTCGTACTCCCGCCAGAGTTCCAGTTTCGGCGCTGATGCCGCCACCGTAGCTGGGGCCATTCGCCAACCATCGTCGGTTTGGTCGAATGCCACGAATTGTCGGGTGCCCTGCATACCGGCGTCCGGGCCAAACCATTTGCGAAGGATTTCCGGAAGCGCGTTGTCCGCAGTCCCAGGCCGACGGAGGACGTTGACCGCCACCTTCACAAAATTGGCCTCGAACATTCCTTCCGAGGTACCGACAGGAACCCATCCCTCAGGCGTTGCGGGCTGCCGCTTGCGATCGGGCAGAAACAACATCGGGGAGTTGCCAGAATGGGCGACCCTACAGACAAGCCGAATAGGCTGCCCCTCGGTCGGCGCGTGTTCCTTCGTTCGGGACAAATATTGGGCGAGGCGCCAGTCAACCAGTTCCCGGGTCAACTCCTGAAGCAGGGCCCTCATCTCGTTCGACGCCGTGAAGTTCGTGCTGAATGTGCCCGCCTCGTAGTTGAAGAAGTGGCGATCCCGAGTACCGCGCGCCCCGGTCCATGCGGCGATGGGGTTGGATTCGATCAGTTGACGCAAGGCAGCGTCGCTTTCCAGGGCGGAGCCTACGTCTTGGGTCAGCTCAGCCGAACGCGTCGCGAGTCGACGAAACTCCGTTCGCAAGGTGTCCATGTCGATCTCCCCAGGGAAGCGATCCAGGTTCAGCATCGCCTGGAGCGCGAGCATCTTGAAACTCTTGGTCATCGGGGTGACCTCCAAGGATTCCAGGAAGGACTCGTGCTCCCTCGCGGTGTTGGACTCAGCTGCGCTCAGATCCCCCATGGCGGCGACGAATCCAAACCACGAGCCGAACTGGGGTCTCACCGCGCCCGGCGAGTATCCCTCGTGGAACGTCTCCGTGGCGCTGGGACGGACTCCGTACCGCTCCCGGAAGTCCTCGTAGAACGCCCGCAGGGCATCCGGGGTCCTCGCGCGAAGCAGCGACTTGATGGTCTCGACTGCCTCCAGCTCGTAAGTGACTTCGCAGCCCGGCGGCAGCTCGAAGTCTCCTGCGGCCAGAAGGTTCAGCGCCCGGTCCACCTGGTGATCGCCAGCCGAGAGCCGCAGAAGCGTCCGCACCTTGGTCAGGAACACCCGGTGGTTTCCGATGTAATCGATGACGTGGAGATGCGACTTCCCCTCTGCCACGCGGAGGCCGCGACCGAATTGCTGTTGCCAGATGACCCCGGACTCCGTGGGTCTCAACATCAGGACGGTGTCGATGGTCGGGACATCGACGCCCTCGTTGAACATGTCCACGGCGAAGATGATGTCGATACCGCCACCGGCCAGCCGCTCCAGCGAAGCCGCCCGTGGGGCGCTTTCAGGACCGGAGTGAACCGCAACCGCACGGACTCCCGCGCGGTTGAAAAACTCCGCCATGAAGTCGGCGTGCCGCTGGGAGACGCAGAACGCCAGCGTCCTCTTGCCCGCCCGCTTCCGATGTTGGTCGAGTGCGTTTTCCGCGCGTTTCTGGGTCGCCACCGCTCGCGTCAGCGCGGCTTCGTCAAACCGCGCGTTGCGCCAGGGGATCTGGGCGTAATCGACGTCATCGGGAACGCCGAAGTACTTGAAGGGGCAGAGCAGGCCACGGTCGATGCCGTCGAAGGCATCGCAACGAAAGACCAGGTTCTCCTGGCATAGCGCCAGCAGATCACCGCCATCCATGCGCTCGGGCGTGGCCGTCAGCCCGAGAAGAAACTTCGGCCGGAAGTGGTTGAGGAGATTGCGATACGTGCGCGCCGCCGCGTGATGGAACTCATCGACGATGATGTAGTCGAAGGACTCCGGCGGGAACTTTTCCAAGTGGCGAAGACGCCCCAGGGTCATGATCGAGCCGAAGACAATGTCGGCTGAGGATTCCCAGGTTTCGCCGTCGTAGCGACCGATGGTGGCGTTCGGTCGAAGGCGGCGGAAGGTCGCGACTGCCTGGCTGAGGATTTCCTGTCGATGGGCAACGAAAAGGATGCGGCGATATTCGGGGCGGTGGCTATCAAAGGCGCTCAACCAGGTTTTCCCGAGGCCCGTTGCCAGGACAACCAAACCCGCCGTATTCCCCGCACGCCGGGTCGCCTCCAGCCTGCTCAGGGCCTCCTGTTGAACCGTATGCGGCACCGGAGGCGGCTCGGGCGGGGGTGCGGCGACGCCGGTTACCGAGTCCTCCAACCTGAGTCCGCGACGGGAGGCGTAACCCTGGATCCAAGCGTCGTCGACGATCCGCGACGAGGGATGTTGGAAAAGCGCTTCGAAGGCGGCTTGCACTTCGTTGAAGCCCGCAGGGTCCCCG
>CAIMTB010000323.1 GCA_903844265.1 uncultured Verrucomicrobiota bacterium
GACCAGCGAGGTCACGATCATCAGCGCCCGCATCACGAACAGCCAGATGATCAGGGTCGCGCACACCGTCGGATTCGACGCCAGCGCCAGCGACAGGAACGCGATCAGCGCCACACCCGTCACACCGTAGGTCTCGAATCCGTCCGCCGTCGGGCCAACCGAGTCACCCGCGTTGTCACCGGTGCAGTCCGCGATCACACCCGGGTTCTTCGGGTCGTCCTCAGGCAGCTTGAAGACGATCTTCATCAGGTCCGACCCGATGTCCGCGATCTTGGTGAAGATACCACCGCAGATGCGGAGGACCGCCGCGCCCAACGACTCGCCAATTGCAAACCCGATGAAGCATGCCCCCACCATTTCACGAGGCAGGAACACCAGGATCGAGATCATGAAGAAAAGTTCCACCGCGACCAGCAACAGGCCGACACTCATCCCCGAGCGCAGCGGGATGCTGAGCGTCGCAAACGGGTTTCCCATGAGCGCCGAAAATGCAGTCCGCGAATTCGCCGTCGTGTTGATCCGGATCCCGAACCATGCCACGCCATACGAACCCAGGATGCCCAGGATCGAGCAGAGCAGGATCACGATCACCTTGCCGATGCTTTCATGGGACAATCCCCAGAAATAATAGACCATGCAGGCCGCGATCAGGAACCAAAGGATCGCAAGGAACCGCCCCTGCGTGAACAGGTAGGTCTTGCAGGTCTCCCAAATGCTGTTCGAGACCGACGCCATGCTCTCATGCACCGGGAGTGCCTTGGTCTGCTTGTATTGGATCAATCCAAATACGGCGCCGACCATGCAGATCAGGATCCCCACATACATGAGCGTGATCCCGCTCACGCCGCCCAAACCGTCGAACTTAACCGTGGTCAGGTCAGGCAACTGGATGTCCGCTTCCCCCGCCCCGGCAAGCAGCGGTAAGCCCGCAGCCAGGAAAACAAGGAACCGTAAGAGACGTTTTGGTGAGTTCAGCTTATCCATAGTCCAATTTCTATTAGATCAACTACGAGGAGATGCTGCGTGCCCCGCCGCTCGCATGTCGAGCCTTTTGAGGAGAAAAGCTCATCAGTGACGACGGTTCCAGACAGTTCCGCTAATGGAGAAGCCCTGGACGGTTACTGTCAAGCCCGCTCTCTGCGGAAACAGCGGTCTCGTTCCGGGAGAGGGCCCCGCACCAGACATCGACGGGAGTCGTCAGGAATACTCCGCGAGGATCGCCGCGCCCGCCGCATCGCCTGAGAGCGCCGCATCCTCGACCCGACCGCCGCCGAACGCATCACCCGCAAAGACCACGGGGCCCGGGCTCCGCGCCATGATGTACCGCGCGGGATGCTGGACCGTGGGAACGGAATACCGCCAACGATGGATCCGGACGCTGGTCACCTCGGATCCCAGCCATGACTGAACGGAATCCGTGATGATCCGTCCCACGGTTTCAGGATCCTCGTCCCAGTGGGTTCGGCTGAATTCGGGACCGGCATGGATGGTCACGCTCCCGCCGAGGCGCGCCTCCGAGATTCCCTTCTGCGTGTTGTCCGCGACCCAACCTACGGGCTCTCCATCGAGCCATAGCCCACCGGGTTCAGGGATGCGGCTCGGACCCACGAGGCGTACCAGCGATGCAAGGCATTGGGCATACTGGATCCGAGTGAGTGCCACGGCGGCGGCGGCCTCAAGCACGACGCGGCCCATGGCCAACAACGCCAAAGACTGGGGCACCGGGGCCGTAAGCAGGAGGATCGACGCCATGACGGGGGGGCGTTCCTTGAATCGGATCACCCATCGGCCGTCCAGGTGCGAGCATGATTCCACCGTCGTTCCATGTTGCACAGGCAGCCCCTCGGCCAGACGCCTCGGGATCGTTGAGATCCCTTGCACGCCAATATAACGCGCCTCACCGTCCGCCTTGAAGATCCCGTCCGATGTGGCGAATCCCTCGCTCCAACTCCGCGCCAGCCCCTCCTGGAGCCAAGGCTCGAGAAGCGCGCGGAACGACGCCTCGCGCACCGTGAAATACTGGGCGCCGTAATCGAACATCGCGTCACCGACCCGGCGCGTGGCCATCCGGCCGCCGGGCACGCGTCCCTTGTCGAACACCATCACCCGCCAGCCGGCCGGTGCCAACCGGCGCGCCGCCATCAACCCCGACATGCCCGCACCCAGCACGGCCACGTCGAGGACGTTCGTTGCATCGCAAGACTCAGGCACCCACACACCCTACGCGCACCCCCGCGGAATCCCAGCGATTCCGTCGGGGTCAGGACCGGCACGTGGCTCACGCCAATTCGCGCACGACGCGCTCGATGATCTCCAGGCCCTCCTGCGCCTCAGGCTTCGTCAGGTTCAACGCGGGCAACAGCCGGACAACCTGGAGCCCGCTCGGGATCGTGAGCACGCCCAGTTCATGCAGCCGATTCACGACGTGCGTGGAGACGGCCTTGTCCCCGTGGGCCAACGACGGGATGGATTCCCGGGCCTGAAACTCGAGGCCCAGCATGAGACCCACACCACGCGCCGACTTCAGCACGGACGGGTAGGTCTCCACCATCCGCTGAAGATCGCACTTGATCCATTCACCGAGCTCGCGGGCGTTCTGCGCCAGGCCGTCGCGTTCGATCACGTCGAAAACCTTGAGCGCCACCGCGCACGCCAGCGGAGTGCCGCCATAAGTCGTGGCATGCGTCCCCGGTCCGAGGATGTCGCAAAGCCGCACGCCGTGATGCTCCTCGCGCACCCAAAAGGCGCCGATGGGAAACCCGCCTCCGAGCGACTTCGCCATCGACACGCCGTCTGGCAGGAAGCCCGCCGCGGCCGGATGCCCTTCGAGCGCGCGTTGGAAGCTCTGGAACCTGCCCGTGCGGAAGTGCCCGCACTGCACGGAGTCCATGAGCAGCAGCATCCGCTTCTCGTCGCACAACTGCCGCAGGCCGAGGAGATACTCCCGGGTTGCCGGCGTGATGCCACCCTCCCCCTGGATGCCCTCGATGAGGATCGCAATGGTTGCCGGTGACACTGCGGCCCGGGCTGCCGCGAGATCGTTGTATGGAATGTGCCGGAAACCGGGCACCGCAGGCTCGAACCCCTTCTTCACCTTCTCCTGACCTGTCGCCGCGATGCCGGCGAGCGTCCGGCCGTGGAACGAATTCATCGCGGTGAGAATCTCGAAGCGGCCGGAATCGTGGCCAAATTTCCGCGCCAGCTTGTACAGGCCCTCGTTCGCCTCGGCGCCCGAGTTGGAAAAGAAGACCTTGCCGGGCGCGAGATGTCTGACGATCCGTTCCGCCAACCGCCCCTGCGGCTCCTGATAATACAGGTTCGAGACGTGAACCAGCCGTTGCGATTGGTCGATCAGCGCCTGCGTGATCTCCGGGTTCGCGTGTCCCAACGAGCACACCGCGATGCCGCCCCCGAGATCGAGATACCCGCGACCACCCACGTCCCACACCCGGCTGCCGAGGCCCCGGGCAAGCACCAGGTCAAAACGACCGTAACTCGGGACGACATTCCGTGCGTACAGCTCACGGATCTCCGCGTGCTGGTTGTGAACGATCGGCGGCGGCGGTGGAACAATCTCTTTCATCAGGCCGCGGCATTGGGCGGCAAACCAGCCTGCCGTTGCAAAGGATTTTCATGGCGTCGTCTGGACGGCCTCGCCCGGTCACGACCGCCGCAAGGGTCGCCGCTGCATCCTCCGTCCCCTTGCGCCCGGCCCACGACGTCGAGGGACCGGCGCCCACCATCTTCCCGCCACGAAACGTTTGGCCCGCCCGGTCCGACGCGCTTTCATCAACGCCACACCTCCGCGTCATGAGCCCAAGAAACCCTTTGTCCGCCTTCCCGCTCGCTTTCCTCCTCGTGTTGTCATTCCTGCCGGCCCGCGCCGCGACCAACACCGCCGATCGCCTCGCCGATTTCTTCCAGGCAGGAAAGATCCGCGCCCTCATCCTCTCTGGCCGCTGCAACCACGACTGGCGAACCACCACGCCGCACCTCCGCCAATTGCTCGTGGATTCCGGTCGCTTTGATGTCCGCGTCGAGGAGGCCGTCGACGGGATCAACGCCGAGACCCTCGCACCCTTCGATGTCCTGATCATGGATTACGGCGGACCTCGATGGCCCGCGACCACGGAAAAAGCCGTCGAGGACTTCGTCCGCGCAGGCAAGGGTCTCGTGCTTGCCCATGGCGCGGTCTATCACTTCTCCGGACTGAGCGTCCTGACCGACCGCCATCGCTCCGTCGACATCCGTGAGACGCCGTGGACCGCGTTCCGCGAAATGGTGGGCTGCGGTTGGGACACGCCGCCGCCCAAGGGATTCCATGGCGCGCGCCACACATTCCCGCTCACATTCACAAAGCGCGACCACCCGATCACGGCGGGTCTTCCCGAGTCGCTCACGGCCACCGACGAGCTCTACCAGGGCATGCGCGTGCTCCCTCATGCCGAGGTCCTCGCCCGTTCCCATGCCCCCATGAGCCGTGGCGGCACGGACCAGGACGAGCCGATGCTGATCGTGAACCGGTTCGGGGAAGGCCGGGTCTTCACCACGGTGCTCGGACACGAACTCGCCGGCATGTGGGAAGAGGCGTTCCGGATTCCCTTCGTGCGCGGCACGGAATGGGCCGCTTCCGGCAAGGTGACGCTCGCTCCGGAGGCATGCGGGCCGCGGCACACGACGCATTCGATCCGCACCTTGGTCGTCACCGGCGGGCACGATTATCCGACCTCATTCTACACCGTCCTCGAGGGGCACCCTGACATCGTCTGGGAACATGCGCGTTCGAATGCCGACGCCTTCCGCGGCGACCTGCGGAACCGCTTCGATGTGCTTGTGCTCTACGACATGTCGGCGAATCTCGACGACGTGGGCCGCGGTCATCTCCGGGAGTTCATCGAGGCGCACAAGGGCCTGGTGGTGCTTCATCATGCGATGGCAGATTATCAGGGATGGGAATGGTGGTGGCGCGAGGTGGTTGGCGGCCGTTATGTCACCAAGGAAGAACCGGGTTTCAAAGCCTCGGACTTCCGCCACGACGAATGGGTGGCCATCGAACCCGCCGGTCCCCACCCCATCACCTCCGAGATCGGGCCCCTGCGGCTCTTCGATGAGACCTACCGCGGCGTGTGGACCGCCCCCGGAATCCGACCGCTTCTCAAGACGAGCAATCCCACGTCCGACGAGGTCATCGGTTGGATCAGCCCCTGCGCCCTTTCGCGGGTCGCGGTCATCCAGCCTGGCCACGGCACCGAGTCCCACCGGCATCCCGCTTATCGGAAACTGGTGCAGAACGCGGTCGAATGGGCGGCGGGCCGGCGGCAGTGACCCGGGCATCCCCGCCACTCTTGCATTTTCGGCAGCGCGATGGTTGATATCCCGCCCGTTCCGCGGCCCGCGGGGCCATGGATCAACCGAACTCATCGAAATGAACGACCTGCAGCAGGAAATCAGCGAGCTGAAGCAATTCGTGGTCGACCTCAAGGCCGACCGCGCCGAAACCAAGTTGAAGGAACAACGGGAAGCGTGGACCAAATACGTTTCCCTCACGGTCGTGGTCATCGCGGTCATCGCGGCCATCGCCGCGCAGTGGAGCGGCAAGTACGGCGGCCGTGTCCAGATCAGCCAGGCCCAAGCCTCGGACCAGTGGTCCTATTACCAGTCCAAGTCGATCAAGCAGCACCTCTTCGAGCTCAACCGTTCGCAACTCACCAAGAACGCCGACCCCGCGGACCCGGCGTTGGCGAAGGAGCGCGAAAAATTCGATGAAGCCGTTGCCAGGTACGAACGCGAGAAAACGGAGATAAAAGGCAAAGCCGAAGCCCTCGAGCGCGTCCGTGACGATGCCGGTGAGCGTGGAGGGAAGATGGGCCTCGCCATCTCCTTGCTGTCAGTGTCCATCGCCACTGCCTCGATCTGCATGGTCACCAAGAAGAAACCCCTCTGGTTCGTCGCCATGGCCATGGCCGCCCTCGCCGCCTGGCAGATGATCTCGTCGTGGACGATGTGATCCCCCCGGATCACAGGGAAACGTTCGAGCAGCCCTTCCCTTGTGCCTTGAGGCGGGGGCCGCTGAGCGCCCATCCTTTGGCATGACCTCACGAGGTCGCCTACTGGTCTCCCTGACGCTCGGCCTCCTGTTCGCCGCTCGCCTCGCGACCGCGCAACCCGCACCCAGCACCCTCGAATCCCACCCCGATGGCTGGATCGACATCACGCCCGGCACCGATCTGAAGGGCTGGTCCCGCGTCCCCGTTCCCCCTGGAGCTCCGCTGGGGCGCGCCCAATGGCACCTCGACGACACCGGAAAGATCCTCGTCTGCGACGGCGATGGCGGGCACGACATGCTCCTGTGCGACCGCGAGCTCGGCGATGCCGTGTTCCATCTCGAGTTCCGCAACCTCAAGGTGCGGGAACTGAAGTAGTCGAGGACCTCGGCGTCCTACTCCCGAAGCACCACCGGGGCCTGCACGCTCAGCTTCACCGGTCCGACAAGGCCCGATTTCAGGCTGCCCCGGTACTTCGTGGGGATGGTGAGATAGTGGTTCGCCAGGGTGTTGTAGACCGTCACCTCCAGATGGTTCGTGCCGGGCCTTGCAGCAGGGGTCAGGTCGAACACCCACGGCGGCGCAACGCGAACCCCGATGTTCTCCCCGTTTATTCGAACCTCCGCCGTGGCCACCACGTCGCCCAGGTCCAACTGCACCCGAGCTCCCGCCGGGACCGACTCCAAGGTGACGTCCCGCCGATACCTCGCACCGCCGGAGTAGTTCTCCATCACGGAGCCTTCAGACCAATCCCCGGTCGAACGTAGCCCGGAACCGCAGTCCAATAGTATCGGATCCGGGATGGCCCCGCCCGCGTACGCACCGCGCTCCTGCACCACCCGCACGGCCACCTTGGCGGCGTGCGGCCTCGCCTCCGGCACTTCGACCCGGGCCACCCGGAGCGCGCCCATGACGATCACCTCCACCTTGCAGGGCCGGCCATCCACCCAGACCTCGACATCCCCCAATGCGGTCACCGTCATCGCCTTGAGGCCTGGCGGCGCGGTGAACCGATACCACCCCGCAGGGCGCCGTTCGTCCGGCCGGATATCGAATGGCAGCACCCGCGGATCATCCCACCATTTCATGGCCAGCGGGGTCCGAGCCGAACCGGGCGCTCGGCCCTCTGCTTCAAGCACGACGAAATGACCACGACCGGGCCCGTCGTAGCGGAGGAGCAAGGGGTTCGGGCCCGCCGCCAACTCCCAGGTCGTCCCGGTCGTGACCGGTTTTCCATCCAGATAGATCGCCGTCGGGACGAGCCCCCCCGCCTCGGCGGTAGCCTTGGTCGCGGACCGCGCGAAGACCGTGGTCCAGAGATAGTACCGGGTCCCGCCGGCCTCCTCGCGGTACAGGTTCTCGTTCATGCCCCACACCGGCTTGCCGAGGCAGAGGAATTCGTCGGTCACATTCTCCTTCAACCCGTGCCAGCCCTGGTGACCGGGGTCACCCTCGAGACCCCAACGCCACGAGAACGAGTACGTCGACCACGGGTAGGTCCTGCCACCGACCTCGATCGCATCCGCCAAGTCGCGCCCCTTCAACCCCGCCAGCCGCGACTCAAGCGCCGAGGTGTCCGCCCCGGCCGGGAACGGTCCCAGCTCGCGGAACTTCCCGCCAAACCCATGCGTGACCCGGGCCCACCGGGAATCATCAAACCCCGGATCCTGCCATCCCTGCCCCGTGCCATTCTCCTCCGCGTACCGGAATATCCGGCCTTCCGCGCCGATCATCGGGTTCGTGGCCGGCAATCGGAAATCCCCCCAGCGATTGTCCATGGTCGGGATGAGTTCGAACTCCCAGTCGCCATCGAGGATCATCGAGCGTGCCGGCACCGACTCGCCGTGCAACTCCGAGGTCCGCCCCGCATGTTCCACCACGGCCGATTTGCGTCCCGTCGAGGCGGCAAAGCCTTTCGCTTCCCAATGCCCGCCGATGTCCTTCACCTCCAGCAACTCGTCCAGATCGGACCGGGACACTGACTGTCCCGGGTCGCCCGGCGTGAAGACGATCAACTGCGCCTCCGGTTCGCCCGACGGAAGCTTCACGCGCGTCGCCTGCCCCACCCTCGTCGCCGTCAGGATGGGCTGCACCTCGCCGGTCCACGGATTCCAGCTCTCCACCCGGCCCGTCGCGCGGAAAGTGATCTCGGTCCCCTTCGGTGCACCCATGACCCAGTAGACGTCGCGGATCCCGATTCGCCGATGCTGCGCCTGGACGGGCACTGCCGCCTCGACTTCGAGGGGCAACGGCTTCAGCACCCCTTCAAGGGCCTCGGCCAGGCCCGCCCCCGCAGGAAGCACCGCCCCCACGCCACCGTCAGGCCGGGTGCGAGGCGCCACGGTTCGACCCCCTCGCGCCTCCGCTGCGGTGACCCCGAACAGGTCGCGCACCACCCCGTCCAGCTCCGCGTCATCCCGTCCTGCCCGATCGCTCGCCTCCGGCAACCCGCCCACGGCAATCACCATTCCC
>CAIMTB010000324.1 GCA_903844265.1 uncultured Verrucomicrobiota bacterium
AGATCTGCGACATCGGGCGGCGGCTCTGGCAGCGGGCTTATGTGGACGGCAACGGCGGCAACATTGCCATCCGCGTCGCCGACGACCTCGCGCTCTGCACGCCAACACTGGTGAGCAAGGGTTTCATGAAGCCGGAGGACCTATGCCTCGTGGACCTCGAGGGCAACCAGAAGGCCGGCAAGAAGAAGCGCACCAGCGAGATCCTGATGCACCTTCAGATCATGAAGCGGCAGCCTCGCGCCAAGTCCACCGTCCATTGTCACCCGCCCTACTCGACCGGGTTCGCCGTCGCCGGCGTGGAACCGCCGACCTGCATGATCCCCGAGTACGAGGTCTTTTCATCGGTCGCCATCGCGCCGTATCGCACCCCCGGCACCCCGGAGATGGGCATGCTTGTCGCCGACCTCGTCGACAAGCATAACACCATCCTGATGGCCAATCACGGAGTCGTGACCTGGAGTCATCTCACCGTCGAGGATGCCTATTTCAAGATGGAGATCCTCGAGGCCTATTGCCGTACGGTCCTGGTCGCCGCGCAGCTCGGGAAGCCGCCCCAGACCATGACCCCGGCCCAGTTGCAGGACCTGTTGCGCATCAAGCAGAGCCTGGGAATTCCCGACCCGCGCCACGGCATGAAGGAATGCGAGCTTTGCGACAACAACGATTGGCGCCCCGGCGTGGTGTGCGCGTTGCCCCCACGGACTGACTCGAGTCCCGAGATAGCTCCCGATCCCACGGCGGAGGCGCTCGTGAAGGCGGTGACCGAACAGATTCTCGCGCGAAAGAGCTGATCGGAGAAGCGTGGACAACGGGGCGGAAGCCTGCCGGACCGAGTCAAATCAATGAAATCCCTCGACGCCAAACTCGCGGAGATACGTTCGAATCCGCGATCCCGGGCCTTCATCCTGGCCGATGCCAAGGATGCAGACATGGCGTTCGGTGTCCGGGCACCGGGGCCACGCAGTTATCTCGCGCGGCGCGGGTCCCGTCCCGCCCAGTTTTCACCGGAAGTCTGGAGCCGGGATGAGTTTGGTTACCGGAACCTGCCGGAGTTCCTGGATGTCATCCGCGAGATCGTCCACCAGTCACGCGTCGACATCATGCTGATGTCGGCCTATGTCAACGAGCAGCTCTCCATCAAGGAAGGCTTGTTCCGTGACTCCGCCGTGACCCCTGCGGCCCGGGCCAATGATACCACCGACGTCTGGGCGGTGCGGCACGGATGTTATACGCGGGAACCCTCCCAGCCGTTCCGCTCGGCAAGCATCGACCAGATCCAATGCGGCCAGGTGGAATGTGACCGAAGCACGAACGAGTCTCCCGGCGCCAACCTCGGCCTCTACTCGGTCACCTTCGTCAACGAACTCGAGCAGGACCGCGAGGCCCTGCTTTGGTACAAGGGATTCCGGGAGGAAGCCGAGCGGAAGAAGTTCCGTCATTTTCTCGAGATCTTCGATCCCAATGTGTCCAGCGGGATCCCTTCCGAGAAACTCGGCGAGTTCATCAATGACAACATCCTCAGGACGCTGGCGGGTGTTCCCGAGGCAGGCCGGCCTGATTTCCTGAAGATCGTCTATCATGGGCCCCGCGCCATGGAGGAGTTGGCCCAGTATGACCCCAATCTGGTGGTCGGTATTCTCGGCGGAAGCGCCGGGACGACTTATGACGCATTCCGGCTGATCCACGACGCCCAGAAGTACGGCGCGCGCGTGGCTCTCTTTGGACGCAAGATCAACAACGCCGAGCACCAGCTGGCGTTCATCGAGATGCTGCGGCTCATCACCGACGGCAAGGTGGGACCTGAAGAGGCCGTGCGCGCCTATCATGCCATCCTCCAATCGAAGGGCATCAAGCCGGTGCGCCCGCTCGATGACGATCTCAAGCTGACGGATCAGGCGATGAGTTACGACGGGTCCGCAGCGCGGCGCGCCAATGTCGAGGTGCGGAATAATCCCGTCGCGTCGTCGCGTGTGGCCAAGCCGTCAGCTCCCGCCGCGGCCGGGACTGCCGAATCGAAGGGCCTCGCCACGGTGCCCGCGACGGCCTTGGGCAGGAGCAATCCACAGCCTCCGTCGGCACTCGAGACGGATGCCTGGCCGATCCAACCTGGAGGGAAACCGGATTTCGCGAAAATGAGCTCCGTCCAACGCCAAGCGTACGACGCCTGGCGGTTGAAGCGGCGATTTGGGTAGGACAGCTGCCCAAGCCGTGCGGCGTCCCTGACTTCACGGCTGCCGTGAAGTGGCGGCGGAGGCCGGGGCCCTTCTGGTTCAGGGCGAGGGAGGAGTGACGTGGGTTGGCTCCGGCTGGAATCCATCTGCAAGCCGCTGTGCTTCAGCGATCTGATCCGATGTGAGTTGTCTCATCAGTTCAGCCGATTCGACGTCGGCTGCCTTGACCCGAGGCCTGCCTCTGGATGCCAGCAGGTACCATTTCAGAGCGTTGACCGGATCCCGACCGGTCCCGTTTCCCTCGCGTAGCAGTTGGGCCAGATCGAACTGGGCATCGGCGATACCGCGGCGCGCGGCTCTTTCATACCAGTAATAGGCCTGGGCCAGGTTTTTGGGGATCCCTTCACCCGATTCGTTCAGGGCGCCAAGCACGACCTCGGCGCGGCCGTGCCCGTGATCGGCTGCACGTCGAAACCAATGGATCGCCGTGGGTAGGTCCGCGCGGACACCCAGTCCCTGTTGGAAGGCAACCGCAAGAAGGTATTCCGCCTCCCGATCCCCGTGGTTCGCGCTCTCCTCATACGTGCGGAGTTGGTCGCGGGTGAATGCGGGACTGTCGAGCGGGGCGCCGCCATCCCGCCCGCAACCGCCGCAAAGTGGCAGCAAGGCAAGCACCGCGATCAGCAGGTGACTTTGGCCATGGAGGCAGAAAACTCGCATAAGCGGCATGCATTGAACGCATCGACATCCTGTCATCGCAACCCGGGAGCTCGGGGCAGGTGCTGTGAGAGAGTGCCCATGAATCAGCGCGCCTCAACCCAATACCCCGCACTTCAGGGACTCCGAGACTGGCAACTTCCCATTCGCCGCCAGCACTCGATTCAAAAGACCTGTCCCTCTATTTGGATGCTTGGCGAGATTCTTCTGGGCACCGCGGCTTTCCGATCCGCAGGATCGGCGCCTGTCTGAATATGGAAGTCAAACTGCCCAATCTGGGAGAAGGTGCCGAGTCCGGGACGGTGGTCGCGATCCTGGTCAAGGCGGGTTCTGTCGTGGTGAAGGGACAGAACGTCATTGAGTTGGAGACCGGCAAGGCGGTGGCGCCTATTCCGTCCCCGGCCGCGGGCATGGTGGGACGTGTTGCGGTGAAGGAGGGGGACAAGATCAGCGTGGGTCAGCTGATTCTTGTGCTCGAGATTGGGCCGGAAGTGGGTGGGGGAGACTCGGTTGTCACGGCTGCGGCGCCTGCGGCGAAGGCTGGAGCCGGGATAGAGGGGAGCCCTCTGAGCCGGGCCGTGGCGGCATCTGGGACGATTCCGGTTGTGCAGGCTTTGGCGGCGGTTCGTCCGGCGGCGGCATTGACTGGGGTTGTCGCGGGTGTGGGTCTGACCGGGTCGGATGCGGGTGAGTTGGATTACGTGGAGGAAATCCTGAGTGAGAATCCGGCGGCGGGTCCGTACGTGCGGCGGTTGGCGCGGGACCTGGGGATTGATTTGCGGGTCATTCCGGGTTCGGGCAAGAGCGGTCAGGTGACGGTGGGGGATGTGAGGGAATACGTGGCGCGGTTGCGGGTGGCGGCATTGCGCCCCCGACTGGCGGGTGCGCGGTTGGAGACGGGTGGTTCGGGTGGGGTTACGTCGGTTCCTTCGGTTGTGGGGCGGGCTGCGGCGGTATCGATTGATTTCTCGCAGTGGGGGCCGGTGACGCGGAAGCCGATGAGTCAGCTGCGGCGGGTGATCGCGGAGCGGATGGTGGACAGCGCGACCTCATTGCCGACGGTGACGCAGTTTGACGATGCGGATGTGGCTGAGGTGAACGAGTTGCGAAAGCGGCACATGGCCGCGTACGAAGCGAAGGGAGCGCGCCTGACCCTGACTTCGTTTGTCATGAAGGCGGTGGCCTCGACCTTGCGGAAGCATCCGTTGTTCAACGCGAGCATCGACGACGCCACCCTGGAGATTGTCTTGAAGGATTACGTGCACCTGGGGTTGGCGGTGGATACGGAGGCAGGGTTGCTGGTGCCTGTCTTGCGGGATGCGGACCGGAAGGATCTGCTGCAGTTATCGCGTGAGGTCCAGGAGCTGGCGGCGAAGGCGCGGGAGCGGAAGCTGGCGTTGACGGAGATGCAGGGTGGGACGTTTACCATCTCGAACCAGGGTGGGATTGGGAGCGGGCATTTCACGCCGGTGATCAATCGGCCGGAAGTGGCGATCCTCGGTTTGGGGCGAAGCGTGGAGAAGCCGGTGGTGCGCGATGGGCAGGTGGTTGCGCGGCTGATGATGCCGGTCACGGTGAGTTACGATCATCGCCTGATTGATGGTGGGGCTGCGGCCAGGTTCATGGTGGATCTCGTGGCGGCGATGGCGGGTTTCCGTGACGAGGATGTGAAACTGTGAGTTGCGGGTCCGCGGATTGCGGTGGTCCTCTGGAAACGGTGCTGGGGTATGGAGAATATCGAATTCCGAACTGCGAAGATGGAACCTTCAAAGACTGAAATCGTCGTGATTGGTGGGGGCCCGGGTGGATATGCGGCCGCGTTTTATGCGGCGGACCTGGGGAAGAAGGTGACGTTGGTGGAGATGGACCGGCTTGGAGGGGTTTGTCTCAACCGGGGCTGCATTCCTTCGAAGGCCCTGCTTCACGCCACCAAGATGATCGCGGAGGCCCGCGAATCGGCGTTGCGCGGCATCGTGTTTGGGGAGCCGGAGGTGGACCTCGTCAAGCTGCGGGCATGGAAGAATTCGATCCTCGACAAGCTGACCGGCGGGATTGGGCAGTTGGCGAAGTCCAGGGGCGTGGAGGTCGTGCACGGCAAGGCCTACTTCGAGGATTCGCGGACGTTGCGGGTGGAGACGTGCGACGGACAGCGTTACCTGAATTTCGACCACGCGATCGTGGCGGTGGGCTCCGTGCCAGCATTGCCGAAGTCGTTCGATCTGGGGAATCCCCGGATCATGACGTCGACCGAGGCGCTGGAGGTTCAGGACATTCCGGCGCGGATGCTGGTGATCGGCGGCGGGTATATCGGGATGGAACTGGGCACGGTGTACACGCTGCTGGGCAGCGAGGTCCACGTGGTCGAGGCGCTCGACACCTTGCTGGCGGGTTCGGATCCGGACCTGGCGCGGCCGGTGATCCAATCGGCGCAGAAGAAGTTCAAGAGCATCCGTTTCAAGGCGAAGGTCATCTCGATGTCGACTGCGGGTAAGCAGATCCGGGTGGTGGTCGAGCACGAGGGGCAGAAGTCGGAGGAATTATTTGACCGTGTGCTTGTGGCGGTGGGGCGGAGGCCGAGCGACACCGAACTGGGCCTGGAGAACACGAAGGCGCAACGGGACGAGAAGGGCTATATCAAGGTCGGTGAATCGCTGCAGACCGACGATCCGGCGATCTACGCCATTGGCGACATCGCGGGCGGACTCCTGCTCGCGCACAAGGCGTCCCGCGAGGCTCGCCTTGCGGTGAACGCCATCACCGGTGAATCGGAGCCGAGCCGGAATTTCGTGGTCCCTGCGGTCGTCTTCACCGAGCCGGAGCTTGCCTGGTGCGGGCTCACCGAGGCTGACGCGAAGGCGAAGGGCATCGAGGTGGAGATCGTGAAGTTCCCGTGGGGCGCATCGGGTCGCGCGCTTACGTTCGATCGTCCGGATGGTTTGACCAAACTCGTGATCGAACCCGGCACGGCGCGGATTCTGGGTGTGGGTCTCGTGGGGCACGGGGCCGGCGAGTTGATTGGCGAAGGTGTGGTCGCTGTCGAGATGGGCGCCACGGTGGGCGATCTCGCGGACTGCGTGCATCCGCACCCGACGTTGTCGGAGACGCTGATGGAAGCGGCGGAACTCTACTTCGGGCATTCGACGCACCTGCACCAGCGTCGGCGCGGGAAGTAGATGCCGGCCTGCGGTTCTCTCACATGCTGTCGAGTTCGGACCTGATGGGCAGGAGGTCGAGGTCGGTGCGGGCGCGCTCGATGACCGCATCGCGACCGTCTTTTTCCATGGCTTGTCGCAGCCACGTGCGCGCTTCTTCGAGTCGGCCCATCTGGCAGGCGTAACAGGCGAGATTATAGGGGATGACGCCGACCGAAGGGAAACGCGGCAGCGCGTCGAGAAGGGTGTTGTGGGCCTCCTGGGTGCGCGCGAGCTCGTGCAGGGCGTAGGACCGGTTGATCCATCCGGTGGGTCGGCTGTGATCGGCTTCCAACAGGCGGCCGGCGATTTCGAGAGCATCCGCCCAGCGCGCAGTGCGCGCGGCGATTTCCCATTCGAGAGCAAGGACGTCCGGATGGGATCGTGTCCCGGCCGACACTCGTGAGAGTTCGGCGACTGCTTCCATCGGGAGTCCAAGTTCCAGCCAGCCAGCGGCGGCGTTGACGAAGTGGGCGTCGGGTGGCTCGAGTTCCTTCATGTCAGGGTGTGTGGGCGCGATAGAACAGCGTGCGTTGAGTCGCCGGACCATTGGAATCGTCGAGTGTTGCCTCGCCACTGGCGCCGAGGGTGACCGTCTGGAGGTCCGTCCATTGGGTGAGATTGGATGAGCGCGCCACGGCGTAGTTCCCGGGTGAACCGCGCACGGTGATGCGAAGGCTCCCGTTGGGCTGCAACGCCACGGTGAGCTTGGACGGGGTGGGTGGCGGGGTGCTGCCGACGGTGACGTTGATGGCGGTGGAGTCCTGGGTTGCACCGACATTGTCGATGGCGCGGGCGATCAGGCGATGACTTCCGGGGGTGGCTGGAGTCCAGGAGACCGAGAAGGGAGCGGTGGCATCTTCGCCGATCTTGGTATCGCCGTCATAGAATTCGACGCGGGCGACCGAGCCGTCGGTGTCGCTCGCCGTTGCGGCGATGGGTGTGGGGGTGCCGGGGGCGATGTTGATCCCGTTGGCGGGTGCGGTGATGGCGATGGTCGGGGTGGCGTTGGCGCCGGAGAAACTGCCGCGGCGGTAGAGGACGCCGAGAGCGGCATCACGGACGAGGACCGAAGCGGTGCCGGAAGTCCCGAGCCTGTCGGCGGTGAGTGTCTGTCTCACGATCGAGAAACCGGTTCCAGAGGCTTGGGGATCGCTTTGGGCGTAGACGATGGATCCCTCGTCACCGGTGAAGCAGGGGATGCCCAGTCCCTGACTCACGGTTCCGATCTTGGCGGCGTTTCCGGTGAACAGATCGAGGACGATGATTGCGGAGTTCTGGGTGGCCTCGGCGAGGGCATCGAGAACCATGTAACGGTTGCCGGCACGGCCCATGTTCGGGTTGCCCGTGTCGACGCCCTCGATGGGGGGGACGACGATGGAGATCTTGCTCGTCGAGGGATTGAGCGCGTAGACGCTCCAGCGGTCGACGGCGGGGCCGGTGCCGAAGTGGAGGTGCGAAACCGCGTCGTAATACAGGATCTGGCTGTCGGTGCTGAAGCACATCGAGTCCGCGTAGAGCACGGCGTCCACGGGCACTCCGTCCATGGCCGGAGCCAGGAGGTCGAACGACTTGGATGTTCCAGCCACGAGGTCGATGACGCTGATGCGGTTGTCGGGTTGTTGGGTGGCGAGGTCCTGGAACACGAACGCCGCCAACTTGCCATCGGGCGACACGGCTACCGAATGGACCTGGCCGGCGAAACCGTAGCAGGCGCCGGTCTGCGGGTTGCCCGTCTCGAGGTAGCAAAGGTCGTGGTTGGCACTGACATAAAGGGCTTCGGAGCCGTCCCCGGTCACGGCGGGTCGGGCGACTCCCACATTGGCGGCGACGGGGGAGCCGGCGCCATCACCGAGCGCTGATTCCTGGCGGTAGAGGGTGGGCTGCCCGAAGAATCCATCGACACCGACGAACAGGATGGAATCCGGAGCCTGGACGACGGGGACGGACGGTGGGACCGGGGTTTCGGGGGCGGAAAGGATTTCGACGGCATCGAAGGCCTCGATGACTTTGCGGGCCTGGGTGGAATCCTTGCCGAAGAGCGTTTCGGCGGCGTCGATGGCGCCGATGCGTGCGTCGACGAATTGGGATTGGGGCTGGAGGTGCTGGGTGAGGGTGCGGAAGAAGATCTTGGAGGCATCGCCACGTCCGATGGCGCCGGGGAGGCCCTCGGCGACGAGGTAATAGCAGTGGTTGATGATGCTGCTGTTGAGGTGGACGCCGCCGTGGTCCGCGTCGTCGGTGTTGGGGAGTTGGATGAACTCGCTCATCTTCGAGGGGTAGGGTTTGTTCAGGCCCCCGATGACGAGGCTGCCGGGGTTCTTGAAGTCACGTAAGGCCTTGCCGAGCTTGGTGCCCATCTGCCAGTCGTTTTGGCCGACCACGTAGGCTTCGACCATTTCGCCGAAGATATCGGAGAACGCTTCGTTCATGGCGCCGGACTGGTTTTCGTATACCAGGTTGGCGGAATTCTCGGTGAGGCCGTGGGTGAGTTCGTGTCCGACGACGTCGAGGGCCTTGGCGTAGGGTTGGACGTCGCCGAAGAGCATGAGCTTGAGATTGCCGTTCCAGGACGCGTTGTCGTAGTTCCCGACACGGATGATGGCGGTGATATTGCCGCCGGAACCGTCGAGTGAGTTTCGTGCGTGCTGGGAGAGGAAGTAGTCGTAGGTCTGGGAGAAATTGTAGGCCGCGCTGACGCCGTCTGCGACGGGCCATGTTTTTGCGGCGGTCGAGGAGGCGAGGACGATGTCGCTGTTCTGGATTTGTTTGACGTCCTTGTCGCGGACGTCGGCGATGGTGATGGTGCCCTCGGGTTTGTTGATGGGATCGGTGCCGGCCTTGAACATCGGCTTGCTGGTGTCGACGAGGTAGTAGGTCGAGCCATCCTGCCAGACGTTGAGGTTGCGGACGATGCCCTCCTGGTCGGTGCCGCTGCCGGCAACGTTTCCCTCGCAGATGCGGGACGCGCGTGAGATCACGTGGCCATCGGTGGCATCGACGAACACCTCCCAGGCGTGTGTGAGTCCGAGGTTGAGATTGAATTGCCAGGCGAGCCGCGGTTCGACGTCCAGCGGGGCATGGATGACGAGCCCGGCTTTGCCAGCGTCACAGGCCAGGCCGTTGGGCGTGGCCGCGCGACCGAGCAGGATGGCCTCCTCCGCGGTGATGCGGGGCCGGGTTTCGAGCGTGTCGGGTGTCGGATCATAGGCGCCGTCGACGAGGACAGCCTTGCCCTGGGGATCAAGATGGACCGAGAGCGAGGCGGGCCAGACTCGGAGGCCGGCCCATCGTTGTTGGAAGCGGAGATGTCGTCCGCCGAGTCCATCGGGTTCGGATCGGTCGAGCACGAATTCCTTGTCGGGATCTGCGACGCCAAGGATGTCCGTCCAGGATCGCAGCAGTGCGTGGGCGGTGGCGATGTCGTGGTCGGTTGTGTTGGCTCCGGCGAGGCGGGGGCCGACAGGGGAAAAGAGGGGGCCGCGGGCGTGTCGCAGCGTGCCGTTCTGGGTGCGGAGATGGAATTCGATGGCACCGCCCGCGGCGGCTGCGACGCGCTGGACGGCGGCGTGTTGTCGCGCGCTGCGGTCGGCGGCGGCGGCCTGGAGGGCGGCGCCTCGGCTTGGCTTCTGGGCTTGGGCTTGGGCTTGGGCTTGGAGTGGGGCGGGGTGGTTGGCGCGGGTTGCGGCAATCTTGCCAGCGAGGTTGGCGGCGCGGGGGTCGGTGGCCTGCTGGGTCTGGGCGGCGGCGGCGGGAGCTCCGCGGAGTCCTTGTCCGGCGCCGACCGCGATCTGGAGGCGTTCAAAGGCGGCCTGATCGGGGTCAGGTGAGGCCGCGTGCAGTGTGAAGGATCCTGCCGCGAGGAGGAGGGAGGCGATGGGGAGGATGGAAATTCTCATGAGGGATCGGGTCGCGGGGGTTATTGGCCACGTTTGGGAGTCACCGCACGTCCCATTGGCGCGGCAAGCCTAGGCGCCAAGTCAAGTGAACTCGCAAGTCCGGAGACGCGGAAGTGCTTCCGGCCGGCGGGTGACGAGGTGGGGTTGGCCAAAGCACGGCGGGCAAGGGACTGCCCGCCCTGCCGTTTCGGTTCATGGAATCTCATGAAAGACCTGTCCCTGTATGCGAAAATCCGGGATGCGCCCTCACCGCGCTCGATGGAGCTCCGCGGTGCTTGGTTTCCGTGGTTCCGTCTGTAGTCTCGGGGTTCCCGGGGGTGGGCGGCGCGCCGGGGTTGGAAAAAGAACTGAAACCCGCCCGTGGTGACCGGTGTCAAAAGGCACATCGAATGGCCAGTTCAAAACGCGGCAAGGCGAAGGCGATCCTCATCGTTGCCTTCTTGTTCATCACGAGCGCGGGTGTGGGCACCTGGGCCTATTTCCGGTGGAAGGAGAATCCCATCCTTGTGCAGACCGAGAAGGCGGGCCGGCGCAGCATCACGGAGCTGGTGGTCGCGACGGGCAGGATACAGCCCGTCACGAAGGTGGTGATCAACCCGGAGGTATCGGGCGAGATCGTTGAACTGCCGGTGCGCGAGGGGCAGTCCGTGAAGGCGGGTGACGTTCTCGTGCGCATCAAGGCGGATCCTTATGTGGCGAATCGTAATTCCGCGGACGCGGCGTTTCGTTCGGCGCTTTCGAGCGTGGATCTGGCGCGGGCGGAGTTGGAGAAGGCCCGGCTTGAATTTGGGCGATCCGAGAAACTCCTCAACGAGAAGCTGGTGTCGGACTCGGATTTCCTGACGGCGAAGACCTCGCTTGAGGTGGCGCAGGCGCGATGCGAGGCGAGCCGGCACCAATCGGACCAGGCGAAGGCGGCGCTGGCCAAGGCCGAGGAGGACCTGCTCAAGACCGTCCTGCTCGCTCCCATTGATGGCACTGTGACGAGCCTCAAGTCCGAGCGCGGGGAGCGTGTCGTTGGCACGGCGATGATGGCTGGCACCGAGATCATGACCGTGGCGCAACTGACGGAGATGGAGGCGCGGGTCGACGTGGGTGAAATCGACGTGGTGTTGATAAAGCTCGGGCAGAAGGCGCGGCTTGAGGTGGATTCGTTCCGGGACCGCAAATTCTCGGGCGTGGTCACGGAGATTGCGAATGCGGCGCGGACCCAGGGTCAGAACACGCAGCAGGAGGCGACGAAGTTCGAGGTGCGGATACGGGTGCAGGACAAGGATCACTTCCGTCCCGGGATGTCGGTGACAGCGGAGATCGAGACGCGATATCGGACCAATGTGATTGCAGTTCCCCTGCAGAGCGTGACGACCCGATTGCCGAAGGAGTTCCGGGACCAGTTGGAGAAGGAGAAGACGCTTTCGGCCAACGAGAAGAAGGCCCGGGAGGAGGAGGACGAGCAGTTGGATGAAGCCTCGAAGAAGCGGCGTGCGACCCGGGCGCCCAAGCCGATCGAGGTGGTCTTTGGGATGGGTGGGGGTTCCGTGGTGTCGATCCCGGTGAAGCGTGGCATCAGCGATGAAAGCCATGTGGAGATCGTGGAGGGGCTCGAGGATGGCCGGGAGGTCGTTTCGGGCGGGTACAAGGCGATCAACCGCGAGTTGCAGGACGGCAAGCGGGTGAAGGTCGACAATGCGGTAAAGTCATTTCTTCGCCTCGATCCGGAGAGCAAATCGTGAGTCTCATCCGAATGGTCGGGCTGGCGAAGCGCTACGTCATGGGCACGGAGACGATCCATGCCCTGCGTGGGGTTTCGGTGGACATCGGGAGGGGCGAGTACATTGCGATCATGGGGCCTTCGGGTTCGGGGAAGTCGACGTTGATGAATCTGCTGGGCTGCCTCGACAGTCCGAGCGAGGGGACCTACGAGTTGAACGGGGTGAATGTCGCGGAGATGGACGACAACCAGCTCGCCGAGATCCGGAACCGTGAGATCGGGTTTGTGTTCCAGAGCTTCAATCTCCTGGCGCGTTCGGATGCGCTCCACAACGTGGAGCTTCCGTTGGTCTATGGAGGCGTGCCGCCGGACGAGCGTCGGCAGCGGGCGCTCGAGACGCTGCGTCGGGTGAACCTTGGGGATCGTGTCCACCACCGGCCGAACGAGCTCTCCGGCGGCCAGCGGCAACGTGTCGCCATCGCCCGTGCGCTGGTCAACCGGCCGTCCATCATCCTTGCGGACGAGCCGACCGGGAACCTTGATTCGCGCACAGGCGTGGAGATTCTGTCGCTCTTCGATGAGCTTTCGCGGGGTGGCAATACCATCATCGTGGTGACCCACGAGGAGGACGTGGCGCAGCATGCGCGACGAATCCTCCGGATCCGCGACGGCGCGATCGCCTCGGACGAGGTCAACCGGCAGGTGCGCGTTCCGACGATGGATGGGGTCGTTGCGTTGGAATCGAAGGCGACGGAGGTGGCATGAGGTTCGCCGATGAATTCCGGGAGGCGTTCTTCATCGCCGTGGCGGCGCTTCGGTCGAACAAGCTGCGTGCCGGGCTGACCACGCTGGGGATCGTCATTGGGATCGTCACCGTGACGCTGATGGCGACGGCTATTGACGGGCTCAATCGAGCCTTCCGAAAGAGCATTGCGGTGATCGGGGCGGACGTCCTGTTCATCGAGCGGTTTTCCTGGTTCTCGAGCGAGCAGGAGTGGCGGTTGAGCCGGAACCGGCGGCTGCTCACGCTGTCCAACGCCCGGGATGTGGCGCGGATCTCCACCCTGTGCCGCGCGATCTCGGTGGAGTCCTCGGGA
>CAIMTB010000325.1 GCA_903844265.1 uncultured Verrucomicrobiota bacterium
ATGGACGGATTTCAGGACTACGTGGGCGATCTCCAGATCAACCTGCGCTTCACGGGAGGCGCACCACCCCCCATACCCCCGGATTTCGTCGAGCGCCCGTCCCTGTTGGCAGGCACCAACACCCTTGATTTTGTGGTCAGGAACACGGCCGATTCCGGGCTCGATCGAAGCCTGACCGGGCTGCGCGTCGAATACACCACCTCTGAGGGCGTTCCCCGTCCCATCGAGATCACGACCCAACCCGTCGGCGGCACCGTCACCTTCGGCAACCGCAAGACTTTCTCCGTGGGCGTGATCAGCGGTTCCCCGGTCACCTATCAATGGTACAAGGACAACGTGCCCATTGAGGGTGCCGACGAGTCGACCCTTGTCTACAACAAGGTCGACGACTCCGACGCCGGCAGCTACTCGGTCCGGGTCGCGAACCTCAACGGCGTCCGCGTCAGCTCGTCCGCGATGCTTCTGGTCGATATTCCCCTGACCTTCATCTCCCAGCCGGCGGATGTCGCTGCGGCGGTCCGTGGCTCGGCCCAGTTCGTCGTCCGATTCCGCGGCAACCTGCCGCTCTCGGTGCAGTGGCAGCGCAACGGTTCCAACATCGTCGGGGCCACCAGTGCCACCCTCACCCTCTCCAACCTCAGTGTCGCCAAGGCCGGCCGCTACTCGGCCATCGTGACCGACCGCGACGCCACGCTCACCAGCGATGAGGCGGTCCTCACCGTGATGGAACCTCCGGTTCTCGTCCAGGAACCGCGCGACTTCAGTGGCATCGCCGGTCGCGATATCCTGCAGATCGTGTCCATGGTGGACGGCTCGGCGCCGATGCGATTCCGATGGTTCCTGAACGGCATTCCCCTTGCCACGGACAACTCCGCCACGCTGAACCTCGGCATCCTCCGGGAGACCCAGGCGGGAAGCTACAGGCTGATCGCCACCAACCTCGCCGGCGCGATCACCAGTCGCCTCGCCCAAGTCACGGTGGTCATCCCTCCCTCCATCACCAACGCCACCCCCAACCTCAAGGTCTACTCCGGTGAATCCGCCGGGTTCTCCGTCAATGCCGGAGGCAGCGGCACCCTCGAGTACCAGTGGTACCACGGCGGCACGATCATGCTCGACAAGACCGCATCCTCGCTTTCGCTGACCAACCTGACCCCGGGCAATGGCGGCGACTTTTCCGTCGTGGTGCGGAATCCATACGGTTCCACGACCAACGGGTTCAAACTCGACGTCTACGTCCCGCCCGTCCCCGTCGTGTCCACCGGTCTCGACATCTCCCAGGAATTCACCCTCCAACCGGGTTGGAATGCGGTCTTCCTCAACGTCCAGCCCACGGCCAACACCATGCAGGACGTCTTTGGCGGCCTGCCCATCTCCAGCATCTGGCGTTGGGCCGATCCGAAGTCGGGTCCCCAGTTCATCACCGACCAGAGCGAGAGTCTCATGGACACGGCCAAGTGGCAGATCTTCCTGCCCACGAACCGCGTCGAGAGCTTCCAGAACAACCTGTTCCGCGTGTTCCGCCACGCCGCGTATCTGGTGAAGCTCGACACCAATGCACCGGTCACCTTCACCGTCGTGGGTCAACCGGGCTACCAGCGCCAACGCTGGGCTTCGGATGCCTACACACTCACCGGCTTCCCCGTCTTGGGAGACACGAATGGCCCAGCCTTCGGCGACTATTTCAAGCCCTCGTCGGCCCACTACGACGCCACGACCGCCAGCCTCCGTGCCGCGTACCGGCTGCAGTCCGACGGCGTCTGGGTGCCCATCACGAACACCAACACCATCCGGGCCGGTGAGGCCTATTGGGTCTACACCAAGGGCGCCAGCAGCTATCTCGCACCGCTCGAGGCGTCCTTCCAGGGTCTTACCACCCTCACCTACGGAGTGGGTGCCGAGACCAAGGAATTCACGCTCAATTTCCGCGCCACCAGCGATGCCTCCGGGGCGTCTGTCAGCGCGACGTTCAGCCATATCCTTGGAGACCAGTCTTTGCCGCTCCAGATCAGCGAGTTCAACCCCAGCGTGGGCAACGAGTGGCGGGACCTCCCCAACACCTATTCGGTCAGCTACCAGTCCCGCTCCTCGCAGACCATCCGCCTCACCGCCAAGCGGGAACGAATCCCGGGCTTGAATTATCAGGGCATCATGACCGTGCGCGGCACGGCCGGGACGGAGCACCTCATCCCGGTGATCGTCGACCGCGATGAGGACAAGGTCGCCGCGGCTCCGGCGCAGCCTTTCAACCCTGTCGGGCTCTGGCTCGGCAACATCTCCGTCACCCACGTCAGCGAGGTCAACGGGCTCACCACGAACTACGTCGTCACCCTCGTCACCAACATCGTCAACGGTGTCACCAACGTGATCGAGGAACCCACCACCCGGATTGGAAACGTCGCGCAGGGAAGCCTTCCCACCCCGGTGAAGGATTCCTTCGAAATGCGACTCATCCTCCACGCCGACACCAACGGCCTCTGCCAAGTCCTCCAGCAGGTCACTCTCCTCACCACCGAGGCGAAACAGACGGTTGTGGGTGGCAACGTCAGCCAGACCACCGGCGGCGATCCCGTGCTGATCAGCGATCCCACCCTCCTCACCCAGTTCAAGGGTGTCGCACTCCGCGGCCGCGACACCGTCGGGCGCCGGTTCTCCTCCCCCTTCTTCCCCATGTACAACACCAACGGCGTTCCCTTCGACGGCGAACTCGCCCTTGGCCGGACGATCTCCGCGAGTTGGGCCCTCCCCGCCTCAGCACCGCTCAACCCGTTCTATCACAAATATCACCCGGACCACGACAACCTGGACGCCAGCTTCAAGGAGTACAAGGAGGAGGCCTTCGCCGTGCGCCGCACGGTCAGCCTCACCATCCCGGCCCGCCAAGGCTCCAACATCAAGCCCGGCATGGGCCAGGACGAGATCGAAGGCCTCTACATCGAGACCTTCGTGGGACTCCACCGGACCCCCATCACCGTCCGAGGCACCTTCCACCTCAAGCGCATCCTCGCCGTCGGCGCGATCAACCCACGGTCCAACTGACCCACCCGCGCAACCATGAACACCGCGAACTCAGCAACCCTTCCCGAGAATATGCGCGCCCTCACACACCCCACCCGCGCCGGATCCCGCATCGGTTTCGCGCTCCGGCGATTCCTGCCGCTGCTCCTGCTGCTTTCCTTCTGCCGCCCCTCGCAAGCGGTGGAATATTTCAGCACCGGAGACAACTCTTGGGACTATCACACTTCCTGGGGCGGCGACTACTTCACGTACGGCAACACGACCAAGGGCGGCATTTATTTCAACGATCAGCCTGAGACCGATGTCTACAGCCGCAACTGGTTCATCCGACTGGTGGACAACCAGAATGCCTTGAATGGCGCCATGAGGATCGCGAGGCCGGATTGGTTCCCGGATCAACCGCTCCTGAGCCTCGATTGTACGTTCGACTTCCTTTGCTTCTTGGGGACCGGTGCCGATGGGTTCAGCTTCAACTTCGGCAAGATCCCTGACGCACTCCCGAACACGGCAGACCCGCTCGAAGCGGGCTACGGCGGCGGGCTCTCCGTCAGCTTCCATTACTGGACCACAAACCCCACTTATGGATCTGGGAAGGTCAAGGTCCGATGGAACGGCACGTACATCACCGAGCAACCGGTGGACTACGACCTGTATGATGGGGGCTACGAGCACAAGGCGTCCCGCTGCCATATCACGGTCACCCCCACATCGGGAGGTCAGGCAACGATGACGGTCACGGTGTTTTTTGTGGATGGGATAACCGGAGCCACCTCGAACTCCAAGACCATCGTCGATAACAAGACCATCACCTTCAACCCGGCGAAGGACTGGGAATTCGGCCTTGCGGCGCGCACCGGTGGTGCAAACTCCCGTGTCTACCTCGGCCGATTCCACCTCAACGGCTCCATGGCCCCGTTCCTCGGTGACATCACCGCTTCCACCAGCGACGAGGGCGCGAAGTTCACGAAAAACCTGCCTGTTTCCGACCCCGACGGCAACGCCTCCATCACGGCCACCTCCGACAACCCCACACTTACCGGAGCCATCACCGTCTCCGGCAGCAAGCTCTCCTTCACGCCAGGCGCGGGGAAGTACGGGTCGGCCACCATCACGGTGAGCATGACGGCCTCGGGCACGACGAGCACCAAGACGTTCACCCACACCATCGCGGACATCGACCGCCCGCCCACCCTGGGATCGATCGGCAACGTGGCCATCAAGATGAACAAGACGGAGGCCACCCCGGTGAGTCTCTCCGGCATTTCAGCGGGCGATGGCGATGTCCAGGCCATCACCGTGACGGCCAGTTCCTCGAACAAGTCGCTCCTCCCCGACCCCACCGTCGAATACACGACCCCCAACTCCTTCGGCACCCTCAAGATCAACCCGCTTCGCGGTCAGTTCGGCGAGTCGAGGATCACGGTCACCGTGCGCGATCAGGGCGGGCTTTCGGTGCAGCAGAATTTCACCGTAAACGTGGCCGCTCCCACCTTCGCCGTCCCATCCAACCAGACCTACGCCGAGGACACCGGCCCCTTCACAGTCAATGTCACTGGCATCGACGACGGCGACCCGGAGAGTTCCCAGACGATGACGCTCACCGCCACGTCGTCCCTGCCTGAGTTGGTCCAGAACCCCACGGTCACCTTCGACGGCACCAGCACCCGGGCCAGCCTCCTTCTCACCCTCAAGCCCAACGCCAACTCCGACGTCTTCGGCGCCCAACCCGCTGTCATCACCCTGGAGCTCAAGAACGCAGACGGCGCCACCAAGCGCGCCACCTTCAATGTCAAGGTCACCGCGGTCGCCGATGCGCCCCTTGCGGGCATGTCCCGCGGCATTGACTTCGCCGGCACAGGCGCCGCCATCGGTGGCGATCCCAGCCTGGCCGGGAAGTCCTTCACCCTGGAGCTCTGGACGAAGCGCAACGCCGCAGGCCACCTCGACCCCATGATGAGCCATGGCACCAATGGCATGTTCTTTGGCTTCCAGACCGACAACAAGGTCAAGTTCGGCTTCCTCGGCGCCGCCGGCGAAGGCCTCGTCTCCGCAGCCCCCTACACCGACAACAGCTGGCACCACTGGGCGGCCACCTACGACGTCATCACCGGCAAACGCAAGATGTACCGCGATGGCATCCTCCTGATCGAGGACACCGTCACCGCGAGTTATGATGTCACCGGTTCCTTCTACCTCGGCGGCAGCGCAGGCGCGGCCTATTTCAACGGCGTGGTCCAGGAAGCCCGTCTCTGGCAGTCCGCCCGTACCATCGCCGACATCCTCCGCTGGCAGACCACCCCCCTCATCGCCACCACCCAGTCCGGACTCCTCGGCTACTGGCGGGCCAACGAGGGCATCTGGCCCCGGCTCGAAAACCTCGGCAGCCTCGGTGACAAGCTCGACGGCACCCTCCTGGGCACCATCTCCCGCATCGAAGGGCTCGCGAACCTCCAACCTGTGCTTGTCCCCGAGAAGTCCAAGTCCTACCAGATCCCGCTTCCCGCGTTCAACCCCGACACTTCCGGGGAAAGCCAGCTGACCTATCAGATCGTGAGCACCCCCAGTAACGGCACTCTGGGAACACCCTCCGGCGGCTATGTGACCTACACCCCGAGGACTGGCTACGGGGGCGATGACCTCCTGAGTTACCGGGTCATAAATGGCTCCGTCAGCTCCGAGACCGTCGTCGTCAACCTCCGCATGGAGGTCATCAACGACCCGCCCACCGTCTCAGTGATCCCCAACCAGGTGGTCTATGACGGCACCAGTGGCGTGAGCGTCCCCTTCACCATACAGGACGAGGAGACCGCTGCCGCCGCCCTCACCGTCAGCGCCGCGAGTTCAGACACTCTCGCCCTTCCCAATTCGGCACTTACCCTCGGCGGCACCGGGGCCAACCGCACGCTCACCATCGCGTCGCAGCCAGGTGTCTACGCCAGTTCCGTGGTCACCGTGACCGTCACCGACGGCGCCAACTCGGTCATGCGCACGTTCACCGTGCAGCTCTCCCCGTCGCTCGCCTACCGCATCATTGCGATCCCGGGCCCCACCGGATCCCAGGTGACCTCTCCGCGCACCATCGACAACGACGGCCGCATCGGCGGCTGGGGGGACACCCTTGGCGGCGGCGTTCCCCGGGCCTTTGTGAACCTGGGCTATCTCAGCGGGTTCTCGCCTCAGACCGGCTTCCTCGAACAGAACAACGCGCGGGTCAACGACCTCGGCACCGCCAACGGGCTCCGGGTCTCGGTGGGTGAGTATTACATCAACAACACGTGGCACGCGTTCCTCCACAACGGAAGCACCCTCACCGACCTCGGCGTGCCCACGGGCTCCAGCGGTTCCTATGCGCTCGGCGTCAGCAGCGACCTCAAGGTCGTCGGCTACTCCATCGCCGCCGGGGTGGAGAAGGCGTTCCTCTCCTCCGGGCAGCCCGATGCCTATACCGACATCTCTCCCGTCACACCCTCGCGCGCGGTGGGCATCAACACCGCCGGAGCCATCCTCATCCGCTCCGGCGCGAATGGCGGCTACCGAGCCTGGCTCCGGCCCGCGGGCGGAGGTTCTTCCGCGGAAATCCTGCCCCCGTCGGGATATGCCAATCCCAATCCGATCTCCCTCACCGATGACGGCGTGATCCTCGCCGAGCTCACCAGTGGATCGAACCGCAAGTTGGGTCGCTATTCGGCCGGCGCCTGGACGCTCCTCGACGACTCCCAGTCGCGATGGTCCTGGTTCAGCGGCGGGCAGATCAACGACTTCGGCATAAGCGTCGGCACCGGTCGCCCATCCGCTGCGGGCACAGCCTCCGCGGTCCTCAATTCCAGCGGCAAATGGTACAAGCTGGGCGACCTGATCCCCGCCGACAGCGGTTGGACCCTCGACACCGCGGACGCCATCAACCGGGACGGCATGATCGTCGGCACCGGCCGCCAGAACGGCGTGACCAGTGCCTATATCGCCGTGCCCGCCTGCGTCATCGGCCAGCGTGTCCCACGTCCGAACGGCGCCATCGCCCGCTACCCGATGATCCAGATCATCGAGGGCTCCGTCGGCGATGACGAATCCAGCTCCTTCTTCTGGAGCGAGCTCGAGAAGAATCTCTACGCCATCCGCCCGGTCACGGCCCGCCTCCGCTGGTTCATCACGACCGACATGGCGGACACCAACAACGTCACCATCGCCACCTTCGCCGCCAATATCTGGCCCAAGCAACCCTACATCCACGTCGCCAATGTGCCCGTGGACGTGGAACCCGTGACGGATGGCGCCGACTACCGGTTTGCGCTGCTGGATTATTCGACGGACCGCGAGGCCGGCGTGGATCCGAGCACCAAGAAGTTCAACTCGGCCTCCACCAATGCCTACTCGGTGCTTCATTTCCTCAAGACCGACGGGCGCCAGCCGGACCCTCTTTTCCAGACCAACGCATTCCTCGTGGTCCGCACGCTAGGCTGGAGCCAGTCCCCTCTCTACTCAGAGACCACCGCGACCGTCGGCACCACCCTGACCCACACCAACCACACCGACTACGACGGGAAGAACGGCTATCTCTACTTCACCAACACCGTCGTCGATGTCTATGGCGAACAGGCATCCTATAAACGGTCCGACCGCAGTGGCTCCCTCAACGTCGTCAATACCTTCAACAACGCCCACAATGGCAACCCGTCCCTCTCCCAGTTGCTTGTGGTCTGGTACGAGATGACGCCGTTCGGCGTCGCCCTTCCCAACCGGCCCGTGATCTATCAGACGTCCTGGCCCACCAACTCCGACAAGATCATCATCGCCAGCGGCAAGGGCAACAACTTCAACGGGACCGATCCGATCACGTCCACCCGCTATCCCGAGGCGCACCTCTATGTCCAGCCCGACCCGGCCCAGCCGGGCTTCAACCCGAACGAGGAACACGCCCTCCTCGCCCCCTCGGACCAGGGGCAGGCCATCTATGCCCTCCGCAACGACCTCAACGGCTTCCGTCGCTACTCGGAACCCTTCTGCCTGCTGAAATACAAGGACTCGGACACCGAACTCTGGCACGTCAAGCTGTACCAGATCGTCGCCGAGCAGAGCCCCTGGTTCTTCCGCTACACCGGCGACGCCGGGAAGGAAATCCAGCCGCCGATCCCCCTCAGCCTCATGCCTCTGAGCTCCCGCAGCTATGTGAGCTCAGGAGATTGGTTCCAGGATTACAACGCCAAGGTCTATGCCCGCGCCGCAGGACCGGATGGCACCACCACCGACTTTGTCCTCCGATGGTATTACCCGCTCCAACCCGGGTTCTTCTACGACCTCAACGGCGATGGCGTCGACGATGCAACCGTCGGGTCTTCCATCCCCTGGCTCGACCGCCGATCCTACTCCGTCAACGGCGAACGCAGCACCGCCGGCACTCCCGTCCCCGTCGTCTATAACATCCGCTGGCCCGACGTTCCCGTCCTTCAGGTCGGCCAAACCCTCACCACCCCGGTGAACGGACTGCCCGACGTCCGCAACATGGCCAACGTGCGGGTCATCTACGATACCCTGGACCCCCGCGGAACGAACGGCCTTGCCAGCCTCGCCCGGCTCTTCGACCCGATCAGCGAGCGCTACGTCAAGCTGGGCTCGTCCTTCGTCCTGTCCTCCGCCATCAAGACCGCCACCGACAGCCGCGGCCGCGCTGTGTTCGTGGACCTGCCGTATGCCCTCCGCGTCCGGCTGAGTTTCGATCCGTTCAACAAATGGCTCTATTTCGGCGCCTATGAGGACCGCACGAGCATCGGCGAACCCCTCGTCCTTCCCAACATCCTTACCGGAAGCGAGCGCGACACGGTGCTCGCCCTGGCAGCCAACGCAACCGGCACCCAGAAATCCAACTTCGAGGCCGGCGTCATGGCTCTCTACAATTTCTGCAGGAACCCGAACCAGCTCGACCTCGACGGCAACGTGATACCCGACACGGACCTTCTGGTCGGGCTCGTCTACGGCACGAACGTCTCCTCCAAGGTCATCGACGGCTCCTACCGCACGGTCACCAACGCCGTGCCCGAGATCTTCAGCGGCAACCCGAAGGCCCTCACCGCCGCCGATG
>CAIMTB010000326.1 GCA_903844265.1 uncultured Verrucomicrobiota bacterium
AAGGAATCATGGCCGATATTAGTGCAATCGCTCTACAACTGGGTTCGCTCACCGTCCTCGAGGTCGCTGAGCTCGTGAAGAAGCTGGAAGCCGACTGGGGCGTCAGTGCCGCCGCTCCCGTCGCTCTCGCCGCTGCTGCTCCCGCAGCCGGTGCCGCCGCTCCCGCCGCCGAAGCCAAGACCGAATTCGACGTCATCCTCGTGTCGGTGCCTGCCGACAAGAAGATCTCCGTCATCAAGGCTGTGCGCGAAATCAAGGCCGGACTGGGTCTCGCCGAGGCCAAGAAACTCGTCGAGGAAGCTCCGAAGCCGATCCTCGAAGCCGCCAACAAGGCCGACTCCGACGCTGCCAAGAAGAAGCTCGAAGAGGCCGGGGCCAAGGTCGAGGTCAAGTAGGTTCAAGATCGCCTGTCGTCGGGGGCGGCTTCGGTCGCCCCCGCGCAGAATCGAGCTTTCAGGCTTACACAGCCCGACGCGTCCGGTTGCCAACCCGGGCGGATGGACGCGAAGGGTACAAAATCCAGTAAAGCGGGAAGCCGGCGCCGGCCGTGCTCCTGCTTTTTTGTTCTCCGCCCGGGGACTTGACGGCCGGCAATTCGTTCAGGCTCTAAGCATTCACGATCATGGCACAGCGCACGACGGAACGGACTAATTTCGGCAGAATCCGCGAGGTCATATCCCCCCCCAACCTCATCGAACTCCAGGTCAATTCCTACGAGGAATTCCTTCAGCGCGATATCGCACCGTCCCGCCGGAAAAACACCGGGCTCCAGGCCGTCTTCACAGAAGTCTTTCCGATCGAGAGCTACGACGGAAAAGTCGTGCTCAAGTTCCATAGCTACGAAATCGGCGATCCCAAGATCGACTGGCTCGAGTGCATCCGCGAGGGCCTGACCTTCGGAGCCCCCCTCCATGTCACCTTCCACCTCGAGGAAGAAGCTGGCATCAAGGAAGAGAAGGTCTTCATGGGCGAGCTTCCCCTGATGACACCCCAGGGCACCTTCGTCATCAACGGCGCCGAACGCGTCATCGTCAGCCAGCTCCACCGCTCCCCCGGCCTCGCATTCGAAGCCACCCAGCACGCCAACGGAAAAATGCTCCACGGCTTCCGCATCATCCCCGATCGCGGATCGTGGTACGAAGCCCAGTTCGACACCAGCGACCTTCTCTACGTCTATCTCGACCGCAAGAAGCGCCGCCGGAAGTTCCTGGTCACGACGTTCTTCCGGGCTCTCGCCTTCCTCGACGACAAGGAAAAGGGCGACGAGAAAATCCGTGGCACGGATCATGAGGTCCTGCGCCTCTTCTACGACATCGAGGAGCTCACGATCAAGCAGGCGGAAGCCCTCGAGGACATCCAGAACAAGGTCCTCATCGAGGACGCCATGGATCTCGACAAGGGTATCGTGGTCGCCCGCGCCTTCGAGCCGCTGTCCAAAGTCGTCGTCAAGCAGATCGCTGAACTCGGCATCAACAAGATCAAGGTGGTCGACACCACCGTGGATGACGGCATCGTCATCAAGTGCCTCAAGAAGGATCCAACCCGCAACGAGGACGAGGCCCTCAAGGACATCTACCGCCGCCTCCGCCCCGGCGATCCGCCGACCGCGGCGAACGCCCGAGCCCTCATCAAGCGCCTCTTCTTTGACCCGAAGCGCTATGATTTGGGTCGCGTGGGTCGCTACAAGATCAACCAGAAGCTGGGCCTCGCCGACAAGCAGGACTCGCGCATCCTGACCAAGCAGGACCTCATCGCCGCGACCCGGTACCTGCTTATGCTCAAGAAGGGCGAAGGCAGCCTGGACGACATTGATCACCTCGGCAGCCGCCGGGTCCGTACCGTCGGCGAACTCCTCGCCAACCAGTGCCGCGTCGGTCTCGCACGCACCGAACGCCTCGTCAAAGAGCGCATGACGCTTTTCGACCAGAGCATGGACACGATGACGCCCCAGAAGCTCATCAACCCCAAGGCGCTCTCGGCAGTCATCCGTGACTTCTTCGGCCGCTCCCAGCTGAGCCAGTTCATGGACCAGATCAATCCTCTGGCCGAACTCACTCACAAGCGCCGCTTGTCCGCCCTCGGGCCCGGGGGTCTCTCCCGCGACCGCGCCGGCTTCGAAGTCCGCGACGTCCATCCTTCCCACTACGGCCGTATCTGCCCGGTGGAAACGCCCGAAGGCCCAAACATCGGCCTCATCGCCTCGCTCGCCACCTTCGGCCGGATCAACGACTTCGGGTTCATCGAAACCCCGTACCGCAAGGTCGAGGCCGGACGTGTCAGCACCACCATCGAGTACCTGACCGCTGACCGTGACGAGAATTACGTCATCGCCCAGGCGAATGCCCAGATCGACGACAAGGGTCACTTCCTGACCCTGACGGTGACCTGCCGCCGCAAGGGCGACTTCATCGACGCCGAGCCGAAGCAGATCGACTACATGGACGTGTCGCCGAAGCAGCTCGTGTCTGTGGCTGCCTCCCTCATTCCGTTCCTCGAGCACGATGACGCCAACCGCGCGTTGATGGGCTCCAACATGCAACGCCAGGCCGTGCCGCTGCTCGTCACGGAAGCGCCATTCGTCGCCACCGGCCTCGAGGAACGCGTCGCCCGCGATTCCCGCGCCGTGCTCGTCTCCGAAGAAGCCGGAAAAGTCGCGTCCGTCACCGGCAACCAGATCATCATCACCGCCGACGGCAAGCTTCCGGAATCCAAGAAGAAGCTTAAGAACGACCCCGGCACCGGCGTCTTCATCTATCCAGTCCGCAAATTCATGCGGTCCAACGCCGCCACCTGCATCAACCAGAAAACCCTGGTAGCCAAAGGTGACACCGTAAAAAAGGGCCAGGTTCTCGCGGACGGTCCCTGCACCCAGGACGGCGAACTCGCCCTCGGCCGCAACGCCCTCGTCGCGTTCATGCCCTGGAACGGCTATAACTTCGAGGACGCCATCCTCATCAGCGAACGCATCGTCAAGGACGACGTCTTCACGTCCATCCACATCGATGAATTCGAGGTCGGTGCCCGCGATACCAAGCTTGGCCCCGAGGAAATCACACGCGACATCCCCAACCTCGGTGAAGAGGCTCTCAAGAACCTCGGACCCGACGGCGTCATCCGCGTCGGCGCAGAGGTGAAACCCGGCGACATCCTCGTCGGCAAGATCACCCCGAAGTCCGAAGGCGACCTCGCCCCCGAAGAGAAGCTACTCCGCGCCATCTTCGGCGAAAAGGCCCGTGACGTGAAGGACACTTCCCTCCGCGTGCCCTCCGGCATCTCCGGCATCATCATGGACGTCAAGGTCTCCTCCCGTACCGACAAGGACGACGGACGCCTCTCGCCCAACGACCAGCGCCGCGCCCTCAAGAAGGTCAACGAGGAGTACCGCACGGCCGACTCCCGCCTCCGCGAAGAGATGACCGAGTCCCTCTCGAACATCCTCCTCGGTGAAAAGATCCCGCTGGACGTCAAGAACTCCGAGACTGGCGAAGCCATCATCCCGGCCAACCGCAAGATCACCA